>CAXHAT010000213.1:0-12832 GCA_964014485.1 uncultured Deferribacteres bacterium
AGTTATCCACATATCCACACTTATCAACAAAGAAAGAAAAAGAAGCAAAAAGAAATAAATCTACTACTATTATTAATAACCTTAATACAAGAACAAAGACAGTCTAGTGCTCTAATCCACCTTAACTGTTCGGTATAACTGTCTTGACATTGGGGTCCACTTCAAGATTCACGTGCAAACCCAGGCGTCAATTACTCGCTCATGCCTTTAACTGTGCGCTCAAAATAAGGTTATGGATACGAAAAGTCACCACCCAAAAGTGTGGAAAAAGTGTGGTAATTATTACAACGTTAAGTCCGCGGGATCGCGTAAGAAAAGTGTCGTTCTCGTTCCAATGCTTTGCCCCCGGCGTCCCGAGGGTAAACCGTTGGAATGCAGCCCCGGCGCTTCGCGCCAATTCATTCAGGCTCAAAATTGTGCGGACGGAACCGGCGCGAAGCGCCGCAAGCTGCATGACCACGCGAAGCATGGTCACGAGAATGTTGGACTTAACGTTGTAATATAATTTATGAGACGAGAAGAAATCAGCCGTAATTCGCAAGCAAACTTAATCGACCCTTTAACAGAACGTGAGCTGGAAATCTTGCGTCTGCTGGCTGATGGCAATACCAATAAAACAATTGCGCAACACCTCTTTCTGTCTATCGACACAGTCAAATGGTACAACAGTCGAATCTATGACAAGCTATTTGTCAAAAATCGCACGCAGGCCGTTAAAAAAGCCGGGGAGCAGGGCTTGCTCGATAGCATAACGCCCCAGTCAGCGTCTCTCCGGGAAAGCAAGCCACACAACAATCTACCAGCAGCAACCGCCCCATTTATCGGTCGTGAGCAAGAATTGAGCAATATCGCCAATCTACTCAAAGAAGAAGACGTCCGGCTCATCACGATTGTGGCAGTTGGGGGCATGGGCAAGACCCGCTTGGCATTGGAAGCAGCAAAAACGCAACTATCCGTTTTTTTGAATGGCGTATTTTTTATCCCTCTCGTGCAATTGCGCGCCGTCGAAGATATTATCCCCGCAATTACCACAAATCTGAATGTGCAGCTCTCTGATTCAGATGAACCGATGGCGCAATTGCAAAATTATCTCCGCGGTAAAGAGTTATTGCTCATCTTCGATAACTTCGAACATTTGCTGGACGGCGCCGGCTTCATCATATCTCTGCTTGAATCCGCTCCAAATATCAAGATCATTGTCACCTCGCGAGAGCGCCTAAACCTGCGAGGCGAGACCGTTTATCCTTTGGGCAGTTTGGCGCTGCCTGCAAACGATACAGCGGCTGGGATTCTAAATTGCAGCGCTACCCAGCTTTTTGTTCAGCGCGCGCGAATGGTGCAGGCGAAATGCACCGTGTCCAATGATGATCTCGAACACGTTTACCGTATCTGCCTGCAGGTTGGCGGTATGCCGCTCGGAATCGAATTGGCGGCAAGTCTTGTTGATATTCTAACGCCGGCGGAAATTGCGTCTGAGATCGAGCGCAGCTTTGATGTATTGGAAACGGATATGCGGGATATGCCGCGCCGATTGCGTAGTATTCGGGCAGTTTTTGATTATTCGTGGTCGCGACTCACGGAGAGTGATCGGCAAATTTATATGCGTTTAGCCGTTTTTCGAGCCGGCTTTACCTTCGATGCTGCTCGAGCCGTGGCGGGGGCGACCATTCGTGTGCTGCAACGACTGGCGAATAAATCACTGCTTCAGCGTGAAGCGGAAAACGGCCGCTATACGATTCACGAGCTTCTACGCCAATACATTGAAGAAAAATTGAACGCTTCCGGAACGGCGGATAAGACCTGTCAAGCCCACACTGCCTACTACACATCCCTCATGTCACAATGCGAAAGCGGCGTCAAAAGCAATAAACAATTAGAAGCCCTCAATCAAATCGAAGCTGATTTTGAAAATATCCGTGCAGCCTGGCAGCGGGCTGTTGCTGAAGCTGATTTTGACGCGATAGCTCAAGCATTGGAAGCGCTCTACTGGTTTTGCGTCATGCGGGCGCGCGTACCTGAAGGTAAGGAGTTGTTGCAGCTTGCTCAGAGAAAGTTAGGCATTTCATTTGAGCCAGATGCACATCCTGTTCAACGCCGCCTATTACTCGCTTTTGATAACAGTGGTGAAGATTACCGCACCCGGATTGCACGGATGTTGACTGTTGCTCGCGAACAAAAAAACGAAAATGAAATTGCCTTCTTTTTGTGGATGTTGGGCGTGAATAGATATGCTTCTCACGATATGGAACAAACCTTCAAAACATTAAAAGAAGCTTTAGCGCTGTTTCAAGAACTCGGTGATCCTTTTTATCAATCTGAAGCTTTGCATATGCTTGGTATGAGCAGCCGCTTCCTCGGCCAGACAGGAACGGCGCGAATGTATGAGGAGCAAGCCTGTGAGCTCAGTCGTAGAACGGACAATAAATTTGCCTTGGGGCGTGCTTTGGGAAGCCAGGGCTTGATGGCTGTGTTTGAAGATAATAATGCGCAGGTTCAAAGCTATTTGCAGGAAGCGATAATAATACGCAATGAACTTGGTGATCGGGCCGGCGTCGCGAAATCTGTGATGAGCCTTGGCCAGGACGCCTTTTTTAAGGGGGATTTTTCAAATGCGCGACGATATGCGGAAGAAGGCTATGCGCTTGCCGTAGATAGCAATAGCCCCATCCCCAAAGAATTCACGCAAATTGTGCTAGGCTGGTTGGCTGCTATGGCGGAGGATTATCGCAAAGCCTGGGATTTGTGCCGCGAGAGCGAGCGAACAGCACATGATCCAAATGTCATCGCTTGCACCCAGTTCGGACTCGCAATGGCGGCTTGTGGGCTTGAAGATTTTTCGGCGGGTGAAAAGTATTTAAATACCCTGTTTTTATCCCAAAGTCCTTTTCATACGGCCAAAGGACTTCTCTCTTTTTTGGCGGTAGCAGTTATTTTATTGGGTAGTCAGGGACGAACAGGACAAGCAGTTGAAGCGCTGGCGCTGGCCCTGACTCACCCCAAAAGTCCAACAAGCTGGATTGAGAAATGGCCGTTGCTTGAGCAATGGCAAAAAAAGCTGGAAACGGCGCTGGGTTCCAAAAAATATCAGTCGGCTTGGGCGCAGGGAACAAAGTTGGAGCTTGAGGTTTTGATTGGTGAGTTGAAGTTTGGCGGAGAATAACGGCCGCTTAATCGGGTTCTGCTTCAAAAATGCAGTTATTTTCAGAAGCCGTACAAGCCGTCAGGATTTGTACTTTGTTAGATGATCTTTTTCAATCGTCGTCTGTATTGCCAAATAACAATGACGCCTATAATTCCCAGAATGGACATTATTGCCGCAAAGTATACCTCGCCGATATTCCAACGAGTATAATGCAGGGCGCGGTGTTCCGGTCTTACGTCAAAATCGATCCAGGGGCCGACCCTTCCAATCACAAAGATCAAAACTCTGAAAGCATGCAATAGAGCCGCCGCCGCTCCAAGTCGAAGCGGCGTCCTGTCCCTGGCGGCATCATTTGACTTCCACCAGATGACCGAGAAGACCGCACATCCCAGGTCGATTAAAAATTCAGCAATTAACAACACCGAGACCCACAACACAAGAATCTCCAAGTCTCCCTGGAGAATCATGGTGCTCGTTCGGAACAAGAGCACACAAGCGCCGAGAAACAACAAGCTTGCATACAAACGTTGTTTTGAGCCTGATTGAATCATTTTTAATCCACCCAAACCGGGACCGATTAGCAGTCGTCAGCTAGCTACTCCCGGTTTCTTGAGCTGGGGCGCAATTATGGGCTAGGCGATTCTTTCCCTGCTTCGTCAACTTCATTAGCGACGGTTTTCAGAAAATTGGAGACAGCCGCGTTTCGCATGACGCTCGACGCTTCAGGCCACGCGCTGTTGATCGCGACCACGAGGCACCTCACAGAATCGATATGGATCATTTGGCCGTAAATGAAGAATGGTCAATTGAGTCTAAGTCAAATATTCCAAAATCAAATTGGTCGACTCGATGATGCGCTCATCACGTGGACGCAAATCCGGTTCGAAAGCTTTTCCTGTGAGATGCTGCAATCCGGAAATATAGCGCACCGCGATTTCATTGCTTTGCTCTGTTGAAAACTGCATGCCTTTATCTTTCACCATGCCGCGAGCAAATTCTTTCGAAAAGGAAACCGGCTTGCCGTCTCTTTTCATAACAGAACCGTCATCATTCAGTTTCCAAAAGCGGGATGAATCCATGGTGTAAAGTTCATCCGCGGCAACGATTTGGTTACGGGCACTGACGCCATGCTCAGTTTTCGTGTCGACCAATACCATGCCCTTTTCTCGCAGATATTGTGACACAATACCAAACGCCATCATAGAGGCGTTGCGAATATGCTGGTATTGGTCTGCAGTGCAAATGTCATTTTTGATCAAAAAGGCCGGATCGATGGTTCGATCGACTTTCTCTTTGGTCGAAGGCGTATCCATGAGATAAGGAAGCTTGCCGTTAGGGCTGAGAGAATCTGCGTCAATTTTATGACCGGCATATTCAAACACGCCCAGGTTTTGCTCTTTTGCTTTTAGCCAATGTTGAAATAAAGAAGTGGAAGTCGAACTTTCGGCATTGTACATGCGCAAGACATTTTCCAGCATGATCAGCTTTAAATTTTCCGCGGGGATGACTGTTGAAGACGGTTGCAATCCCGGAACTTCGAATTGCGACGATCCCAAAACGTCTTTGACCAGATTGAGCATGTGATCATGATTTTGGGCGAGAACCTGATCTTTGAAAGGAATCGCGCCTCGGTTGACGTCATGCGTAGAAATACGATTTCCGCGAAACATGAGACGAATGGGCGCGCCGTCCTTTGTTTTCAGGCTGTCACTGAAAACGGAATCCGATACTTTTCCTTCCAGAATAGTGGCGCCGATCAGCTTGGGAATATCATTGTCAGCAATAATTTGTTTGATGGGTCTGCCTTCATTCACCCGCATCCCATAATCATTGACCAGGTCTCTTATTTCAACATCTGTCAGCATTACATTCTCCAAAATAACGCAGTATTGAGCTCAGCATTTAGCTTGAACGATTGTCGTTTTGATACAAGTCACTTAATTCAAAAAAATGAAAAATCCTACGAAAAGCGCCGCAAATCTTTTGTCAAATTGCCTTTCATTTGCTTTCAACTTTTCACCAACTGGCGTGCTTTCCTCATGCTCCTTGCTTCGGATTTTGAAAACAATAGTTGTCTGGTTGGGGTTAGTCGAAGAGCATCTCCATGAAGGCCTTGATCTCTGAATCAGACATCGTACGATAGGTCTCGAAAGTGACATGTTCGTGAGGTGCATCAAGGTTTAACTCGATTCCCCAAAGAGGACGGATGCTGGTCGGCAGCATGGCGAAACGTACATCCCCCAAGACGTTGGGGCGCTCCGGGTGCCAGGCGAGAAAGCCGTCAGAGAACAAGTCAAAGCGTTGGATGTCACGATAGACGGCCGTCTGATTTGTGACTTGAGGCAGGTCACGGTTGAGGTCAAAGGCCTGCACCCTGTCACCTTTAAAGACCTTGCCGTTGTTGGGCAGACCAACACGTACAGCGTCGACGTAATAAATGCCATCCGTTTCATAAACCGACCGCCACAGCAGCAGATTGCCGATTGTGGGTTTGACGATCAGGCGTTCAATGACGTGGCCCCGTTGCTGAGCCTGCACCTGTGCGAGCGTTTCAGCGCGATGGCGCTGAAGCGCGCCGAGCGACAAATAGGCGACAGCGAAAACGACGCCCGCCCGCGCAGCCAGCGGTTGATATTTTACGACGCCAAAGACAAGAGCGACGATCAGTGCCAGGGAAAAAAGCGGGTCGAAAATGGAGATGACGCTCCAGGCGGTTCGAGCGTCGCTGAATGGCCATAACAAATGAGTACCGTAGCTCGTGCAGGCGTCCAGAATACCAGCAGTGGCGTATCCGGTGAGCGCGTAAAGATAGATTTTCTTAAACCCCAGCCGTTTTCTCAAAAATGGCCAGAACAGGAATGCGGCAATGAGGGCTCCGACTGGAATAAACGAGATCGCATGAGTGAAGTGTCGGTGATTCTCCAGAAAGAGCAGTGGGTCTTCGGCCGAACGCATGAGTGTATCGGCGTCGGCGAGCAGCGGCGCACAGAAGCCAACGAATGAGGCCAAACGCACTTCATTGGGCTTCGCGACTGCTTGTGCAACAGTTGCCCCGATCAAACCCTGAGTGACTATGTCCATGAAATTTTTGCCCTTCCCGCTGTATGTAGTTTTTGGTTTTATACCGGCTATGGACGTGGCGCCCCTATCAGCCAGATGGAAGGCGCGAGACCCGCAACATTGATAGCTGTTTTGGATCAACATGACGTCGCGGTTAAGCCGGCGCCTGCTAACCGGGAAGTATTGCCATGATTGCACCGACCGGATCTTGCACAACTACATGAGCGAGTTTGCCATCATCCCCGTGTGCATCTTTTAGAACCTTTCCACCTTCTTCTCGCGCTCGGCGACTGCTCTCGGCGAGATCGCCGACGGGGAGATGAAGCGTCCAGACAGAGGGCAGGTCCTGATGTAGTCCTCGTGCGTGACATATGCCGGCTGCTGGCTTGCCGTCACCATCGAGCATGTGGTAGTCATCGTAGAACCCGTTCGAGTCTTCCTTCTTGCAAACCTCCCACGACCAGCCAATGACGCTGCTGTAAAAATCGCGTGCTTCCTGGGCATTAGGAACTGTTAAGTCAATCCAACTTATATGACCAACCGGAGATTCGGCGTCACCTTTAGAAGACGCCGCTTGAGCTGGAACAATGGGAATGATTCCGAATGCCGCCCCGTATGGATCGACAAGCACTGCCCATTGGCTGTTTCCGTCATCATCCTTACCATGCATCAGCTCGCTGCCGCCTAATTTAAGCGCAGACTTTGCACTCGACGCCACATCGCTTACTTGTATATGCGGCATCCATTGAAGAGGCAAGTGATCGTATTCCGCCGTTCGCTCACCCAAACCAATGATGGGCGTCCCCAGATTATTCATCAAATCTTCTTTCCAAAGTGGAGCTTCACCGGTACATAGTATGCGTGAATAAAAGCGCACTTCGATTTTGTGTTCTGGTACAGCTATGTCTGCACTGTCAACTCTGCCGACGGACGAAGAAGAATGGTTATTCATATTCCACAACCTTTGTTAATAGCGTTTTTAGGGACACAAAACTCTACATTCGGAACGCCCCAAGCTATCAGGGTTTCATGATGGATTAATTCCATGCCAATGAGGTCTCCCTGAGAGATTCACAAGTGAAAAACCAACTGAATGTTTGACAAAACGACCGGCGGTCTAACGTTGGACAGGCTCTAAGAAGCTCTGGAATTGTATCTCCGTTAGCAAGCATCAAGACGATTTGATGCACAGGAATCCGCGTGCCTTTGATACAAGCTTGCCCGTGACAGATATTCGGGTCGATAGAAATTCGGTCATGCATAATCTCTTACCTCATTCAGAATCATCCAAAAACCTTAGGCGACGACGACTTTTTTCAAAGTTTTGACGACGAAATTATTTAAGCTTTCGCCTTCATTTAATGCTCGAATTGCCAATGCCTGATGCAAATCGGGATCGGTGCGCAGGACGAATTTTCCTGAATATTTCTTGCCTGCGGTTTCAAGCGGGAGAGCGCGGCCGTCTTTCTTGTAAATTTCAAGCCATTCGTCCACTATTTGGCAAAGCTGTCGGTAGACTTTCGTTTCATCATCGCCATGACAACATTTTCCAATCCAGCCGGGAACGGAGCCTACGTAACACTCGTCTTCATCAGACCATTCGACGATTTTTAAATACTTATCCCTTTCCTTCATCACTGCGCTTCCGAGATTTTTTGTTTAACCAGTTTTTCCTGATACTTTTTTGCGTCATCGCCCGTTTTACCGGAAATTGTCAAAACAACGCCTGATTCGTGAATATAATTGCGATGACTGCCTTTCCCGCCGCGATTGACAAAACCGGCTCGCTCTAAATCACGAATCAATTCTCTGATTTTCCGAGGCATAAAATATAATACTACTGTGATACTACAAAATCAAGTTCCGGAAAAGTAACCAGGAATTTGCAAAGATGGTACACGCTCTTAATTGTGCGATTCCGTGTAGGTACTCAAGGGTTCAATTCCTTCCATCGCCGCTTTCAAAACCCAGATTCAATTTCTTCAACTCGCCATTGATGATTTTTTGCAGGGCTTTTTGATGGCCCTCAAGAATTTTTTCGATGTCCTGAATCCGTAAGTGTGCGTCGCGTCCCGGTTTCTGGTCGCCGCCGGTAGTCATGCCGTAGAGATAGGTGAGTTGGCGGTTGAGCATCGGTTTGAGCTGTGCGCCCACTTTTCCTTCCTGCGTTTGCACCAACGCTTCTTCAATTTCCACCAGGCTTTTGCGCACTTTGAGCGCCTGCGCCTTTTTCTTTTGACTCACGGTTTCTTGCGTCGCCATTTCATCCAGCTTTTTGTTCATCGCGCGAATGCGGATGACGCTCTGGCGCAGTTCACTGATGCGGTCGCGAATGCGGGAATTGAGTTCGTGCTGCTCCTGCAAATCCGCTACGGTCACGCCGTCTTCCACGATTCTCGGATCGATTTTGACCTCAAATTCCTGCGTGCTCGTCCAGTCGCCGACAGTCAGACGGGCGCGATATTTTCCGGGAACGGCCATTGGCCCGGAACCCATCGTCGAGCCGGGTGAAAAGCCGGACGGGCCGGGATAACGTAAATCCCAGACAAAGCGATGCATTCCCGCCTGTCCCGAAAGTCCGCGTGAACGCGCGGCGCCGAGCGGACGCATAAAATCCGGACGACCGGAATCTTCACGATTTGCTTTTTTGCTCGACCAGGATCGTACGACCTCGCCGCTCGAATCCAGAATTTCCAGTGTCGCGCCCTCCGCCGCGTTTTCAGCCAAGTAATAATAAATCATCGCGCCGTTGGGCGGGTATTGCGGCATGGCGCGCCCGCCGCGCCAGGAAAAAGCGCGCCGCATTCTGTGTGTCTCGCGCGGCTTGAACAAATGCGTCCGCGCCGCCGCGATGTCGTCGTTCAATTGATGCAGCGGCGTGAGGTCGTCGAGAATCCAGAACGAACGCCCCATGGTCGAAATGACCAAGTCCTTTTGATGCACGCGAATGTCGGTGATCGGCGTGTGCGGCAAATCGAGTTGCAGCGACTGCCAGCGCTTGCCGTCATCAAAGGAGACGAACATGCCGAATTCGGTTCCGGCGTAGAGCAGACCTTCGCGATCTGGGTCTTCGCGCACCACGCGCATCGGCTGATCGTCCGGGATTCCGTTTTTGCCGTCTGTTAAAAGCGTCCAGTTTTCGCCGTAATCCTCGGTTTTATAAATGTACGGCTTCCAGTCGTTGAGCATATAGCGATAAATCGCGGCGTAGGCGCTTCCCGCCCGATGCGGCGAGGGATCGATGGTTTGTACGCGCCCGCCCGGCGGCAGATTTTTGGGCGTCACATCCTGCCATGACTTGCCGCCGTCTCGCGAAACATGCAGCGGGCCGTCGTTGGCGCCGACCCAAAAAACGCCCTCTTCGTGCAGCGATTCGCGGAATTGATAAATCGCCGAATAAATCTCCTCGCCGGTGATGTCGCGCGTGATCGGCCCGCCGGAATAGCCTTGCTTGTCCGACTCGTTGGCGGTCAAATCCGGACTAATCACTTCCCAGGTCTTGCCCTCGTCCGTCGTCTTGTGAACGTACTGCGAGGTGTGGTAAATCACGCTCGGATTGTGCGGCGAAATCTCGATGGGCGAGGTGCGCTGGAAGCGGTAGGGCATGTCGCTGGCGGCGTGGCCGTAGTTGAAATGCGGATAAACCCAGTACTGCTGCTCCTGCCCGGTAATGTCGTTGTAGCGGCTGAATCGCCCTTTGCAGCCGCCGTAAACGATGTACGGTTTTTCAGGATGCAAGGCGATGGGGCCGGTCTCGCAGCCCGCCACCGCTTTCCAAAACTGCTCCGGCGAAATCATGCTCGTCGCCACCGGCGGCAGGCTCGGCACCATGATCGTTGAGTTGTCCTGCTGCTCGCCGTAAAGCCAGTAAGGAAATTGATTGTCGACGACCACGTGGTACAATTCCGCCGTCGCCTGATTGTACTGCTCCGACCAGGTCAACCCGCCGTCCAGGCTGACGTTGACGCCGCCGTCGTTGGCCTGAAACAGATATTTTGAATTTTCGGGATGAATCCACATGTCGTGATTGTCGCCGTGGGGCGTACGCACGCGCGTAAACGTGCTGCCCGCGTCGGCGGATTTGAAAAAGCCCTCGTTGTTGACGTAGACCAGATTTTCATCGTTCGGGTCGGCGGTGACGTGCGTGTAGTAGAACGGGCGGTTCATCAGGCTTTTTTGCGGGTTGATAAAATGAAAACTCGCACCGGAATCATCGCTGCGATAAAGCCCGCCCTGATCGTTCGGCGCTTCCACGAGCACATAGACGCGGCTCGGGTTGGCCGGAGAAACCGAGACCGCCGTTTTGCCGATAATGCCCTCCGGGAAGCCGTTGGTCAATTTTTCCCACGTGTCGCCGCCATCCGTCGTTTTGTAAATCCCGCCTTCCTTGCCGCCGCTGATAATTGTCCACGGCTTGCGCTCGCCGCGCCACATGCTGGCGTAAATTTCATTGGGATTTTCCGGGTTCATGGAAAGATCGACTGCGCCCGTCGTGTCGGAAAGAAATAGTACGCGCTCCCAGTTTTCGCCACCGTCCTTGGAGCGAAAAACGCCGCGCTCGGAATTCGGACCAAACGCCTGCCCCAGCGCGGCAACGTAGACCAAGTCAGGATTTTGCGGATGCACGCGCATTTTGCCGATTTGTCCGGACTGTTCCAAACCGACGAGTTTCCACGTTTTCGCGCCGTCGATGGATTTGTACACGCCGCGCCCGGTGGAAACGTTGCTTCGAATGCACGCCGAGCCGGTGCCGACGTAAATCACGTTTGGATCGGAAGGCGCGACGGCAATGGCGCCGATGGAGCCGACTTTGAAATACTCGTCCGAGACGTTTTCATAATCCAGACCATTATTGACCGACCGCCAAACGCCGCCGCCGGTTCCGCCGAAATAGAGCATGGGCGGATCGGTCGGAACGGCGTCTACCGCTGTCACGCGCCCGCCGCGAAACGGCCCGACCATGCGCCAGTCCATCCCTTCGAATAATTTCGCGTCAAAGGCGATGTTCGGATCGTGGGTTTGTTCCTGGGCGGCGGTTTGAACTGCCGACAACAGGCAAAAAGCAAAGACGGTTTGAGCAAGAAATTGCAGCAGTTTTTTGGCGGGATGCATTTGTGTTCCTCCTCGACGAGCATGGCAAGTTTTGAAAATTGGACGATTCTTTTTGAACGCGAAGTTCGCAAAGGCGCGGAGAAAAATTATGTGATTTGACTTAATGCAAAAGTAGCGGGGAACGGCGGGCGGTTAAAGCGGATTCTGACCAAAATTCGTGATCTGATTATTCAGACAACAGGCGGGTTTTCATCAAAATATATTCGAGCGGCATTGAGAAACTCTTCCGCTCGATTGACGACTGCAACGGCGAATTCCCCGGAAATATCAGAACTTGTTTGATAGTCGGCAACCTGGCGCTTTCGAAAGGAATCGAGGAGGTAGCGATGGAATTTCGAATCCAGCTCTCCGGTCTTGGCGAAATGCTGACCAAACGCGCTTTGAACCTGGCCGTGTGAAGAGAAGGAGAGACCTTTCAAAATCAACAATGCCTCTGCTGTGTAAAACATGGCATAGTAAGCTCGCGAGACGGCTATTTCAAAGTAATTTGCCTGGATGAGTAAATCTGCAGCTTGGATATTCTCTTCAGCCTTGGCGAGCAAACCACGCATTTGATCTTTCAAATGATTGAAACCCCTTCTTGACGCAGACTTTGATAAAACGGCAGTACATTTTCACGCCAATCAGACTCTCGCATCGGAATCAACGAAACCGTGGTTTTATTTTCTAGCGAAAGCTCATAAACAAGCTTGCTCGTCCGGTCGATTTCCAGGAATTCATGGGTGAAATCCTTAAGCACAAGCGCGACGTCGATATCTGAATGCGACCCCGCCTCGCCGCGCGCGTAGGAGCCAAAAAGTACGAGCGTGACGAGGTTATCGCCATAGAGCGCTTTTAATTCTTGACGCAGTTTTGCAAGCAAGGTACGCGATATTTTTGAGGGCATCTTCCACCTCGTCTCAAGTTCGCGACAATATACTCATTTTTACAAAATACGCGCAATCTTTCAAACGAGAGCGCGGCGTCCGGCAATCGGGTCTTCCGCTGCGCCAATTTCACCATTGCGCAACCCGCGCGAGGAATTTGCCGGGATCGAATTCTTCGCTTTGCCAGCGTTTTTCCAGCTCCTCAAAGTATGCTTGCGCCACGCTCTCCGAGGGGAATTCATGCAGCGCGGAAAGTTGCTCGACGGCCATTTGCACGTAGGGCGTTTGCAATTGCGACCATATTTTCAAGGTCATCTCCAGGGCGGCGACGGCGTTCTCTTGCGCGCCGGTTTCAGTGAAAAAATATGAAAAATAATAGAGATCGTTGGCGATGCTGTAGGCCGAGCCGATGGCGGCGTGGCCGGCGAGGGCGTTTTGAAAATGCGTTTTGGCGGCGGCGTGATCACCTTTATGCTGACAGAGACGAGCGAGGGATTGGTTGAGGTTGGCTTCGCCGAGGCGATCACCGACGGCGCGAAAAAGCGCGAGGGCCGCGTCGTAGGTTTTCAGCGCTTCGTCCAGCTCTTTTCTGAACTGGTAAACGTCGCCCATGGCCTTCCGCGTGTTGGCTTCGCCGAGGCGAGAACCGACG
>CAXHAT010000214.1:0-12753 GCA_964014485.1 uncultured Deferribacteres bacterium
CGGGAATCCAGTCAAACGTGCGCAGCCCCTGGATTCCCGCCTGCGCGGGAATGACTTTAATGAGGGCTTCTACGGCGTCACTGCTGTCGCATAACATCAGTTAATAGATTAAAATACAAGACGGCAAGATTTGATGCAATCGGGATGTTTCAAGACCGGTCAAAACAATGCAGCCGGTAAGAATATTTTACGTTTCCCTGCGTTGAAGTTGGTAGAATAGTAAAAGATAACGCGGCAGGCGTAAGAATGCGCGGCGTTGTCTTGGGAAGAGCATAAATTTCTCACATCTCTCTATCACGCCGCTTCGAAGAACGAAGCTTTTTCATAAAATATTTTCAGGAAGGATTCCACATGAAAGATCCAAGATTAGCCCAACTTGCAAATATACTTGCCTCACATTCAACAAATCTGCAGCCCGGCGAGCGCGTGCTCATCGAAGCGATTGATATTCCCGAGCAATTTACGATTGCGCTCATCCAAGCGGTGGAAGCGCGCAAAGCCGTGCCGTTCGTCACCGTTAAAAACAATGCCATCAACCGGGCTCTGTTGCGCGCGCTGCCGACGGAAGGCTTCGAAAGTTGGGGAGCCTATGAAGCCAATCGCATGCAAGAAATGCACGCCTACATCGGCGTACGCGGCAGTTTGAACATCAACGAAATGTCGGACGTCGATCAGCGGAAAATGAATGATTACAAACTGCACTTTATGAAGCCGGTGCACCACGATATTCGCGTGCCGAAAACGAAGTGGGTTGTGCTGCGCTACCCGTCGTCTTCCATGGCGCAACAGGCTTCGATGAGCACGGAGGCTTTTGAAGATTTCTATTTCAACGTCTGCACCCTCGACTATGCGAATATGTCCGAAAAAATGCAGGCGCTGCAGGCAAGGATGAACCAGGCGGACAAAGTACGGATTCTCGGCAATGACACGGAGCTTGAGTTCAGCATCAAGAACATTCCGGCTATCGGTTGCGGCGGCGAGCACAATATCCCCGACGGCGAATGTTTTACCGCGCCTGTGCGCGACAGCGTTAACGGCCACATTCATTTTAATACGCCGACGATCTATGAAGGCGTAACCTTCAACGACGTACGGCTGGAATTCAAAGACGGAAAAATCGTCGCCGCGACGGCGGACAAATCAGAAAAATTGAATGCGATTTTGGACACGGACGAAGGCTCCCGCTATATCGGCGAGTTCGCCATTGGGTTCAACCCGCACATTACACGGCCCATGCTGGACATTTTGTTTGATGAAAAAATGGCGGGGTCGTTTCATTTTACGCCGGGGCAGGCTTACGAAGAAGCGGATAACGGCAACCGGTCCAACGTTCACTGGGACTTGGTCATGCGCCAAACTCCGGAGATGGGCGGCGGGATGATCTACTTTGACGATGAACTCATCCGCAAGGACGGCGAATTCATCCCGCAAGATTTACAGCCGCTTAATCCGCAAAACCTTGCAGGTTAATTTCCCGCGCTCTATTTTCAGCAAGTTTTAAACAAGCGACCTTCCAGATTTGTCACAAAGTTTGGAAGGTTTCTTTTTGTCAACGTTCCGGAAAAGCATTCAATTTCGTCTGGCGAGACCGCATGCTCTTGCCCGCATTCAAACATAGAAAAAGGTCAAAGATGAACGTCTCAATCGAATACTGCGTCATGTGAAACTACAAGCCGAGAGCCCTTAGTTTAAGGGACGCGCTTCTTCGTTTTGACGCCAACCTGAACATTTCATTTATCAAATCCAAGGGCGGCGCATTTGAAATCCGCGTCGGCGAGAAGCTGATTTTTTCGAAAAAACAGACCGGGCGATTTCCAGAGTACGAAGAACTTTTTTCACTATTAAAACGGGCGAACGCTTAGCGCCAAAGTTCACTACCTGACACTTTTCGTATAGGCTTCTAAAACTGGCGAAAAAGGCCGAAATTGTCATGTTGGAAGCATCTTTTTTGATCCGATTCTTGAATTTTTGAGCATGATCTGTACTGGACGATAACAAAGATTCCTTCAGAATGACAAAACGGGGCCGTGCGACGGCTCCAAAATGCAGTTTACAAAAAGCGTCAGATAAAGAGCGTCAAAGTTGCAAAAAGCGAGCATTTGAACGAACTGTTGGTCGAAGAAAAGATGTTGAGAAAACTTGTACTGTTTGTTGCGTTGCCGCTCTGTGCTTGCTCCCAGAAAAAAGAAATCCAGCCCGGAACTATTGATGCGGTACAAATGGAAAATTACCTGAACGCCCTCGCCGACAGCCTCCACGCGAGCTTGGGCGTGTCCTTTTTTGATTTGGAGACCGGGCAGGAATTTCATTTCAACGAGAAAGAATTGATGCACGCCGCCAGCACGATGAAGGTGCCTCTGATGATCGAGCTGTTTCGGCAGGCCGAAGCGAACGAATATGCAATGGATGACTCAATAATTGTTAAAAATGAGTTCCGGAGCATTGTGGACGGCAGCGCGTATTCGATCAGCGACGACAGCGAAAAAACGCTCTATGAAAAAATCGATCAGCCTGTTTCGATGCGCAAATTGAACGAGCTCATGATCACGATGAGTAGCAATCTCGCTACGAACCTGTTGATTGAAAAAGTTGAGGCCCGGCGCGTCATGCAGACGATGGCGGAAATCGGCGCCAACGACATACAAGTGCTGCGCGGCGTAGAAGATTTAAAGGCGTACCGTAAAGGTTGGAGTAATCGCACAACGGCATTCGACATGATGCTGGTTATGCGCGCCATCGCCGAAAAGAAGATCGTTTCCGAGCAAAGTTGCGACGAGATGATTTCGATTTTAAAGCGTCAACATTTTCGTAAAAAAATTCCCGCAGGCGTTCCGGTGGAAATCGAAGTCGCGAGCAAAACCGGCAATATCACGGCCATCGATCATGATTGCGCCATCGTTTTTCCCAAGGAGCGAAAGCCCTATGTTTTGGTCGTCCTAACCAAGGGCGTCGCGTCTCAGGAAACAGCCAGCGAAGCCATCGCGGCGATTTCGAAAAAAATCTATGAAAGCCTGAGACCCGTTAACGATAACATTTCCTGACGCGGCTGATTTTGTAGCTTCGATAACTCAAGTTGCGCGCCTGACTAATGGTTTGAGTCAGTTCCCACGTTTTTAAGCGAGCGCGCAACACCAGTTAATAAATCATGTTACGCACTCGGAGATTTCCCAACTAGTGTCTGAGAAACGTCACTTTTACGTCATTCCCGCGCAGGCCGGAATCTAGGGGCTGCGCACGATTGACTGGATTCCCGCCTGCGCGGGAATGACTTCAACGAGAGTATCTACGGCGTTACTGCTGTCGCGTAACACCAGTTAATAATGAACTTTTTGAATAAATCGCGCCGTCACGATCGACGGGCGCTGAGGCGACACGGAGGTATGCTTCAAAATTTGATGACGAGAAGTATTGCGTCATTCTTAGTCGGCCTGATTTTAGTCGGGCTTACCGCTTGCAAACAAACCGAATTTTCCGTTGAGCTGGCCTACAACGACAAAAGCTCGGGAAAATCTCTTCCGTATTGGCCGCTAAAGCGCATCGACCTAGTCGCTCCAGATTCTGTGAACGCTTCTTTTAGATATGAGCGTGCGAAAGACGCTCAGCCGCTTATTGCTCAGCTCGCGTTAGGAAACACCAATCGCCCCGCCTATTTCTTGCTCGCCAAATCAGACGAGCGAAGCCTCTATTACGACTTGCTGTACATCGATGAAAATCGGGATTTTAACTTCGATAATGACGGACCGCCCAGGCAATCACGCGGACAATTTATTCGCTCGCGCAACAGGCATTACACCGAATTTGACAACGTTCATTTGACTTATGGCTGGCAAACGCCGACAACGGTGCAGGCGGAATCGCTGTTGTGCAAAATTTATCTTTGGTACCCGGTCTCCGGCGCGCCGCAGTCCGCCTTCGTTATTCGCGAATCCTGGCGGGAAGGACGTTTTGAGTACAATAAGCAAAAAGCGTTTCTCTCTTTCGTAGACGACGATTACAATGGCGTCTTTGACGCCAACGACCGCTGGGCAATCGTGCCCGAAGACAGCTTAAACGATTCGATCTTAACCCAGCGCCACGAATTCCGGGACGTTACCAGACTCGGCTGGTTGGGCGAAACGCCGTTTGAAGTTTTGGAAATTTCACCGCGCGGCGATTTGATTAAACTGGTGCGAAAAGAAACGGAGTTAACGCGAGAAGTCGATTTTGCCGCTGAATCTCCGTACTTAAACGAACCCAAACGCCCCAAGGCCGCGCGCGCAATTGAGTGGGAAACAAGCTATAACAGAGCAAAGCGCAAGGCGCGCGCTTTGCGCAAAAGCATCCTTGCGGTGTTCACGACCTCATGGTCGGGGCCGTCGCTGACGCTGGAGGAACGCACTTTTTCCGATTCCGAAATCGTATCGCTTTCCGATAATTTTGTTTGCCTGAAAATTGACGGCGACAAAGAGCAAGCAGTGGTTGAGCGCTTCAAAATTCAGGATTATCCGACGATCCTGTTTATAGACAGAAATGAAAAAGAGCTGTCGCGAATCATTGGATACCAACCCGCCGCAGAGTTTTCGCGTCTCTTAAAGGAGCAACTCAAACCGTAAATTCGAATGTCATCTTGGAAGCAGCATCATGAAGAAGCATTCCGGGGCTCGAACCCGTTTCTACGCCTTTTCACTCTTCTCATTCCTGATTTTCACAATTTCAGCCAATGCGCAGAAAGCGCTGATTCTCGATAAAACCATGCGTCCGGCGCAAGCGCTGGAAACCGTCGCCAAAACCTGGACCGCCGTCGGGTGCAGCATCGATTATCGGCCTTTTCATCCCTACCTTACGCTGGCGGACACTTCGCAGTACGATATTCTGATAATGCTTTGCGGGCGAACGCCGTTGCTCGCCAGCGCCGAAATTACCCAAGACGAAATTGATTTATTGCTCGATTTTCATCGGAAAGGTCGGGGCGTCGTCTTTGGCTATGTTCCCGGCGGAACCGGCGACGGGGCGCACGACCGGGCCGCGATCAACGCATTCCTGCAACAAATTAATGCACGCGTACAAATCGCCGAGATGTTCGTTTATGACAACGATAATCAATATGCAACCGGCGGCGGCGGGCGCATTTTCGCGCACCGACGCGACTCCTGGAGCTTTTCCGCCATTGGCCGCGTCCCCCTCGGGCATATGACGCCGTTGCGCATTTCGCCGGACGCGCGGACGGAAATATTCGCCGAATCTTCTGAAACCTCATTTGTGCAGAAAGGGCGTTTGCAGTTTAACGGGCCGTTTCCAACCGGCTTGTTTATTCAAGGAGAAGGTCCCGTTCTCTTGCTTCCGCGTACGGCGCTTTCCTCGAGCGCAACGGGCATTCACGGGGACGACGCACCGTTTTTGCAGCCTGATTTTGCCGATTCCTCGCGCGTATTTTTGCAGAGCGTCGTGGAGCGATTTAAGCAATTGCTCTCCGGACAATCGTTGGAGCTTTCGCCCATCGACCCGACGCCCACGTTGCCGATTCAGCACAAATCTGAATTTCCGCGCCTTGCTCTGCTTGAAACGGCGCCTTCAAATGCGCTTTTGCCGAGCGAAACAGTCGCCTTTTCAAATTCCGTTCAGAATACAGGCACAAACGGCGGAGCGGCGTCGCCAGACTTGGCAGGTTCCAGTCACAAAGCATTAAAGGGGCTTTTGATCAATCCAGGAGAAACTGGCGGGGCTTGGAAAAAAGGAGAACAATTTTTAAAAACGGCGGGGTTGAATTTTTTAATCGGAGAATCGAACTCGGCAATGCTGGAAGAGAGCCGATTTTTTGGGCTAAAAGATTTGGCGCTGGACGCATCGGAATTTGAGAAGGAAGTACTTGTCGGAGCCGACGGTCTGGAAGTCAAAACCTGGCACCCGCTCAATCGGCGCGTTTGGCGTGAAGCATTTTTTTCAGCGCTTCATCAAAACGATCACGGCCAGTTTTCCGGCTTCTTTCTGGATCTTCAAACGTTAGAAAATCCCCTGCGATTCGAAGATTTCAGCGGCTTTGACTTTGGCGATCGTTCGTGGATGGTCTTTTTAAATCACACAGGATCGCTGTTGGAAAATTCCGTTCGAGACGAAGCGCTGGAAACACCCGCAGCCGCTCGTTTTTCGTGGCTGCTTACGAAAGGCTACCTCCCGCTCTACCGCAAAGCGCTCATGGATGAAGCTGAACGATTCGGGATTGAATTGCGGCGCGAAAGCGCTGGCCGCACCCGCGACGGACTTTGGGCAATCGCGCTTTCGTCCATGCCGCGAGACTGGTTCACGATTGGCCTTTTGCGCGGTCTAAGCCGCCCAAGCAAGCCGGTCATTCTGCTGACGCTGGAAACGCAAGTCCGCAAAAAACTGGCGTGGCTGCGGCAACACGATGTTCACGCCGTCCATCTTTTGGCGATCACGCCGATGAAATACAGGCGAGAAGATTACCCAAAATTAATGCAATTAGCGAAAACTGAACACAACGGCTTTTGGATATTAGCCTCCGAAAAGATGCTTGGTTCCGGCGGCGTTCAGTGCGGAGAAGAGACGCTTTCTCTGGAAGATTACGGCAGTTTGCTCAAAGATTCATGGGCGGCGGCTAATGCTCAATAACGTGAGTTCGATCTAATGAGCCTCTGGTTGTTTTGTGCATGAGATGTTTCTTTTTCCCGCCTTGAAGCCGCCCATACCCACAAGTTGGGTTTGGACGACCTTTAAAAGAGCCCTGAAGGGACGAAATGTAACAGCGAAGGGCGTCCGCCCTGGCAAATGTCAACGCACGATCATTTCAAGAAGCACTGTAAGGGCGAAATAAACGGCGCTGTTTGCGGGAAACAATCTCTTGATTTGGGGGTGAGTGTTGCTCCCCGGTTCTCGTCGCGAGCAAGCTTGGCGAGAACCGGGGAAAAAGAGGAACGCAGGCAAGCGTTTTAATCGCCTGTTTGCGATTTCGCCGCTTTTTTGAGCTTTTCGTTCGCCCAAATAGCGACTTCAACACGGCGATTTTGCTGACGCCCCGCCGCCGTTTCATTATCCGCGACAGGTTGAGTTTCACCGTAGCCGGTCGTCGAAACGCGCCCGTTGATCACGCCTTCTCCGGCCAGATGTTTCATAACGGACGCGGCCCGCTGCTCGGAGAGCTTTTGGTTATAATCTTCGCCGCCTTGAGAATCCGTGTGGCCTTCCAGCAGAATGTTTGTGTCTTCGTATTTGTTGAGAATCGTCGCCAAATTGGAAAGGTTTTCCTGGCTGACCGACTTGAGCTCGGCCTTATTAACGTCAAACAGAATCCCCGAATCGAACGTAATTTTGATGCCTTCGCCGACGCGTTCGATTTTGGCGCCGTCCAAATCGCGACGCATTTCTTCGGCTTGTTTATCCATGTAATTACCGATGTACGCGCCCGCCGCTCCGCCGACGGCCGCGCCCAGAATGGCGCCAAGCGCTGTATTTCCGGCTTTTTTGCCGATCACCCCGCCAATAACGCCGCCCGAAGCCCCGCCAATAATCGCGCCTTTCTGCTTTTTGTTGAGAGATGAGCAGCCCGCGCCAAAAATAAGTGATGCTGCAACAAGGAGATAAATCGTCTTCCTTAACATGATTTTCCTCATCGTGAGTTTCTTGAAGAATTATGCCGGGAAGATGATAGATTGTTCAAAAACAATCAATGAAATATTTTGTAAAACTAATTTCACTTGCCAGTTGTAAGCGCCGGATTCGCTACGCTTCATTCGCCCGAAGCTTAAGTTCTCATGTTACGCACACGTCGTTTGGCGCGCACGATCAAAGCCTGCGGGCAACTTTTGACTCTCATTAGAGGGCCGTCCAAAAACAAGGCGCCCGAATAGCAGGCATACCATATGTAAGGGTTCAAAATCTTGAACCCCTACGACATGTTGTGTGGCGATTTAAAGGTTTTATGTTTTGAGGCAGCCGTACTCCTAAAAAAAGTTACTCTGAAATCAACCAACCGCGTTGAGTCTCGCCATGCAAGCAACCGATGCAACTCTAACGAAACTGTCAAAAAAAGCCCGGAGTTCTCTTGCTTTAAGCATCTTTTTTGATCTAACTTTTGAGCACGATCTGTACTGGACGATAACAAAGATTTTTTCAAAATGACACGCAGGGCGCTTTTTCGATAGTCTCGGCCCTCTTCCAGAATTAGAAGCCGGGCACACCCCCAAGAAGGGCTGAATCGGCACGGTACGGTCATATTTGATTACTCATATTTCAAAGCGTCCACCGGATTTGACGAGGCGGCGCGAAAAGCCTGTGCACTGATGGTCGCAAGTGCGATGATGAGCGCGAGTCCGCCCGCGAGACCAAACGCCCACCACTCGAGATCAATGCGATAAGCGAAATTTTGCAGCCATTTATTCATCACAAACCAGGCGGCGGGCCAAGCGACAAGATTGGCGACGATAACGAGCAAAACGAATTCGTGCGTCACCAGAGCAGCGATTTGGCGGTAGGAAGCGCCCAGAACCTTGCGCACGCCAATTTCCTTCGTTCGGCGATTCACTGAGAGCGTAACCAGCCCGAACAATCCCAGGCACGCCAGCAGCACGGCGATTGAAGATGAAGCATTAATGATGCTTGCCCAGCGGGACTCGCTGCGATATTGCCGCTCAACGTCTTCATCGATAAAGGCGAAATCGAACGGCGTGTTAGGCGCAACGCGCAGCCACACTTTCCGAATGCTCTCAATCGTTCCCGGCACGTCCTTGCCGGAGAATCGGATGAGATAATCTCCCAAGCTCCACTCCGGCTCGAGCATTAGCATCATCGGCTTGATTTCCTGATGCATCGAAAGAAAATGATAGTCTTTGACCACGCCGACCACGACGGGGCCGAGCGGATTTTGCTTTTTGTTCCAGCCTTCCAGTCTTTGCCCAACTGCATTTTCTTGCCAGCCAAATTCTTTTACGAACGCTTCGTTGACGATAATTGCGTCGTCCATGTCGGTGGCGAGTTCACGAGAAAAATTCCGCCCTTCCGCCAGTTCAATATCAAGCAAGTCAATAAAGTCATGATCGATTTTGTACACAAAAGCGGACTTTTGCTCGCCCTTGTGCTCAAATCCGTTTACGCTCCAGCCGCGATTGAACGAGGAGCTGACGCCGCTCACTTTTTCAATGTTCTGCGTGCGCAAAAGCTCGGCGCGCAGGCGTTCCAATCGGCTGACGCTTTCTTCCGGCGAACCGGCAAAGGAACGCATGCCCAGCACCAGGTCAGCGTTGTAGCCGAGGCTGCGAGTCATCATAAAATTTTGCTGTGCTTGCATAAAAATGGCGCAGACGATGAGAAAAATGGAGAGCCCGAATTGGAAAACAATCAAACTGCGCGTCAGCCTGTTTTTACCGCCCGTTCCTGATTTTCCCTTGAAAACTTCGACTGGCCTAAAACGCGACAGCCACGCCGCGGGATAGCTTCCGGCCAGCAGGCTGACGAACAGTACGACGCCGATCAATCCAAGCACGCCGGGGCCGTTGATGAGCAGATCAAATTCCAGACTTTTGTTTGACAATTTGTTGAACAGGGGCAGGAAGTATTCCGCCAGAACAACGCCCAGAACGGCGGAAAAGCCAGTGAGCAAAACCGCTTCTCCCCAAAATTGTTTTTTGATTTGAAACCGCCCCGCGCCCAAGGCTTTGCGCACGCCGACTTCCAATGCGCGCGTACTCGAACGCCCGATAGCGAGAGTGACGAAATTGATGCAGGCAATGATCAGAATGAGCGTGGCGATCCCGCCCAAAATCCAGGCGTACATGGGGTTGCTGACCGGCTCTTCGGAAAAACTGACGGCGCCGAGATGAATGTCAGTGATTGGCTGAAACGCTATCCGCATGGCGTCTTCGGCTTCGGTCATCCTGCCGCGTGAGCGCGCACGCTCAATCATGTCGCCCCAGTATTTTTGAATAAACGGCGAAAACTTGCTTTCCAAGGCGGAAACGTCGGCTGTTTTTGTCAATTGCACATAAACCGAACCGTTGAAGCTGGACCAGCGCGTCAGGCGTTGTTCATAAGTCGGGTAGGATGTGATGGGCAAAATCGCTTCAAATTGAATGCTGCTGTTTGAAGGCGCCGGTTGAATAACGCCGGTGACGACGTGCATTCTTTTGCCTTGCCAGTGAGAAACTTCGATATTTTTGCCGACCGGCTCTTCATCGCCAAAGAACTTTTCAGCGATTTCCTGCGTGATGACGATGGAATTCGGATCTGTGAGTGCGTCTTCGGCGCTTCCTTTGAGCAATGGAAACGAAAACATTTTGAGAAAACCGGGATGCGTGTAAGTCGCCTTGTGAACCGCTGACAGTTCGCCGTAACTCAATGGATTACGTTCATTCAAAAGCATCGCCGCACTTTCAATTTCGGCAAATTCCTCAACAAGCGCCTGGGCCAGCGGCGCCGGTTGGTATGCTGACATTCGCTCTTCCCCGGAGGGCTTTTTCTCTATTTCGATAACCCGAAAAAGTCGATCTTTCTTCTCATGAAAATTGTCGAAACGCAGCTCGTCCTGTACAAAAAGTAAGATCAGAACGGCGCAAGCCAGACCAAAGGACAGGCCAAAAATATTGATGATCGAGTAGGTTTTGTGGCGCACCAAATTACGGAATGCGATTTTGAGATAATTTTTCAGCATGGCGAACAACCAGGTTAAAAACGAATGGACTTTGAACTGACAATTCTCGCGATTGGATTTCAAAAAACACGCCAGATGAATGATGAGGCGAAAAGACGTGCCTGGCGATTAATTCTCACCGCGGGCTAACCGAAAATGCAACACGCTCTGTACGATTGCGAACGTTGTTGGAGCATCGGCGGCAAATATTTTCTGCAAAACGCGTGAATCGCGGTAGATTTGATAAAAGGGAGTTTTTCTGGCTGTGATGACTGATTTTCATCAGTTCTTGAACAATAAATCTTCTCAACTTGCGGCAGGACGCTAATAGTGAGTCAAACACGGATCGAGGCCTTCCTCACGGAGCTGTCCACGAACGGCCCCTTGCGACGGCAGTTTAAATTTTTCCCCGCAGACGTACTCAACATTTACGGCTTCAGCGAAGACGAAAAGCGCACGCTGAAAACGCTCGACTGGAAACCCATCTCGGAGTACATCAACCAAGCCTTTCAAAAGCGGCTTTCTTTTTTAAAGGCCAATATTCCGGGCGTTTGCATTCTGCTCGGCGATGCGCTCGAAACCACTTTCAGCGCGTTTTGCGAGCGTTTTCCGGTCAAGGCGAAAACTTCGGCGCAACAAGAGGCGCTGCAATTTATCGAGTACTTGACGTTCTATTCCGATTATCCAATTCCGGGCTACCCCTACGCAAACGACGTGCTCGATTTCGAAAAAACCCGCCTCGAGGTGACGCTCAACGCATCGCTCTCCAGCCGCTATTCGCTGACGCCCAGCGAGATGGCGATTCTCGAAGGCGACGAATGGAAACTGCTCAAACCGCGAATAAACGAGGGTTTGTTGCTGAAACGCTACGCATATCCGATTGACCGCATCATTCGAAAACTGACGAGCACGGAAAAGGTGCACCCCGACCCTGACGAGACTTGGGTCATTTTTCTACGTCGTCGGAAAAACGGCAAAACAATCGCACGCGGCGTCGCAGCAACGACGCGCCTGCTCATCACGCGCTGCGACGGGCGAACGCCGATCTACGATATTCTAGAGCGCATCCGCAACGAAGTTTTGCTCACGGGCAAACAACTCATTTACTTCGAGCACGATTGTCGGCATTTTTTGAAGAAGTTGGCGCAGGAAGGATTGTTGGAGTTGGTTGACTGACCGCCTGAGAATGAGTGTGGCAAGCGAGCGATTGGATACACTCAGCGCGCTACTCAAAATCTTGAAAACCAAGCTTGCCCAAACCCGCCTTAATCTCCGGGGAAGACATAAACAAATCCCACAACAGCCCGCTCCGGTAGTTCTCGATCATCACGATAATCGGGCCTTGATCAATAGCGAGATATTTTTGCGGGTACCAGTTTCCCTGCACGCTGAATGCGTCGTAAAAACCAAGTTCGCCCCAAATTTTGTCGCCGTGATCGTAGTAAAAATGCTCGAGCGCCTGCATGGCAGGCTCCGGCGCATAGGGAAAAGATGAGAGCGCGGCGGTCGGCGAAATAACGCCGAAATCTTCCAGCCAGGGCTTGTGACCGGCGTAAAAATTGAGTGAATAACTCGAAGTCAGTCCCCAACAGTTTTCCCCGTAATCCGCGAAATTTTTGGGATTTTCAACGGCGTATTGCCAGTGAATCATGGCGTGATTGCGGTTGTGCTCCCAATAGTTTGCGTAGCGATCCTTTAATTTTCTCGGGTCCAATCCAAGAAACGAGTAATGCGCCCAGAAGAGCGGGCCGGTAAATTCTTCGGCGTAATTGTGGCGTAATGCGATTTTGTAGCCGTACTTTTCCCCGCCGTAAGCAATCTCGCCGCCTTTCGCCCAGCCTTCGTGGTAAACTTCCGGCGGAACCGGGTGGGTCGGCGACGATGCGGCAAGTATGTACATAATCAGGCATTCGTTATAGCCCGTCACCGCGAAATTTTTCTCCCAGCCGTAGTTCGGCGACCAGTGCCAGTAGAGCACGTTTTCTTTATTTTTTCTGAACCAATCCCACTCAATCTCTCGCCACAGCGCGTCGATTTTGGCGGCCAGGCGCCGCTCCGCTTCATCGCCTTCCGCAAAGTATTGCCGCACGGTGAGAAGCCCTTGCATCATAAACGCGGTTTCCACCCTGTCTCTTATA
>CAXHAT010000215.1:0-12274 GCA_964014485.1 uncultured Deferribacteres bacterium
CACCATCGCCGTGTTGGCGAAAGCGCAAGCGGTGTCGCCCGAGGGAACGATTTTGTGTTCCTCCGCGATGCCAACGATCTCCCGCCATAGATGACGGCTGTCGCGCGGGGCGAGAATACCCAACGCCAGCAGCAGCCCCGCGACGTCGGCTTCCATTAGCGCGGCGTCGCTCACTTCCTTGCCTCCAATCGATTCAATGGCAAGCAAATCGGCCCCGGCGGCGGCGTTGCGGCGAAAGGCTTCGATTACCGTTGCGGCGGCGTTTCCCGAGCGCAAACGCGGTGGCCGCTGCTTTTCGCGAATGTCACAAATCGTCACGCGGAGAGCCGTGCGCAGCCCGTGTTCTTCATGCGCCGCACGCAGCTTTTTTTTGATAGCAGCGGTGATCTCCGCGCCGATTTCGAGCTCTTCCGTCATCTGCGGCGCGTGTTCGAATTCGATCATTGCGCCGTTGTTGCCAAGTTCGAGCAGGCGGCCGATGACGCCGTCGATGATTTCTTCATACTGGCGGACGATGGCGTCGAGGTTGGCTTTTTCGACCTTCATCGGCGGCAGGGTGAAGTTGATTTCCGGGAAAACTTCGCCAGCGCCGACGTGCAGATCGAAACCGCAGCGCACCGGATGCGCGGCGTGTCCAAAAGTCAGCGCATCGGGCGAATCGCAGGTGAGAGCGGTGAAACGCATCACGCGGCCTCCAATAGTTTTTTGGCGAGATCGACGGCGAAGGACGCATTGCGCGCAAAACCGTCCGCCCCGATTTCGTCGGCATAGTTCTGGGTGATCGGCGCGCCGCCAATCATGATTTTAACCTGATCGCGGCTACCGTCGCTGGCAAAAGCTTCGATAGTGTCTTGCATCGCGGGCATGGTCGTTGTGAGCAGCGCCGACAGTCCGACAAGTTCAGCGCCGGATTCCTTGACCAGCGCAACGAACTTATCCGGCGGCACGTCAACCCCGGCGTCGATGACTTCGAAGCCGCCGCCGCGCAGCATGATCGACACAAGGTTTTTGCCGATGTCATGGATGTCGCCCTTGACCGTCCCCATCACCACTTTCGCCACGGGCTTGAACTCGGAAGCGACGAGCAGCGGCTTCAACAGATCAAGCCCCGCGTTCAGGGAGCGCGCCGCCATCAGCATTTCGGGAATAAAAAATTCGCCTTCCTGAAATTTTTTCCCGACGACCGTCATGCCTGGAATCAAGCCTTCGTCCATCACTTCTTTGGCGCTGCGCCCTTCGTCGAGTTGCTGTTGGACGAGGGCCGGTACTTTCGCTTTGCGGCCATAAATTACCGCGTTGTGCAATTCGTCGTAACGGGCCATTGAAATTCTCCCTTATTTGGGTGAGTGGTGATGTGAATTAATTTTGTGAAGCTTCATCATGCAATAAACCGAACAGGCCGGAAAGCGATTTCTGCGGGCGCATGAAGCACGCTTTTGTGAGCCGGACGTCCACCGCCTGAGGCTGTAACGCCGCAAACAGCCGTCGCTGATCCGATAAAGGCCATCCTGGATAACCCGGCGACAATCGCGGCGTCAAACGACAACCGCTCTCCTTTACCGCCATTCGCAATTCCTGTTGCAAAACTTCGAGCACGCCCTGCGCCATCGCTGAAGCAATGGCGTCGCGAAGAAACGCAGTTTCGGGACTTGCCGCTCCCGCGGTTGGCGCATCACCGGCGCTGAGCAGAAAAAGCGCCGCCGACTCTGCCCGACGCAGTCTGCGCAATACCGCGGCGCCGTGGAAAATAATCCCGTCCTGCAAAATAATCTCTTTTGCCGCCGATCGCATTTGCTCGACAGCGCAGATGCGGTACTGATAGCGCGGGGCAAACAGCGGCAGACAGACGGCGTGTTCCTGCCGCAGCAACACCTGCATAGCCGGACGCTGCGGCGAAGTCGGGCGCAGGTGCAAAAACTTTTCAGCTTGCGCCATCGAAAACGGCACGGCTTCCGGCGCCAGCAGTCGGGTTTGAAGCGTTTGCGTTATCGCCGTCATGCGCCGCCTCCATTGTCTGTGCTCAGTGCGATGGCTTCGACAAAAGCGTTTTCGAAATCCGGCCTTCCGGAAATTTCCACGTATTCGATGCGCCCGGCGATTTCCGCCGCGCGCTTCTGCGTCTCGACCGAGCACAGGGCCGCGGTCGCTCCGGCAAGCGCGGCGTTGCCGACAAATTGGATGCGTTCCGGCGGCAGCTTTGGCAGCAGACCGAGATCGATCACGTCCTGGCTGCGGATGTGGTTGCCAAAGGCGCCGGCGATGTATACGCGCTCGATATCCGCGGCTTCGATTGCCAACTCACGCATGAGAACGCGCACGCCGGCGGCAATCGCCGCTTTGGCCAACTGTATTTCGCGTACGTCTGCCTGCGTGAGAATAATGGCGGCGCCGTCTTCGGTCTCGGCAATGCGCAGGCGTGCGCCGCCGTCGCCGGGTTCGACGAAACGCTGGTAAGCTCGCGGCGCTTTTTCCGGCGGCAAAATACGTCCTGAAGCGTTGATCACGCCCGCACGTCGGAAGGCGGCGACGAGGTCGATCAAGCCGGAACCGCAGACGCCGATGGGGGGCGCGTCCGCAATCGTGCGCAGTTGCAAGTCGCCGTCGACGATCTCAGCACGCTCGATGGCCCCGGGTGCGGCGCGCATGCCCCAGCGCATACAAGCGCCTTCCCAGGCTGGCCCGGCCGGTGACGAGGCGCACAACAAGCGCTTGCGGTTTCCAAGCACAATTTCGCCGTTGGTGCCCATGTCCACGGCCAACCGAACGCCCTCCGAAACGTCGAGATCGAGCACGCTGAGCCCGGCGGTGACGTCGCTGCCGACGAAGGTGCCGAGATTCGGCAGAACTGTAACGAGCGCAGCCGGATGGGCGGCCAGACCAAGCTCCGCCGCAGCGCAATTCACTGGCCCTTGCAACAGTGGCGCAAAAGGTTTTACGCCGAGTGTGGCCGGATTAATGTTCAGGAAAAGATGCTGCATGACGGTGTTACCGGCGACCATCACGCGGTAAATGTGCTGTGGAGAAATGCCAGACTGTTCGGATAGTTTTTGCAGCAGCGCGTTGATCTGCTGGATGACGGCGCGGTGCAGGACTTTTGTGCCGGAGGGCTTTTGCGTACAAAAATTCACCCGACTCAGGACGTCGGCGCCGTGGGCGGCTTGGGCGTTGAGCACTGACGCCGCCGCCACGACTTGCCCCTGCGCCAAATCGACAAGCCGAACTGCAACGCTGGTGGTGCCGACATCCGCCGCCAGACCATAAACTGCCGGAGTTTGTTCGGCAGAAAAGAGCCCCAGCACTGTGTCGCCGTGGGTAATCGCCCATAATTTTAATTCACGATCCTGCGGGAGTTTTGCCAGCTCGCGCAGCGCGGGCAGGCTGACCTTGGTGATCGGCAGGCCAAGCTCGGTCAGCGCTCTGCACAACATGCCGTCGCGAAAAGCTTTCTCGCCTGGACTCGGCGGGCGCAGGCGCACTTTCGTCGTTGTGATATCGAATTGTCGTTTCGCTTTGTCATCCGGCCAAGCCAGGCCGTCGTGGAAGGCGGGGAGGGAGGTTGGCGGCACGGTGCAAAGCGTGCCTGTGTCGATGGCGGCGCGGCAGGCGAGACGCACGCCTTTGGCAAGCTCGCGCGGCGTCAAAAGCTGCCTTTCAATATCAGTGACCGGGCCGCCGCCTTGCTTCACCTCAACCCGGCATTTGCCGCAAGTTCCGACGCCGGCGCAGGCGGATTCGATGAGAATGCCCAGTTCCAACGCCGCCTCGTGCAACGTCGTACCCGCCGGAAACACAGCGGCCCGGTTCTGAGGCAGAAAACGGATGCGGACATTCGACATAGGGCGTACCGACTACTAACTTGTGAGACGGATCGCAAAAAACACGGTCAGAGTGCAAGCGTCGCCATGCTTGTTGCCAGCAACAATGACTCGTGTGCGCGCACAAATTTGTGCATCCTTTGAATTCGAAAATACAGCAATGCGAGCAAAAAGTCACGTTTGTTCTCACGGAAAAGAAGCGCTCTCAAACCCCCAGGTTTCCGAATCCATCGACAATGATCCGTTTTGAACTGCCGCCGGCCGGACAGGGTGCGCTGAAATTTTATATACCGGGGGGCAAGCGGAGAACCCTGTCGAACTGCCAGATGATTTTGGCCGTTTTTCCCTGGATTGTCAAAGATTTTTTGCAAATGTTGCTCGCCTTTTGAAATTAGACGGTGAAACGTCTCTGTAAAACGAGGAGCACGCGTATACTTACTTCCGTCGTTTCTTACAAGCTGATGTTACGCGGCGGGCCAATGATGCGGCATTTGACTAAAATTTTTGTTCTACGCATCATTCCGTAGAGGCGTATTACCGTCGACCTAATCTCGAGACGCCCGGAATTCTCGCTCCCAATCTCTGGATTGGGAGCATAGCTACATTCGAAACTCCAGTTTCAAGGAATTCCTTGTCTCGAAACTGGAGTTTCTCACCCATTTTCATTCCCAAATCGGAGTTTGGGAACGAGTCGCAATGAGGCGTTTGAGCTTCGGGAAATATTTTGCTGCGCGTAACATCAGTTACAAGCTTAAAACTGAATTTTTAAATCCATTGGAATGAAAAAACATGAGCAAAATCGCTGTTATTGGCGCGGGCAACGCCGGTTCCACCGTAGCCGCGCACCTGAAGCTTTTGGGCAAGGACGTCAGTTTGTACGACGTAGCCGAAAATCAACTAATCCCGATTCTTGAGAGCGGCAACACCGTCCATCTCTCCGGCGCACTTGACGTCTCCGGGGAAGCGAGGATTGACCTCGTCACCATGAATATCTCCGAAGCCGTTGAAGGTGCGGAACTGATTATCTGCACCACGCCCGCGCATGTGCATAAATTTGTCGCCAAAGACCTGGCGCCCCACCTTGTCTCCGGGCAATTCTTGTTGCTCAATCCCGGGCGCACCGGCGGCGTTCTCGAAGTGCGAAAAGTTCTCGAAGAGCAAGGCTGTCGTGCCGACGTTACGGTCGTTGAAGCGCAAACGATCCTCTACGCGTGCCGAAAAGACGGCGCAAATATCAATGTTTTTGGCGTGAAAGAGGAGGTGGCCTGCGCCGGTTTGCCCGGAAAAAACATGCCGCGCTTTTTTGAAATCATCCAGTCCGTTTTTCCGCAATTCCAGCCCGCGAAAGGCGGCGTTTGGGACACGTCGTTGAACAACATTGGCATGCTCTTTCACCCTGCTCCGACGCTGCTTAATCTTGGGCGCATGGAGTCGGGCCAGCCATTTGACTACTACATCGACGGATTCAGTCCGTCGGTTGCGGACACGGTCGAAAAGCTTGACGCGGACAGACTAAAAGTCGCCCAGGCCATGGGAGTGACGCCGCCGACCACGGTTGAATGGCTAAAAAATAATTATCATACAACCGGCGAGAACCTCTACGAAGCATTGCAAAACAACGAAGCTTATCGCGGCATAAAAGCGCCGATGTTGTCCGGCGTCGAAGCGAAAATGGGGCTGCGGTACGTGATTGAAGACGTGCCCAGCGGCCTCGTGCCGGTCTCGGAGCTTGGGAAGAAATTTGGCGTAGAAACCCCGGCCATCGACGCCGTCATAGCTCTTGCGGACGTTATGTTCAACGCCGATTTTCGCGCGACAGGGCGGAATCTTCAGCGCCTTGGCCTGGAGGGCATGACCGTCGAAGAGATACGAAATTTGTAAGCCCCAAGAGCCGCAAACTGTGGATTCCCGCCTGAGTTTATCCTCGCGCAGGCGAGGACAAGAAAGGCCGAAAAGGCGCTGCTTAACTCTGACAGGGTTCGAACCCTGTCAGAGTTAAAGGTCACTCAAAAGCCGCTTAACATCAGCAACTAATGCGCGTTGCTTGACAAAATCGAGCACGCTCATCAATTTTCCAATAAACGAGATTGAAAATTCCAATGCTAAATGTTCGCCTTCGAACAGCGCTTGTCTCGTTAATGTATATTTCATCTTGAGAAAAAAATCTTGTCGGGGGATTCTCTGCTCAACGCAAGGCTGGTGCGCTTTTTGAAATTATCTTCTGGTCATATTTCCGAAAAATTCTGATTTCAATCAAATTGTTGAGGCAGGTGAAATCATGATCAGAAGTTATTTCAGAATGGCGTGGCGCAATCTGTTGCGCAACAAAACGTCCTCGCTTATCAATATCGTCGGTCTGTCAATCGCCGTCGGTTGCAGCGTCGTCGTGTTTATTTTTGTCGATTCCGAGTACAGCCACGATGAATTTCACGAGAACGCTGAACGCATTTTTCTGGTCAAACACGTCGTCGACCGGGAGGGCAAGCAGGAGACCTGGGGAACGACCCCGATTCCGCTGGCGCAGGCGATGCAAAACGACTTGCCGCAAATAGAACGCGCTGTTCGCGTCGCAGACCGCTCCGGAATCATGCGCTACGGCGACAAAGTGTTCAATGAGAGCATTCGTTTCGCCGATCCCGCCTTTCTCGACATGTTCACATTTCCGCTTGAACAGGGTGAAAAACCGGCGCCGCAGGAACAAAACGCCGTTGTGCTTTACGGTGACGTCGCCGCGAAATATTTTGGCGATGAAAACCCGATCGGCAGACAAATCAGCGTCACTTTCAACGATACGACGCTGCTGACTTTTACGGTCAAAGGCGTTGCGGAAAAATTTCACCGCGGCGCAAGCTTCGGTTTTGGCGTTCTGGCAAATTTTGCCAAACTCGAAGACCTGGGCGTGGATTTTCACGATTGGAAAACCTGGACGTTCGCCACATTTGTCGAAATCGACCGACCGCAAAGTCTGCCGCATATTCAAGCGCAAACAGCGAAATATCTGGCGTTGCAAAATGAGGCAAACGAAGACTGGAAGATCAGCCGTTTTGAACTCGATAACCTGCTCAATTTGGCGCTCAACTCCAACGAAGTGCGCAACGATATTGCACGCAGCGGCAGCAGTTTCATCGCCGTCATTTCAATGTCTTTCATTGCTCTCGGATTGTTGCTGATCGCATGTTTCAACTACATGAACATTGCCGTCGCTTCGGCTTCCCGTCGGTTGAAGGAAATCGGCATTCGCAAAACGATTGGCGGGCAAAGAAGGCAATTGATAAGACAATTTTTAGGCGAGAACATATTGCTGTGCGCGATCGCTCTGCTCATAGGGGCGGCCCTGGCGCATTCTTTTTTCCTGCCTGCGTTTATCAGTCTTTTCGGATCGGTGGACTATGATGCGATTAATAAGCTTTTCCTTATGCCGAGCACTTGGGGTTACTTGATCGCGCTCTTGCTGGCGACCGCTTTGATTTCAGGCGCTTACCCCGCCTTCTATATTTCAAAATTTAACCCAATTCATATTTTTCGCGGCAAAGAAAAATTCGGCGGACGCACGCTGTTAACGCGGACTCTGCTCTCATTCCAGCTTATCGGCTCGTTTGTGTTGATTACGATGGCGGTGGTTTTTACCCAAAACGCTGATTTCTTGCGCAACCGCGATTGGGGGTACAATCAGGCCCAGGTCATCGTGACGCCCGTGGAGAACGAGAGCCAGTTTCGGGCGCTGAGAACCGAAATGCTGCAAAATCCTGATGTTCTTCAGGTCGCGGGATCACGCCACCAGATTGGCGCGGGCAGAGGCGTCGCGGTGGTGAACTTTGAAGGAAAAAAATATAACATCAACCGTTTCGACGTCGGGCACGGCTTCATCGAAACGATGGATTTGCGATTGAAGCAAGGCCGCACATTTGACGAAAAACTGCAAACGGATTTAACCGGGGCTGTGCTGGTCAATGAACAGTTCGTTGAGTTTATGAATTGGGAGCAGGCACTGGACAAACACATAGTTATCGACGGCGCCTCGTACAATATCGCCGGAGTTATTGAAGATTTCCATTATCGGAGCTTTTGGGAAGAAATTGACCCAGCCATTTTCCGGCTGGCTTCGGAAGATCAATTCGAACATTTGTTGCTCAAGGCCAGGGCGGGCGCAGTGATCCAAACGGCGGACGCCCTGCAGACAACGTGGAAGCGGTTGTTCCCTGACCGACCGTACACCGGCGGATTTCAGGATGAAGTTTTTGCGCAGTTCTACAACGAAGGCGAGAGCTTAGTCAAATTGTTCAGCTTTGTCGGCGTAGTTGCGTTGTTCCTCTCTTGCATGGGCTTGTTTGGCCTGGTTTCACTGAACGTGGCGAAGCGGATGAAAGAATTCAGCATTCGCAAAGTGCTTGGCGCCAGCGTCGCGAATGTCGCAAAGCTAATCAACCGCGAGTTTTTGCTCTTGCTTGTTTTGGTATCGCTGCTGGCCGCGCCTGTCAGCTATTTCTTGGTCAGCGCGCTGATTGACGCCGTCTACGCCTACCACGTTCCAGTGACGGCCACGCCCATGATTATCTCCGTGATCGCTATTTTCGTGACTGCGCTGATGACGGTTTCTTCGCAAGTCTATCGCGTCGCCGTCGCTGATCCGGTGGAAACGTTGCGAAATGAATGACGGCGATGCGAAAGTGTAAAATCAAACTGGTTTCATTCGTCTTCAACGCGAATGCCGACAATCCCGTGCGGCGGCTTTTGGGCCAACTCAATATTTGCAACGAAGATCGCGCCGCTGTGACCGGACTTGAGGTTTAGTTGGCAACTGTACGGGCCGGTTTTGACCACGCCCACGACTTTGAAATCGCCGAGTTCTTTGTGCGTCTGGCCAAGCACGCTCAAGTGATCCGCCATCGAAAATTGTTTGGCGAATTCAGCGTCCATGGAATTCTCGATGAATTTTTTAAGATCAGCTTCCTTGCCGGAATGAATCGCGGTCAAAAATTCCGATGCGCGGCGGCCGGTCGGCGAGCCGGGTAATCCCCATTTGTCGCTTGAGCCCGCCGGAGCGGATTCAGTTTTGACGACCGTGTTTGAATTCGGCGGATTGTCGAAATTGATCCCCAAACCGGAAATTTTATGCGGCGCTTCTTTCTCGAACTGCAAATCAAATTTAAGCCATTCGCCGCTCTTGTCGTTTTTCGCATAAATTTCCATTGCTTCCGGCCCGGCCTGGAACGCGCGGAGAATCTCGCCGTCTTTCATAAACTTCCGATCCGGGGCTACAGCCTCCAAAATTCCGTCCACCTCGGCTTTTTCCAGAATGTCGTCAGCAAAATTTTCTTTGATGATGGTGCGTAATTTGTCGTCGGACGCCGTCAGGTTTTTCAGAAACGCCGCCGCTCTTTTGCCCTGCTGAGAATTCTCCCAATTCGCGCTGATTTCCTTTTTCTCAGCGGGCAGTTCCCCACTGAAAACGAGGCGCGCAATTTGGCGGCTCAATCGCGTCGCCGGTCTCTCGCCGTTGTTGGAAGAGATCATGATGACAATGTCGTCGTCGATGAAGCGCAGGAAATCGTTGGCGAAATACGGGTTGCCGCCGTTGTGCGTAATCAGTTGTCCGCCGCGCTGCGTTTTCACCAGAGACCAACCATAGCCATAAAAAGATCCCCCGCCCGGCCCTTCTGGATTGTGCGGCGCATACATTTGCTTTTTCGATTCCGCCGAAAGAATTTCGTCGCCGAGCAAAGCAAGGTGCCAGCGGAACATGTCGTAAACATTGGAAAGCGTGCCGCCGTTGCCGTGCAAATGCCAGTACGGGCCGTGCTCGCGCCACGGTTTTTCGTTCGGCTTGCCCCAATTTTTGTCGCTGCGATAGCCGACGGCCACGTCTTTGTGATATTTTTTAGGAATGCGGTAGCCCGTACGTTCCATGCCCGCTGGTTTGAAGAGCGTTTCCCGGGTATAAATGTCGTACGGTTGGCCGGATACTTTTTCAATAATCGCCGCGAGCAGCGCAAAACCGACGTTGGAGTATTCATAACCCTTGCCCGGCTCAAATTTCAGATCAGCTTCAAACGCCATTTTTGTAAATTCGTCGAGTTCAACTTCGGCATAATCGTAACCCAGCCCGCCGGGGAAGCCTGCACCGTGGGTCAGCAAATGGTGCAAAGTAATCCCCGCCTTGTCCGCCGGGACGTTTTCAAAATACTTGGTGAGCTTGTCTTGCGGAGAGAGTTTGCCCTGCTCGTGTAATTTCATAATGGCGGCGGCGGTAAATTGCTTCGTCAAGGAACCGACGTCGTAAATTGTCTCCGGCGAAGTTTTGACGTTGTTCTCGCGGTCGGCAAAACCGTAGCCCTTCGCCAAAATAACCTCGCCGTCTTTCGCAACCAACAGCGCACCGGAGAAATTGTCATTTTCCTGCAGCGCCATGAATTGATCCAGTTTTTGCGCCAATTCACCCTTGACCACGGTTTTTTCCACGACTGTTTTGGGAGCGCCCCGCCCCATCGTTTCACTGATCCAGCCATGATAGGTTGAAACGCGTGCGTAAGCTTCAAGATCGCCGTAAGTGCCGTTGATTTTGTCGCCGCTGGCGTCATCGCCCCAGCAGCTTACGCCCAGCGTGTAAAGCTTGCCGTCCTGCTCAAAAAGCGCCGGTCCGCCGCTGTCTCCCGGCCCGCTGATCCCTTCAAACTCGGTGGCGTTTTCCGGTTTGTTGAAGGTAAAATAAATCCATTGATCGTCAGCGCGCTCCACGGTGTTCGTGGCGCCGCGCACTTTGCGATCCATGCTCTTAGCGCCTGTCAATCCCGTGCCGGTGTCGCCGCGCCCAACGAAGACGATCTGTTTTCCGGTTTCATCGGTTTTCGAGTAAAGCTCCACCGGTTTGATGTTTTTTACCGGCTCGGCTAATTTTAACAGCGCAACATCCGCTTGCTGCTTTTCCCAATCCGGATGCAAAATGACGCGCTCAACCGCGTGGTCGATTTCGCCAAAACGGACTTTGCGCGCGTCCAGCGGCATGCCCTTCGCCACGTGCGCCGCAGTTAAAACCCATCTTGGCGCGATCAAAGTCCCCTCGCCGTCTTTGCCGACAAAGCAGACCGACGGGTATTTTTTACCGAGCGCCAAATAATCGGCGTCACTGCGGTCATGCCGGATGATAATCGGCGACGATAGAGCCGTTCCTGTTAAAAACAAGCACAACAATCCGGTCACGAATAGAGTTCGAGTTCTCATTTTTTGATTCTCCGAAATGGTAAAGATTGAGTTTTCAACGCTGAGTATGCGTCGAGTTATGCAGTTACTGTCAGGAATAGTCATATCGGCCCGCATCAGTGGCGTGCAAATGGCTTGTAACAGGCGGGCAGGTGTTAGCAACGAACGGTTAAATGTTGCGGCGCGGCGCGATGTAGGCACGTCCACTGCATGTGATTGTTATATAGCGTGAACTAAGATTTGATGTTGTAACCAGAATTCAAATTGATAGTCGTAAAAATCCGGCGGCTATCAAATCATAGTGAAGTTGATAGTCTGCCTGGATTCTTCAGAGCCATATGAATAACTGATGTTACGCACTCTTGAAAATTTTTCAAGCAGCGCCAAATGAACGTCGCTTTTACGTCATTCCCGCGCAGGCGGGAATCCAGTCAATCGCGCACAGCCCCCTGGATTCCCGCCTGCCAGGCTGTTGCAGAATGGAAAATTTCTCAATCGCGGCCTTAATTTGTGAAGCGAATGAGCTATATAGCTGCACGTTGGAAGCTCGCTGTAGCTTTGTCGCGAATTTTATTAGGCGTGATCTTACGGAAAATCTATTCTGCAACAGCCTGCTGCGCGGGAATGACTTTAACAGGAGTTTCTTTGGTTTCATAGCTGGTGCGTAACATCAGTGAATAAAAGGATGTATCCGCTCCACTACTTGAATGTTTGCGTCTTTAGGAGTTTGCCCGTTTCGTCGTACACCTTCCATGCGCCCTTCTTCTTGCCATGTTCAAAGCGGCCTTCGTCCCAGAGTTGTCCATTGGTATGGTATCGCTTCCATTCACCATGCTTTTTCTCTTCATCGTCGAATCCGCCCGTTCCTCTGGGTTCGCCGCTTTTGTAGAACCATTTCCACTGACCAACAATCTTTCCATCTTTGAAGCTGCCAGATGATTGCAACTGGCCATTGTTGAGAAAATATTTCCACGTTCCGGACTTTTTTCCGTTGTCAAATTCACCCTCACAAGAGACAAGGCCGTTTTTGAAAAACGGCTTAAAGGGGCCATTCTTGGGATTACCATCTTCATCGATCCCTGGGATATCTTTCATTGGGTCACGCTCCTGTTTGAATTATCTGTCGAATGAATAACTGATGTTACGCGCCAGCTTTATAATCCAGCAACCTTTTATCAAAGTCATTCGGCGGCGGCGCCCTACCGCCAACCTAATTTCGAGACGCCCAAAATTCTCGTTCCCAATCTCGGGATTGGGAACGC
>CAXHAT010000216.1:0-12206 GCA_964014485.1 uncultured Deferribacteres bacterium
CTACACCAAGAAGCTCGTCGGCAGCGTCAGATGTGTATAAGAGACAGACAACAGCGTGGCTGAATTTTCCGCCAAAGAACATTAACGACCATTCGCCAACTTCATTGATTTTCGCGATGAATTCTTGCACAAGAACGTCCGCCGTTTCAATCAGATTATTGACTTTTTCCTGCGCTTCTACGACGTTTTCTTCCGAGACAAGCCAAGTTTGGTAGGCAGTCGCGGAAATCACGGGCTTCACAACGATTTTCTCAAGCCCGCTTTTCTTGAGCAGCGCCGCCAAATCAACCGGCTGTTGTTTTTCAAACCAAAAGGTTTTGGGGATTGAAATGTCAGCCCGCTCCAAATCTCGCAAATACGTCTTCTTCATGTTCCAAAAAACGACGTCCGGCGAATTCCACAGGTTGACGCCGAGCGCTTCAAGCTTCGAAATCCATTTTGCGAAAGCATCGGGCGCACGATAATAATTCCAGGTTGAACGCAGAATGACAGCGTCGAATTCGCGCCACTCGACGTCCGCCGAATCCCAAGGAACAGGCTCGACAAGCATGCCGCGTCGCTCTAGTTCTGCCGCCAGATATTTGTCGTCTTCCGTAAGATTCCGTCGCGCAGCGTAGGTGACAAAAGCTATTTTTTTCACAAGATTTACCCCAAAATCAATCTCATACATGCGGCGGACGCCGGGCACGCCGATTGAAATTCCACTGATCTCTTGACGCGATCGTCAGCTTCTTCTCGGGCTATTTTCGTGAACCCTGCCTTTGCGAAAAAAGCTTCGGCGGTCTCGGTGAGAAGATAGATTTCATCTCCCCCTTGTCTGACGGCGCGCTCGAGAATTTTTTGATACAGCAATCGACCATGCCCTTGCCCTTGAAAATCTTCTGCAACGGCAAGAGAACGAAGCAAGGCAACGCTTCCATACAACTCGAGCCCAACTGTCCCAACGATTTGGTCGGGCGTTTCCAGAACTACAAAATTCTGTAGATTTTCTTTTGCTCCTTCAAGAGGCAGATTGACGCTGCGCAGGAGGTTTTGCAGCCGAGGCCAATCGGAAAGATCGGCGGAGCGTGAAGATATTTGAGAATTCATCTTTAACCTGCTTTTGTCGTTTGTCCATAAAAAAAAGCGGCTGACGTTCAAAACGAGAGCCGCTTTTTTATTTCAAACTAGCGTTGATTTCAATGCGCGGCGCCGGTGTAAATAATGCGCCAAATGCGGCCTTTCATGGAATCGGACACGTAGAGTGAACCGTCCGGTCCTTGCGCAACACCGGTCGGGCGAGCGCGAACTGAGCGCAAATCCATCACTTCATCCATTCCGGCGAATCCGTCCGCGAACGTTTCGTAGCTTGAGCTGGACTTTCCGTTTTCGAACGGCACAAAGGAGATTTGGAAGCCGGCTTGCGCGGAAGGCGCACGGTTCCACGAACCATGAAAAGCGATGAAGGCGCCGTTTCGGTAGCGTTCCGGGAACTGCTTGCCGGTGTAAAAAATCATGTCGTTGGGCGCCCAGTGCGCAGGGAAGGCAATCAGCGGGTCTTTGCATTCTTCACAGCGCCCGGTGATTTGGGCGTCGCCGCCGTATTCAGGCGCCAGGAGCTTCTTGTTTTGAGCACCGTCGTAATAGCAATATGGCCAGCCAAAATCGTCGCCTTCTTCAACGGCAAAAAACTCTTCGGCGGGCAGCTCCGCGTTTTGCGGCTGGGTGTAAATATCCGGGAAAAATGTATCTAGCTGATCGCGTCCGTGCTGCACGGCGTAGAGTTTTCTTTCGGCGGGATGCCAATCCAGCGCCATCGCATTTCTAATTCCGGCTGCAAATCGAATGGCGTCGCTTTCTTGTTTTTGGCCCGTTTTATCAGCTCGGAAACGCCAAATCCCCGCCTGACGATCGAGCTGAGGGCACGGGTCCAAGCCGGGGGAACCCGGGGTGCGCATTTGCTCCATACATGCGTTTGAAGGAGCGCCGACGTTAACGTACATATAACCGGCGTCATCAAAAGCGAAGGGTTTGGCCGCGTGTTGCCGTTGGCGGATAAAACCGTCGGCGATGAGCTCCGGTTCGCCGGAAGGAACAAGTTCGCCGCTATTCAATTTGTAGCGCACGATGGACGTATCAGAGCCAAAATAAAGGTAGCCTCGATGCGCTTCAATCGCCGTCCCGACTTGCGCGCCGAACCTTTCGGTTACGTCCGCCGCGCCGTCGCCGTCTTCATCTCGCAATGCAACGACGCCAAGCCCGTCCTGCGAGCGCCCAAGAGCTACATAAACGTCGCCGCTTTCGCTAACGGTGAGATGGCGCGCGCGCCCAACACCTTCAGCGACAACGACGGCGCAAAAACCGTCAGGCAATTTCAAACCGTCGTGATTTTCAGCGCAAACGAGGCGTTCGTCCGGCTTTGTCGTTTCATCTGAATCGCCTTGAGTGCAAGCGTTTATAAGTGCGCTAACAATAAAAAGCGCGCCGATTTGCGCTATCGTTTTTAATAACGAGCAGCTTCGAAAAATCCGCATTTTTCCTCCTCCGAAATGAGAAATAATTGCTTTGATTGAATGGGGGTGACACGGGGCTCTGGATAACAAAAAGTCGTGAACGATAAAAGCGTAATCGTCCGATTATGCAAGGGCGTTCAACGGCGGGACGATCATTTTATTCGAACGGCGACTATGGTCAGATCGTCGATGGGCGGCTTGCCCTGGGTATACTGATCGATGGTGGAATAGATTTGATCAACCAACTCATTTAGTGGCCGTTCGCAGTTTTCAGACAAGGTTTTTTCAAGTCTTTCTTCCCCAAAAAGGCGATCATCAGAGTCTATCGTCTCGGTCAGTCCATCCGTGTAAAGTAAAAGCGTGTCGCCCTTTTCCAACTGAATGATCGACTCTTCATAACGAATATTAGCTTTTGCTCCCAAAATCAAATTGACGTCTTTGAGCGTAATAATTTTCTTTTTGCGGCAAAGCAGAGGGTAGTTATGCCCTGCATTGGTGAACGTCAGTCTTCGTTTTTTATAATCCAGAACGCCATAGAAAAAGGTGATATATTTCTGCGCTGAAATCGACTTTGCCAAGTGATCGTTGACGCATTCGACCAATTTCGCCGGAGAGTCTTTCTCAACAACAAACGTTCGAAACACTGCTTGCAAGTTCGACATCAACATGGCTCCCGGGATGCCTTTCCCGGAAACGTCACCAATCGCTACGCCTAACTTTTCGCCAGGCAGTTCGATCAAATCGTAGTAGTCGCCGCCGATTTCGTATGACGGCGTGCTCATAGCGCTAAGTTCGTAATGGTCGTTTTGCGGCGTTGCCGTCGGCAGCAAAAGACGCTGAATTTCTTTTGCGACTGCCAATTCACGCTCAATTTGTTGTTTAACCAGCATTTCCTGGTAGAGACCAAGATTCTCCAGAGCTATCGCCAATTGATCCGCCAACAACGACAATCGGTTAAGCTCGTCGACCGTGTATGCCGTCCTGGTGATCTTTCGCCCCAAAGCGAGAACGCCGTATCGTTCGCCGCGATGATGGAGCGGAAAAAGGAGGTTGGCGCGATAGTGTTGCAACCGTCTGTGCTCTTCCGTTTGCCAAAGCTCGCCGTCAATCTCGCTCAGAAAAAGGGCGCGTTTTTCGTTCAGGAGAGCGTCCAAAATTGGACTGTCATTCGAGATAAAAAGCTCTCCGCCGCGTTCGCCGCGAATGGGTGTTGCAAAACCGTCGGGTTTTTGAGGAAGAAAGAGATAGACGGAATCGATCAGCATCGATTCCGTCAAAACGTTCGTCACTCTTTCCCGCAATTGTTCGGGTTTGAAAAGCGTCAGAATTTCGCGGTTTAGCTCCTGCAAAGCTTCCGCATAATTACCAAGCCTTTTTCGGAGCAGTCGATCAACCGTGTTTTCTATAAGATTGAGAAACGGTTGAAAACCGATCACCGTGAGAATGAGAAACCCGGCTTCGACAAACTGTGCATGCTCCGGAGCAATGTTGCGTGCAAACTGTCGCACTTCACCGTACAGCAACAAATAGATCGCAACCAATAGACCGGACGAGACGGAAACAATGAAGCCGCGTCGAATAATATACTTTATTTCCAGAAATTGGTGGCGAATGATCGCCCAGGTAATTCCTCCCGCCCCAAGCGCCAGGCCGATCAGCGTAAAAGTATGCGAAAGCGACGGTTTGACCGTGATTTTCAGAATGTCGGGCAACAGAAAAGACAACGCGTACAGCCCCGTACTAACCCGTAATCCCCACAAAACCATCTTGACCTGTTCGCGCAACGCGTAACTTGTAATTTTCGCGAAACTCAGATGCATCAATGCCAGCGCGGCGAAAATATAGAAGAAATTTATCCCGGAAAAATAAGCGCGATGATGCTCAAAAAGCCAAGAGATCAAAACGCCGACATACTGAACGCCTGCGTTTATGGGCTTAAACCAGGCCGGTACGGTTTCAAAAAAAGGTGCGAGGTCGAAAAACTGCTGGATATGCGCCGCCGAATCGAAGGCCACGACCAGCACAAAATGCATCGCCTGGGGCAAGTAGAAAAGAATATAAAGTCGCGGGTAATAATTAAGCGCTTTGTGTTGTGTTGGGAAAACGAGCGAGAAAAGAACGAGCTGCGGGAAAAAGAACTCCCAAATCGTGGCGTAGCGAAACAATTGCGTGAAGTTTTCAGCAGCGGAAGCATTGTTTTCTACGAGCAGGCCAAGAGCGGTAAAAAGCGGACCTAAGGCGGCTAGAAAAAGAAGGACGGCGAGAATTCTGCTGACTTTTTGGCGCGGATTTTCTCGAAGAATAAGCCAGCCAAGCAACAAGATGTAAACGCCGGCAATAAAATAAAAAACATTTATGGCGTTCTGAAAAAGCATTAAGTCGTTCTGGATTTCACCAGCGTTACAGTCGTCCCCGTTCCGTCAAAATCGAATAAAACTTCATCCATGAGGGATTTGAGGATAAAAACGCCGCGCCCGCTCTCTTTCAGCAAATTCTCGGGATCAAGCGGGTCGGGAATACCGTCTGGATCGAACCCTCCGCCTTCATCTTTGATCACGACTCTAAAAGCGGCGGGATCAGCGAACATACTCAACTGCACTTTCTTGGATGCGTCGCGTTTATTGCCGTGAATCACGGCGTTGTTGAAAGCTTCGGTAACGGCAATGGCAATCGTTCCGCATTCGTCATCATCGAATTTCATGGAACGGGTCACGCGCTCAGTGAGTTCTTCAACCTTTTCTACATTTTCAACTTCGCTGGATAGCACCAGCTTGTACTCTTTTGTCGTCTGTCCCATTTTCAGTTATCACTCGTTATCGTCAAAATGTCCACTGTACAGAGAGTTGAAAATCGTTAAGAAAATAAGATTCCCCCTGAAATGGAAATACTTTCTGCCGTTGCCCGAAAAAATGTAGGATTGAACCGTTTTTCGCCAAATAGTCGAACTCAACAAACGGCCCGACATTTGTCAAAGTGCTCAGCGGGTCTCTTAAAAGTTCACCGTCGGCGTCAACGAGAAATTGCCGTCGCGTTTGCCGATAAATCGCCGCTCCGGATGAGAATCGCATCGCTCTGCTGAATTTCTGCGAAAACTTCAAGCTAAACCAATGGTTCAACAATTCCGATTGCGGTCTTGAGCTAAATTCGGCCCAATTCAAATTACCCAATTCTTCAATTTCCAGCCTGTAGTTCAAAGTCATGTCGATCTTGTCGCTGATCGGCAGGGCGAGCGAGTCATAGAGAAAAAAGTTGCGCACAACGTAGCTGTTTATCGACGCTGAAAATTGGTCGAAATCAAATTCGGTGTACTGCGCTCGCACGGCCGCTCGCTGCACAAAAGCGACTCTTTTGGAATGATTATACCTGATCTCAGGCTGGATTTGCAAAAATCGGCTCTTATTATTTTGCGAGGACAGCCGGCTGTTGAGATAGACAAAGTGCTTCAAAAACGCGCTCAATTCCCAGGAAAATGTTAAACGCTGCGTCAATTTCCTTTCATGCGAAAGCGCTACCTGCAACCGTTGCTCGTCAAAAGTGTCGGGATTGAGGGAATCGGAGTTGTTGTGTTCGAGCTTGGTGAGTTCGGCAAAAAAACGAAGTCGGTCTTTCGCGCCGGCATTCATGCTCAAACGTTGTGAAAGGTTGGTTGCGCGAGTCGTCAAGTCATAGCCAAATGATGCAAAGCGCCGCGAAAAGGGCGTGAATCCGGTCGAATCCTGTAAATCGTAAGTGATTGAGCTTTCCGAAGTTTTGAGCCCGGCTTGCCACTGAATTTTATTAAGCGCCAAATGATAGCGCAGATCGTTTTCAATAAAAAAATCATTGTGCGCTCTCGCCGCCTTTTTAACGCCTCTTTCCAATTCGCGAAAATCCACCCGTCCCGACGTTATTGTCGTATTTAATAGAATGGCCGAGTTCGCTCCGGCCCGGTAGGTCAAGTGATTGCGCACGCCTTGCTGTCTTTTTCGCAAGCTTTCAACACGGTCGAATTGCGTGAAAGAAACATAATTATCGCGGCGTACGCCATCGAGAAAAACTTCGAGCGAATCGGAAGTTCCGGGCTGAAATTCGCGGAAAAACGAATAAGTAAAGCGCACATCGCCGTTTTGGCGTTGCGGAAAAAAGGTGCGTGAGAAAAAGCCGTCGAAATTATGACGCGCTTCAGAAACTTTAAGGTTTTCTAACCTGCCGCCCAAGCTGAGGTGCGGGCCGCCTTCCTGAATCGCAGCTCGTCTTTCCCATTTGTAGCCGGCCTCAGGCTGTAAATTGAAGGATTTTTTAAATCGCCACATTACGCCTACTTTTGCAAACGATTCGTTGCGGTCAAAATTGAATGACGACAACTCGTCCCGGAAAATTTGATGTTCAAATTGCGTCAAAAAATTGACCGACGAATTAAATGCGTAAGCCGTTTTTAGCAGCCCAATTTGGTTGTCCTTCCACTTTTTCCCTTCACTGTCATCGATCAAAGACGTCGTAATGTTGACCAAACCTACAAAAGACAAACGCTTGTAACGTCCTCCATGGCCCAATTTATATTGCCAATCGAAAACGCTATGCTGATATGTGAAATCGGTGGTGTTGACAGGGTTGATTTCAAAATGGGCGTTTTGGCCGAAAGCGAATGCATTCAAAAACAAGGCTATGCTGAATTGCACACTTAGGGGGGGCAGGCGGCGGCGGGATGTTCCGAACGTAGGAAAAAACATCATTTTTCCTGTTTATTCTCATCCGGTTAGAGTCGGGACAAGAACGCAATCAAGTGCGTGCTGAATTGCGCCGCTACAAATGAGCGCTCACAAAAGACTTGTTGGGTACAATCGATCCGCCTGAGATGACTAGCTTCAAGGCTTCTTCAACCGGGAGGTCGAGTTCGGTGATCTGATCTTTGGGCACAAAAAGGAGAAAACCGCTTGTCGGGTTCGGCACTGTGATCACAATAATGCTGACAACGTCTTCCGGCAGAGAGTCTTGCACGACGCCTTTTGTATCCTGAGTATAAAACCCGATCGAATAAATGCCCTTCCGCGGATATTCGAAAAGAACGGCTTTTTTAAAAACTTCGCGGTGCTCGCCTAAAAACGCCTGACTGATTTGTTGAATCGTCGCATAAATGCGATTGATGATCGGAATGCGCGTCACAACCCTGTCACCGACGTCGATTACTTTTTTACCGATGTAGTTGCGCGCCGCCGCGCCAACGGCAAGAATGAGAATGACGAGCGCTATAAAACCCAAACCCGGAATCTTCTGATCGCCAAGCGGGAAAAACGCATAGACGTAGTCATCCAAAATGCCGTCGATGGCGGTGAAGAGAAGGTTGATAATGTAAACGGTGAGAGAAATGGGCACAAGCACGAGCATTCCCGTGACAAAATAGTTCCGGAAACGCCTGGCCGCGCCTTGAGAAGGAGTGGTCTTGCTCATTGAAGCTCTTCGTGAATCACTCGGATTATTTCTTCGTCTGAACGCCCCATATTATATTTTTCTCGAGCGGTCTTGGCGATAAAGCTGCTGTCAGATTCGAGGCGCTTGATTAAAACTCGCAGGCTGTCTTGCTCCTGACGCAATTGAATCAACTCTTGCGAAAGCTGTTCTTTCTTTTGCTCGCGCTGGTAGTGTTGCCATAACCCGTAATCTCCCCCGATATACATATAGCAGAGCACGAGTATGCCGACGGTTAGCGCCGCCCAGGTCAGGATTCGTTTGTTGAGAAATTTCTTCATTGTTTTCCTCAAAACCGCACATTTTTTAAGAACGGCTGAATCTAATAAAAAAAAACATGTAAGGTAAGAAAAAATTGACAGTTTCGAATGTTGTCAAAAGCGCTGTTTCTGAGCCAATGCATCCCGGTTAATATCACCGAAGCGGTCAGGCTGGACGGCGTTAAACGAACGCGCCAAAATGAGCCGCCATCACAACGAGTGCGCCAAACGCCGTGCATAACATATTTACTGCGTCGTTATCCATCCACCTCCAGCCGGAGCTATGGATCGTTGTTTCTCCGCAATGCGTCGCTCTTTCAGTCATTCGCCCGCAAGCCGTACAACGTCGTTTATTTTGGAGCGTTGCACCCAAAAAACTGTCCAAAAACTGAGCGGCGATTCCCGCGAAAACTACCCAAGCTAATGCGAAGCCGTCCAACTGCGGGTACATGACAACGCCGGAAAACGCGATCACCGAAGCGCCTAAAAAAGCGCCCATTGTTCCGGCAAAGGTGACTCCGCCCGAAGCGCCGGTTGGCACAGGCTTAAGAGTCAAAATTGAGCGCGGCTTATCTGAGAAAATCATGCCGATTTCCGTCGCCCAGGTGTCTGCGGTCGCCGCCGCAACAGCTCCGAGAAATATCAAAAAAGACAGTTCAAAATCGAGAAAGGGCGCTGACAGCGCGATAAGGGCAGGGGCCAACCCGTTGGCAAAAACCTGCTTCACATCCCGTCGTCCGCCTTTCTCCGCAATTTCATCATTTCCCTTTAGGCGCTCTTTTAGTTTTGAGAGCAGGCTGGACAGCACAAAAAACAAAAGAATCGGAATAGTAAAAGTGCTTCCTCCCGCCCCGAAAATAAATACGCCGATCAGAAACGCGCCCAAAGCTCCGCTCAAATCGAGAAATCTTGCGAAGTATCCGCCGCTCGCTGCGATTGCCGCGAGAAAAGTACCGACAAAAAACGAATTCTGCGTTTCCGGCGAATAGGCGAAATACAAACTGGCTGCAACAAAGAGCGGCGCGGTCAGATTATCCGACCCTTTCCAGGAAAGCAATTCAATCGCCGTGGCAATCCCGGCGATTGTAAATGAGGCAAGAATCGCCGGCGCCCATTCAGTCTCAAAAAAGCGCGAGCCGATCAAAAGAATGATGAATGAGGCGACAAACATTGCAAAGGCGCCGCGTTGCGATTTGCGGTCCCACGGCAATTTCAGCACGCCGGATTCCGGCGACGTAACCCCAATAGTTCCTGCAACCGGGTCGGCGAAAGCCATGATTGCGAACGAGAGAAAGAGAATATTTTTTTGCTCATCCCAAAAGGCCAAAAGCAAAATCATGAACGCCAGCGGGTAATAAGCCGTGCCCCACGACGCGCGCTTTGTGAAGTTGTAGGAAGCCAAATGTTTGCGGCGAATCGCCCAAAAATTTAACAGAAAAAATACGCTTGAGATTGCGAGCAACGGCCATTTTGAGTGAAAGAGAAGCGGTGTGAGCATGATCGCCGCGCCGGTTGTAACATGAACAGCTTTTCGTATACTTTCATTTTTGTCCGGCGCGGCTTTGTATATTTTTTCAGAAATAAAAACGAGGAGCAACAATCCGGCGAAAAAAAACGCCCCAAAAATCCAATCTGAAGTCATTTCGATCTCATTCTACGCGTAGCCCCGAGTTTTACGAACGCCCGCCGTTTGCCAGCGAGCTTCTCATATTCAAAGGCCTGACGATATGGAAAGAATCTGTCAGACCAAAACGATTGAGCGCAAAATCTTCAATTGTGTCATGAGAGATAAACGCATCGCTTCGCTCAAATCTCCCACAGCCTTTGCTGACTACGTTCGCTCACAGAATATCCAGATCGAGTTAGTCTGATTAATTCAGGTTAGATCAATTTTACAAAAAAAGGCCGGAGGCGCAGAAGCTGCAAGCAGTCAAAGCAACAAAATAAACTTCGCGAGTGTAGCTTTTGATTTACAGCGCGATGCCTTGCGTTTGCAATTCACTCTTTTGAATCCGTTCAAAAAGCCGCGAGCGCACTATCTTCAATCTTTTCCGGAAATTCTGTTTCTCAATGCCGCCCGCGCCTTGTCGTCGTTTTCCGCCAAGCGGTAGACCAAGCCGTAGAGCGCTTCGGGTTGTTTGGGAGAGGTAAAAAAGGACACGGCGGTCGTGATGATCACCGCGGCGACAAATGACCACCAGGAGATATAAAGGAAAGGGTCTTCAATGGTAAAAAAAGACGTTCTGAACTGAAAGAGAAGCGCGGAAACGCTGATTCCGCCCGCAAGACCAAAAAGTCCGCCCCACTGCGTCGTTCGTTTCCAAAACATTCCCAGCAACAGGATCGCCAAGATCGGCCCTTGGAAAAAGGAAAGAAAAGTTTGAACGGCGACATACATGCCCTCGAAAGAACTGCTTACCGGAGCGGTGATGACGCCCAGCGCGAGCAAAACAATTGTCGCAACGCGCCCGACCAGTAGATAATGCTGATCCGACGCCTCTTTTTTTAAAAAGCGCTGATAGACGTCTTTTGTCCACATGGTCGCAGTGGAATTGAGCGTGGAATCGACGCTGGACATTAGCCCGGCAAAAAACGCCGCGAACAACAAACCGGCCAAGCCGGGCGGCAGCAGGCTTCGAATCATCGTCGGCACGGCTTGGTCGCCGTCGTCAAGCCCCGGCGCCAGAATAATGGCGATAAGACCTGGAAAGATGACAAGAACCGGGATGAACATTTTCAAAAAAGCGCCCCAGAGCATACTGGCTTTGGCGTGCCATTCATTCTTGGCTCCCAGACAACGTTGCACAATCGTCTGGTTGCCGATCCAGTAAGCGTTGGCCAGCACGAAGGTCAAGCCGAAGAGAATTCCCGTCCACGGGTAGGGCGTTTTGGTGTCGGTCGGCAGAATCAGATTGAAATGGTTTTCATAACCTTCGCCCTTTGCATGAATTTTTTCCATCAAGCCGTCCCAGCCGCCAACTTCGACCAAGCCTAAAATCAGAAGCGCGGCGGCGCCGACGTACATGATGATCATTTGCACGACGTCTGTCATTACCACGGCAGCCAAGCCGCCAAAAATTGTGTAGAGCCCGACCACGCCTGCGGTGATCAAAATGGAAAAACCGATTTCCCAGCCCATGAGCGTTTTTAGCAGCACTGCGCTGGCCCAAAATACGATTCCTAAATTGAAGGCAAGAAAAACGATCCACGTCAGCGCCGCCAAAAGCCGGACGCCATCGTTATATCGCCGCCCCAGATATTCGGGAATCGTATAAACTCCGGCGCGCCAATAATAAGGCACGAAGACGAATGCCGCGAGAATCATCCCCGGTACTGAGCCTAACCAGTCAAAATTGGCTACCGCAATGCCGTAACGGTATGCTTGGCCCGCAGTACCGACAAAATCGACCGCACCGATGTCTGAAACCACCAGGGACATGCCAATCGCCCAAAACGGCATCATCCGACCGCCAAGAAAATAATCTCTTGAAGAATGAACAAATCTTCGAAAATAAAAGCCTAAAACCAGGACGCCGCCCAAATAGGCGATGACGATAAAATAGTCAATTCCCGCCAGCACGCTTTTCGCTCCCAAACGCCTTGCTTAAATCGGTTTTTCTTGTTTGATTTTGCGGTTTGAAATTAGAAATTCCCCGCTTTCATGAAAGTCAGGTGAAACGAAAAATGAAACGACGGCTCGGGTTCCAAAATACTCGATGGTTCGATAAAGCCGACATTCCGCACGTCAATCGGCGCATTTGAAATCATTATGCTTTTTCAACGATTTTGGCTTGTTTGCAAGAAACTTGCGCGCCTGATTTGATTCTCTTTCTCATTAGCCCCGGCTTTCAAGCCGGGGTTCTTGGTAAAACCACTTCCATTTTTTCCCCGCCGCACAGGTGCGGCGGGGAGAAGACGGGAAATGACGCTTTTGTCACCGCCCTGAAGGACGGTGCTAATGAGAAAAGGAAATTGTCTGTATTTCCAATTCTCGTGTGCGGAATGTCGG
>CAXHAT010000217.1:0-12196 GCA_964014485.1 uncultured Deferribacteres bacterium
AAGATTCAAAGCGACGGCGCTCAACCTGCCTAATAATTCTCGCTCCCAATCTCTGAATTGGGAGCGCAATTGCACTTGAAACTCCAGTTTCGAGTGAATTCCTTGACTCGAAACTGGAGTTTCTCCCTCATTTTCATTCCCAAACCGGAGTTTGGGAACGAGCCGTAAAACATCAGCAAGATGGCTTCACCCAACCTTTTTGAAGCCCTGTAAGTTTCCTCCGCATCACTTGAAAAAAATTTTACCCTTTAAATTTTTTTCACCCGCAAATTCTTCAAAAACAACATTCGATGAAATTTTTTTCAAAATCTTCAATTGGGGGGCAATTCCTGCACTTCAGTAGCACAAATCCACATAAACTCTTTTTTATAAATACTTTAGAACTTCTTGTATTCGCGTGTTTAAATTTTTGGCGCCGAAGTTGACTTAAAGCGGGTCAAGATTACGAAATCACACGCTTTTTATTTGAACTTTCGAGGAGGCAACTCGATGAAACGCATTACTTTTTTTGCTTACGGCGTTATTTGTTACGCCATCTTTTTTGCGACTTTTCTTTACGCTATCGGATTTATCGGCAACGTCTTTGTACCTAAATCAATGGATTCCGGCCCCGTCGGCCCAATGCTGCCGGCGCTCTTGATTAACGCCGCACTGCTCGGCATTTTTGCCGTTCAACACAGCGTCATGGCGCGACCCGCCTTCAAAAAGTGGTGGACGCGTTTTGTTCCTGAACCTGTTGAGCGCAGCACCTACGTCTTGCTTTCAAGCGTCGCTTTGATCGTCATGTTTGCTTTTTGGCAGCCGCTTGGCGGAACTATCTGGAATGTTGAATCCCCGGCAGGCGTCATCGTTTTGCGGACATTGTACGCTTTCGGCTGGCTCCTCGTTTTGGTCGCAACATTCTTGATCAATCATTTCGACCTTTTCGGCCTGCGGCAAGTTTGGTACTACCTGCGCGGCAAAGAATACAAGCCGCTTGGTTTTCAGAAACCCTGGTTGTACAAATATGTACGCCACCCGCTTTATGTAGGCTGGCTCTTTGCCTTCTGGGCGACGCCGACAATGACGATTGCGCATCTCGTTTTTGCTCTCGCGACAACCGGTTACATCTTGATCGCTATCCAGTTGGAAGAGCGCGATTTGGAAGAAGCTCTCGGTGAAGATTACGCAAAGTATCGCCGGGAAGTGCCGATGCTCGTGCCAGGTGTGAGCAAACAACCGCAAACGCAAGAAGCCTTGGGTTCATAACTTCAAAGAATTCCGCTCAAATTCAAACGCCGTTTCGCAGGGCGCAGAAAAATCCTCAGCGGTTTGACCGTTGGGGATTTTTCATAAGAACACAAACTTTTCAAAATATTGAGAATCAAGCATGCCGCCAATTAAGGAAATATTTGAACGGAAGCAAAAAGCGGTGAAATTACGCCCGTCTGTCGGACAAGGCACTGCAGTGACCAAAGTCCGTTTTCGCGACGGTTTAACATGCGAAATTGAAGACGGCGAGTGGAAATTGGTCGCAGATATGGCCTCGAAAATCGGCGGCTCGAACCTCGGCCCAAACCCCGGCGTTCTTGGACGCAGCGCGTTAGGCAGTTGTCTCGCGATCACTTACTTGCTCTGGGCCGCAAAACTGGATGTGAAGATTGATCATCTTGAAGTCGAAGTTCAGGCGGACTATGACGCTCGCGGAGAGCTTGGCGTTGACGACATTTCTCCAGACTATCGCGAAATTCGATACTCGGTCAACATAGAAAGTCCGGCGCCACAAAAAGACGTGCTTGAAATGATCGAAACGGCGGAAGCGCATTGCTGCTTTCTTTATGTTTTTCGAGACCCGCATCAAATCAAAAGAAAAATCAATATTGAAAATACAGGAGTCAAGAATGGACGCCAGATTACAGCGCCGCATTCAGCGGTACGGCTGGGATAAAGCCGTCCGGTATTACGAGCAATCGTGGCAATCGCAATTAGAACCGGCGCAGTCGCTCATGCTTGAAATGGCCGATTTGAACGCAGGAGATCGCGTATTGGATACGGCCTGCGGCACAGGCTTGGTCACGTTTCGCGCCGCGAAAACCGTGGGCGGAACCGGCTTTGTTTTCGGAACGGATATTTCCGACGGCATGGTGCAAACTGCAACGGAAGCAGCAGAAAATCGCGGCTTCCAGAACGTCGCATTTCAACAAATGGATGCGGAAAAGCTCAAATGCGATCCTGAAGAATTTGACGCAGCGCTCTGCGCCTTGGGCATGATGTACTACCCCGACCCCGTGCAATCGCTGCGTGAATTGCATCGCACCTTGAAAAGCGGCGCACAAGCTTCGGCGGCGGTTTGGGGACGACGCAGTTATTGCGGCTGGGCGGAAATTTTCCCGATTGTTGACGCGCGCGTAGAAACCGACGTTTGCCCGCTGTTTTTCCAATTGGGAGCAGGAAACTCCCTGCGCTTCGCTTTTGAGCAAGCGGGGTTCGGGCAAATCGAACAAGAGAGAATTTCCACAAAATTAGTTTACGACTCGGCGGAAGAAGCGAGCATGGCGGTCTTTGCAGGAGGCCCCGTCGCACTGGCTTACGAACGATTCGACGAACAAACGCGCGCGGAAACGCACGAAGAATACTTGGATTCCATCGCGCCTTATCGCTCCGGCGACGGTTATGAAGTTCCTGGAGAATTCGTTGTCGTTCGCGGCAGAAAGACATGACAATTTTTCTCAAATGCTGCAGAAAACCAAATCTAAACCATATGAAACGGCCATGAAAACGACCAAAATTTTGATGATCGCGGGTTTGCTCGCTCTGGCGGCGAACCTCAGCGCCGAAGACAATCAGCCAATGATCGGCAAGCTAGCGCCTGATTTTGCATTGCAAACGACCAGTGGCGACACTGTATCTTCGCAAGCATTGCGCGGCAAATTTGTCGTCATCCACTTCGCCGCAAGTTGGTGACCTTTCTGCAATGCGGATGCTCCGCATCTGGAAGCGTTACACAAAGAATATCGCGACAAAAACGTTCAGGTTTTGATTATCAATGTAAAAGAAAATTTGCAGACGACACAATCCTGGGCGATAGACCGTCACGGTTTTACCTTTCCCGTTCTTTTGGATCTCGACGGTCAGGTTGCGACCAGCTTTGCGCCAGGAAACATTCTGCCGGCACTGCCGAGACACGAGGTGCCGATCGCGTCCAACCTGATCATCGACCCGCAGGGAAAAATTCAATTTTACACGCTGCTCGACAGCCGCAATTTTGACGCGGAACTGATCGAGCTGACCCAAAAACTCAAACAGTTGAGAGGTGAAAAATGATACGTGCTATCACATTTCTCACTTTGATTATAATCTTTGGAGCGAGCAACAGCGCTCTGTTTCAAAAAGAAATCGTAGTGATAAAAACCCAGGAAGTTCAACGCATAGAAATTGGAAAATCCAGCGAAATCGTTATCAAAAGCGTCGTGAAAAACGGCTACCATATTCAAGCAAATCCGGTCGCCGATGAATTCTTGATTCCAACACGCGTCACGATAAAATCTGCGGATGGTTTTCGAATTGGCGAACCGGTTTATCCGGTTGGTAAGCCGTTCTCATTTCAAGGCATGGGAGATAAATTCTCCGTTTACGGCGGCGAATTTATGGTAAAGCTGCCCATCACGCTTGCTTCATCAGTTGCGCCAAAAGAATATTTACTTGAAGGCGAACTTCATTACCAGGCTTGCGATTCCGCCACATGCCTGGCGCCGAGAACGATCCCATTTGAGCTCAAAATACAGGCGGCGGCAGCAAAATGATAGTGAAATGCTGATGGATTGTTGGAGTTATAGAATATTGGATTGATGGAATTTCGCTCATAGTTTTCCATCACTCTAAACCAAATTTCGCGGCGGCAACGGCTCCCATCAAGGCCGTGTCGTAGCCGAGGCGACTCAGGCGAACTTTCGGAGCGCGGACAACATTGAGGCGGCCTTGCATCGCTTTTACAGCATTGTCTATAAAAGCTTCCCCGCCGCCAATCGCAACGCCGCCGCCCAAAACAATCTCATCCGGTGTATAAAAGCTGGCAATATTCCGCAATCCCAACCCCAAATGAAACGAGACTTCACCCCATTCTTCCGAGGCAAGCGCTTCGCCAGGCTTGCCGTAGATGCGCCGAATCGCGCTGCCGGAAATCAGCGCTTCCAGGCAGTCCGGCGCGCCGCAATTACAGCGAATTTTGTCGGCGTACTTGCCCAGAAACGGAATTCCGTGATGCCCGACTTCCGGGTGACCATCGTTGGCTCCACGATAAATCTTACCGTTTTCCAGAAATCCGCCGCCAACCCCGGTGCTGATCGTCATGTAAAACAATTTGTCTACATGATGGCCGCCGAAGAAATACTCTCCCAGCGCCGCCACGTTTGTGTCAACGTCCAAATGCACGGGACAAGAGAATTTTTCGGAAAGAATTTTTTTGAGAGGAACCTCACGCCACTCCGGCTGGTGCAGAGGTGAAACGACGCCGGTTCGCCAATCCAACGGCCCGCCAATCGCAGCGCCGATCCCTGAGATTTTTCGATCACCCGCCAACTCCGAAACCAACTTTTGCAACATGACGAGACCGGTTTCAAGTGCACGGGGCGTATCGCGGCGCATTCGAAGTTCGATTTTGCCTTGGGCGTTCGCACTGGCGGCCATAATTTTAGTGCCGCCAATGTCCAGACCGATAAAAAGCTTCTGGTCGATCATTATTTTCGTTGAGCGATCTTTTGAGCGTCAGGCGAGAGTAAACGACGCAAAAAAGCTTCCGTGCGCGGCAGACTGGTAACCGCAGGCAGGTGGCCGACGTTGGCGTAAAGGTACGATTCAAATTCCGGCGCCGTCCGACCGAGCCCCTCCATGACTGCAATAATCCGCTCCGCTTCACCGACGGGAACGATGGTGTCCGACATGCCGTGATGCACTTGGACTTGCGGCAGGCTTTCCGCAAAATATACCGGTGAACGGCGCAACAATTCGAGACGAGCTTGTTCCATGGAGATTTCGCCGTTTTTCAAAGGATCGACGATGTGCTCCTGGGCGAAGTCTGCGCCAGGCAGTTGACTGACAATGCCTTCCAGTGCGTCCTCGGTCAAATCCATCACAAATTCGCCAAAAAAATCTGTTGGGCCAAAGTACTCCACCACCAGCTCAATGCGCGGGTCGCGAATCGCTGCAAGCAACGCAACGGCGGCTCCGCGACTCAAGCCAATCGCGCCGATAGACTCGCCGTTTGCCTCGGGCGTGTTTTCCAGCGCGGCATTGAGCAGCGCCAAAGTGTCGTCAACGTCGCGATCCCACGGGCTTGCCGGGCCGTCGGAGCGGTAAGTTGCCGCGTCCGTGCGCAACGGCTCGTCCCGATACGACGGGGCAACCACCACAAATTCTCCAGCCAATGCCGGGAACAATTGCAAAATCAAAGTGAGCTCGTTTGCGCTCAGGCCATTGTCTCCGCCGTGCGTATAAATGACCACGGGCAAGCTGCCGGGCGCAGCGCCGTTGGGAACGGCAATGAGGCCGTAATGCTTCACGCCGTCAATTGTGTGTGAAACCACGCGAACCGTCGCCGGCGTGTTCCCGAATGTTTCTGATTGCGTCTGAACAACTTCAAAATTTTCTACGGGCGTGGAGCGGGCTTGCCACTCCGCACGAATGGCGTTTATTTCGGAATCAGTCGGCGGTTCAAAAAGTTGAGTGACATTGACGCCGCCAACAAATTTGTCGTCGGACTGGACTTCCGGCTCGGCGGGATTGTCGGAGCAGGCGGTAAGGAAAAATAGGCAAGCAGTTATCGAAATCGTTAGAAAACGTCTTTTGTTGAGTTCAATCAAATTCATTCGTTCAGTCCTTTTGTCAAAAGCTAAATTTCTCCGTTCCTTTCAGCGCAAAGCGTGCATTTGGAAAGGCGGTTTTCATATCGCGCAGCATTTTGTCCCAACCGCCCCAACGTTTGACCCACGACACGTCGCTGCCGTACGGCGACAAGTGCATCACAAGAATTTCCGCCGGTTGAATTGCTTCGCGCAGCGCTTTCTTGTACTTGGGATATTGCAAATACCACGACGGAATCAGGCCAATATCGATTTTTTGTTCCAACAAGTCGTAAAGGCGAAAATCTTCCGCGTTTGCTTCGGTATCGCCGATATGCAGGATTTTCCGTCCGCCGATTTTGAGCAAAAAGCCAAGATTTTGCACTGTCCGGCCTCTGCCGTGATGCAGGAAGAACACCTCCAACTCAAAATCTGAAAAGGCGTGCTTTATTATTTTTCCTTCCGGCGGCGTGCCGCACTTGACGCGGGAGGCAATTTCTTCGTAACGCCCAAAAGCGTTCGCAAGTCGATCGCCCGCCTGAGCGGTTGAAATAAAAACCGCCTTCGTGTTATGCAACAAATATCGGCCAACGGAACGGGGATTAAAATGATCACCGTGATAGTGCGTGGCGAGCACCAAGTCCACGTCATCGAACGGCGGCAGCGCTTTTTCAAGAGAGTCGCGCCGGGCTTTGGGTACGACCATGTAGCCTTGCAGCCCCGGGCCGTAAAGCGCATCGATCAGAATTTTCGAACGGCCGTCGGAAATGAGAAAGCCTTCGTTGCCGATGTAGGTGATTTCGATTTGAGAAGACGTCTGGGCAAAAAGTGCGTTGGGAAAAAAGAAAAGCCCCAGAAAAAAGTAAGCGGCAATCCTAAAACTTCGCGAACAAAAAGCTGACATAGGCGCTTCCATTCAAGTGAGTGTCGAAACGTTCAACAGCGATAGCTCGAGGCTTGGAAAGTTGATCAAGTCTCTTTCTAGCTTTTGGCAAATGAATTTGGAATCGTCGGCGTCTCAAGTAACGCTGCCGTTTTTTTTATCGACTTGATAGTACCTGGCGCGTTTAACCAGTAAAGCATTGATGATCCTGCATCAACTTAAAGGGAACCTGAGAAATCTATTGTTTCGAAAAACGTTCCGTATTACATTTTTTCATAGCAAAATATTTGCGGAGACATAAAATGAAATATACGGTTTTGCTGACAAAATCAAACGGCAGCTTTCGTGCAACGGTCGCCGGGCTGCCCGATTGCAATGTAACTGCGCGAACGCGTAGTGAAGCGCTCAAAACCGTGCGCGAAGCAATTTCCGACTTAGTGCATCACAGTGAAGTCGTCGAAGTCGATGTTCCAGAGAAGCCAAAATCAGGTAATCTAAAGGAAACGACGCCCTGGGAGTGGGCTGGCGCTTTTAAAAACGATTCGACCTGGGGCGAGCTTTTTGATGAAATCGAAGCTCAGAGAAATTCTGCTTAAAACAATTCTTTCCAAATGTACTTGTGGGATTCAAACATTGTTAGGCATTTCGGAGAAGGGCACAAAAATCTTGTTACTCGTCTCCGAAAAATCCCGTGGATGGAAATCGCATTGCCTTCCGTTGTTGTCGCTGAAATATTACGCGGACGATGCGATTATGCTTTGAAAGCGCCTCCAGAGCAACTCCCGCAAGCGCACGCCCTTCTTCTGGAAACAAAGCTGCTTTTGAACCAATTCAATGTTGTCGTTTTCGATGAAGATTGCCTGAAAGCGCTCGAAAGCTTGAAGCAAAAACACAAAATGCATAAACGCTACGCCGACCTTGTTATTGCCGCAATTGCAAAATCCGGAGATCATATTATTGTTACGCGAAATGAAAAGGATTTTAAACGACTGCTTCCAAAAGCCCAAATTGTGAACTGGATCGACAATTGACGTTGCTGGAAAAGCGTTGAGCATATCCAGCTTTTGTTCAAGGATACATTTTCTAACAATCCAAAATGAACTTTTTCATTGATCAATTTCTCCGTCGTTTTCTTTTTTGCGCGCTCTAAAACTCCCGCCTTCCGCAAAACCGAGCCACTTAAAAGTCCATCGTTGCTTGCTGAAGGTTTCACGGTTGTGCCGCATAAACCCCTTCTTTTCGTGAAACCACAAAGCTGGACCCGCTGCGAAGAAATTGCTCTTCTTTTCGTTGCCGTATTCTCTGCCCAGGCCAAACTCTAAAATCTGCGCCATCCCGTCAATTTGGATTGTCTCATTTTCCGGAATACTGTCCAGATGTGAAAAGTGATTGTACCCGGCTAGCCCGGCATAACCCAATTTCAGAAAAAACCTGGGCTTTTCCTTTTTCATGTGGTAATTGACCGCCGCACCCCAGTTCACATAATGCGGCGCTCCGCCAAAACTCAACTCAGCGGAAAATTGATTGGAAACATAATAGCGGGCGCTAAAGACGACCAGACGAGGAATATGTCCGCTGACGCCAAACAAAAAAGCGCCTTTATTTTGCGCGTACATTTCTCCGGCGGTTCCCATAAGCGCGGAAATAATCAAGGTCAAAAAAGTCTTTTTAAGCGGCATGTTTCACCCCCATTGGATGAATGAGCGTTCGCGAGGCTTGCCTGTTTTCCGCCTTTTTTTAATTGCGGTTGCGTCGCGCTTCGCGTAATCTTTGTTCCGAAAATAAGAAATCTGATTCGCAAAGCAACGACTAAAAATATGCAGCAATATCTTGATCTTCTGCGCCATGTTCGCGAGAACGGCGTTCAAAAAGGCGACCGAACGGGAACGGGCACGTTAAGCGTTTTTGGCTATCAAATGCGCTTCAAGCTGGCGGACGGTTTCCCGGCGGTGACGACGAAGAAACTCCACTTGCGCTCCATTATTCACGAACTGCTGTGGTTTTTGAAGGGCGACACCAACATCAAATATTTGAACGATAACGGCGTGACGATTTGGGACGAATGGGCGGATGAAAACGGCGAGTTGGGTCCAATTTACGGCTACCAGTGGCGTTCATGGCCAGCGCCGAACGGCGAAAGCATCGACCAAATTTCCTGGCTTATCAATGAAATCAAAAACAACCCCAATTCGCGGCGTTTGATCGTTAGCGGGTGGAACGTGGCGGATATTGAAAAAATGGCCTTGCCGCCTTGCCACACGCTTTTTCAGTACTACGTCTCCGAAGGCAAGCTTTCCTGTCAGCTTTACCAGCGCAGCGCGGACGTTTTTCTCGGCGTGCCTTTTAACATTGCGTCCTACGCGTTGATGACGATGATGATCGCTCAAGCCGCCGATTTGGAGCCCGGCGATTTTGTCCACACGTTCGGCGATACGCATTTGTATTTAAATCATTTAGAGCAGGCTGACCTGCAACTCTCGCGAACGCCCTACCCCCTGCCCCGCATGCGCATCAATCCTGAAGTCAAAAATATTTTTGACTTTCGTTTTGAAGATTTTGAGTTGGAAGGCTACAAGTGCCACCCGGCCATCAAAGCTCCGATCGCAGTTTAATTACTGATGTTACGCAACTGGCCAATGATACGACATTTGACAAAAAACTTTGCTCTACGCGTCATTCCTCTGGAGACAGGAATCCAGGGGGCAGTGCACCATTTCCTGGATTCCTGCCTCCGCAGGAATGACGTTGAAAAATGTTTTTGGGGCCAAACAGCCCTATTTCCAATTGCAACATTCGACTTGGCTGGAAACCAATCTACAACAGGCATTATTGGTGAGCGCGTAACATCAGTTAACAATTGGGGGAAGAAATGCGACTCGCGCTGATTGCTGCAATGGATAGAAACCGCCTGATCGGCAAGAACAACGATTTGCCCTGGCGCTTGCCGGCGGACTTGCGTTGGTTCAAATCAACGACGATGGGCAAGCCGATTATCATGGGGCGTAAAACGCATGAATCGATTGGAAAAGCGCTGCCTGGACGGAAAAATATCGTCGTCACCAGAAACTCTGCGTTTGAAGCTGAAGGATGTGAAGTCGTTCATTCGCTGAATGACGCTTTGGCCGCTTCAAAAGAGGCTGAAGAAGCTGTTGTTATCGGCGGGGCGGCGCTGTACCAAGAGGCGCTGCCAAAAGCGGAGAGGCTTTATCTCACTTTTGTCGACGCCGAGCTTGACGGCGACGTCTGGTTTCCTGAAATTAATTTTGACGAGTGGGTCGAAACGAAAAGAGACGCCTTTGCGCCTGATGAAAAGAATAAATTTCCGTATGCATTTGCTGTGTTCGACAGGAAAAAGTAAACTCAGCGCTTCGTAACAAAAGGCTATACATTTTATAGTCTGCATTTTAGCTTCGAACGCTTCGATTCTTTCAAATTATTGTGACAAGACAAGGAACTAAAATAAATCGCCTATTCACGAAACGGGCGTTTATCATGAAAAAAGCACCTCGGAGTTTGCGCTCCGGAAAAATCGTTGTTTCAATTCTCTCGTTGTTATGCTGCCTTTTGGCCGTGCATACGCAAGCACAAAACCAGACGGAGAATCCGCCGGAATTTAACCCGCTTTTTGTCGATCCCGCTTCCAGAGATTTTTCCAGGAATCCCCCCTTGCTCGACCGCATCAAATCTAGCCCGCACGGTTATTTTCGTTTTATTAATGCTCAATTCAGCAGTGAAGTTTGTGCGCGTCTTGAAGACATTTTGCACCGCTCATCGGCGTTCAACTTACACGGCGATGCACACATGGAGCAATACGCCATAACATCGCTCGGGCGCGGCATGACCGATTTCGACGATTCTTCAACCGGCCCGGCCGTGCTCGATCTTATTCGATTCGGCGTTTCCTTGCACCTGACCTGCCTCGCCAACAACTGGCAAGATTATTACGAAGAATTATTTGACGATTTTCTTTTCGGCTACCGCCGCGCGCTCGAAGACACAAGCTTCAAGCCGATTGAACCGACGCTTTCAAAAAAGATTCGCCAGGGATTCACAAGCAATCCAAAAGCTTTCTATGCCTGGGCCGATTCGAAGATGGAGCCTATTCCGGAAACGGACAAAGCGGAACTCATCGAAGCGATGAAACCGTTCATCGAAATGATGCATCTGGAAGACCCGCGACGGTCGCCGGGTTACTTTCAAATCGAAAAAATCGGCGCTCTGAAAATGGGCATCGGCAGCGCGCTGGACTTAAAATATTTAGTCCGATTTCGCGGCAACAGCGAAAAGCCGTTTGACGACGTCATCATCGAGATCAAGGAATTGCGCGACATCTCAGGCATCGATTGTATTATCAGTTGTCGGACGACGGACCCGTTTCGCGTTTTGCTGGGCAGCTCCCGCATCGCCTACCAACCCTTTAAGCACCTGGGGTATTTTTTCTTTCGCGACAAATTCTTCTGGACGCACTCATGGGTTGAAAACTACAAGGAACTCGATGTTAGAGAATCCTTCGAAAGCGTCGAAATGTTGCGTGAAGTCGTCGCGGACGTTGGCGCGCAGTTGGGCAAAGGGCATGTCAAGCACATCGCTTCGCCCCTCGACGTTCAGTTGAGACGCTTCCAACTGCTTTTTTTAACCAAGCACGAGCAGCGCATAAAACGCGTTTGTCGAGACTTGACGAATCTTACGATTGCCGGGTGGGAGCAATTTAAGAACGAGCTAATGAGCGAGTGATCCATGGGCGTATCGATACATTACCGCGGGGCGCTGCAGGAGCCGTTGCAGGTTTTCGCACTTTGCGAAGATTTAGAAGACGTCGCCGCAAGCATGGGGTGGGATTGCACAAAGCTCAACGAAGATTGGACGAGGCCGAATACCGCTCAACTTGAGCATAACGAAACAGGCCCCGAAATTACCGGCCACCTCCCCCTTAAAGGCGTTTCACTAAACGTCCATCCGGAATGTGAATCCGTCTCGTTTTTTTTCGATTCTGAAGGCAAACTGCAAGACGTGATGACGATGATGATGGTTCGGGACGGCGCAATTGACCCGGAGCACGCCTACGTCCACGTCAAGACCCAATTTGCCTCGCCCGAAACGCACATCACGATTGTGAAACTCCTGCGTTACTTGAAGAAAAAGTATATTCCGGATTTGGAAGTTATGGACGAAGGCGAGTATTGGGAAACGGGCGATCAGGAAAACCTTTATAAAAAAATGCAATTCATCGCCGATAAGATCGACATGGTCGCCAACGCTCTCTCTGAAAGCGATCTCATTGACGCATCGGAAATGACTGACGAAGAAGTCGCCGAAAAAATCGAAAAAGTACTCAAGGAAAAGCTCGGGACGGGCAATCAACCGGAAAAATGAAAATGGAGTGGCGGGGTGATGGAGTAATGGAGTAATGGAGTAATGGAGTAATGGAGTAATGGATTTATGTTCCATCATTCCATCATTCCATCATTCCATCATTCCATCATTCCATCATTCCATC
>CAXHAT010000218.1:0-12052 GCA_964014485.1 uncultured Deferribacteres bacterium
CGGAATACGAGATGCAATGGAGTCTCGTGGGCTCGTAGATGTTTATAAGAGACAGACACCGTTGAGCGTGAAATTCGATACTGAAAAACACCCGGGAGAAACGGTCTACACGATCTCCATTGATAACATCCTCAAGCAGAACGCACAGAAGCAGTAGTTGTTCGCCGAAAAGAACAGGCTGCTATTCGTCGTGCAATGTTGAAACGGGATTTGTATTTGCGGCTCTCCAGGCTTGCAGGTTTATAGTCAAAAGGGCGACGAGCAGAGCCTGCGCTCCTGAGAAAAGAAAAACGCCGAGACCTGCTTCCCTTTTATAAGCGAAATTTTCCAACCAGACCTCCATCAAAAAATAGGCTGCCGGGGCGGCGATGAATAATGCCGCGACGATGAGCAGAATAAACTCGCGCTGGAACAGCGAAAGAATATTGAAAGATGACGCGCCCAGGACTTTCCGGACGCCGATTTCCTTCGTGCGCCGGGTCACGGAAAGCGAGGTCAGGCCAAGCAAGCCGAGGCACGCGATGATTACCGCCAGCCACGAAGACGCTCCTGCAATTGTTCGCAGATTTTGCTCCGCTTCATATTGTTTCGCGACGGCTTCATCGAAGAAAACATAGTCGAACGATTGCCCGGGCTCAAGGGCGTTCCAGGTTTCCCCGAGTTTCCGCAAGGTTTCGTTCAAATTAGCCGTTTCCAGCCGCGTCATCACCTGCGTATTTTCGGAATCCGGGCGAAAATTCATGATGATCGGTTCGATTTCCTTGCGCAAAGATTGAAAGTGAAAATCCTTCACGACCCCGGCGATCTCCATACTTTCGGCCCCCTGAAAAGGCGGCGCTTTACCAACGGGGCTTTCCATCTCAAAAGTTTTGACGAACATTTCGTTAACGAGCAGCGCATTTTCCAAATCGGCGGGGCGCTTTCTGGAAAGATTGCGGCCTTCCAACAATTCCACGCCCATCACGTCGATGAACGCTTCGTCCACTTTCATGGCCGCCAGGGTCATGTTTTGCTCTTTGTAGGAGATGCGCCACATCGAACCGGGGGATTCGCCGAAAAGCGAACCGCGCGAACCGGAAACGTCGAGAACGCCGGGAATCTTTTGCGCTTCAGTTCTAAATCTTGCGACGAAGTCATCGGAAACGCGCTTGGTCAAATTTTGAAAAATGACCATTTCCGTGTCCATGCCGAGCGGACGTTCTATCAGGAAATTTAACTGCCCGGACATGATTTGCGTGCTGGCAATGAGAAAAATTGAAATGGCAAACTGGAAAACGATCAATGATTGCGTGAACGCATTTTTTCGTCCTATTTTGACCTGTTTCTGGAAGATTCTCACCGGGATGAGTTTGGACAAAACGAGCGCCGGATAACTGCCCGCGATAAGTCCGGTGACAATGGCGATAAGCAATAAAACCAGCATATTTTCGGGCTGGATTAATAAATTGAAGCTGATGTTTTTTCCTGCGAGACTGTTGAAAACGGGCAAGAAATAGACGGCAATAACAAGCCCTGCGCCGAGTGCGACCACGCTCATCAGCACGGATTCAAACAAAAATTGCCGTTGAAGCTGCAAACGACGCGCGCCAAAAACTTTGCGCACGCCGACTTCTTTTGTGCGCCGAGAAGAAAGCGCCGTTGCCAGATTCATGAAGTTAATGCACGCGATGAGCAAGACAAAACCGGCGACGCCGCCGAGAATCCAGGCGTAACGGGGATTCGTTGCCGGCTCGAGAAACCGATTTTTGATACGTGCGCCAAAATGAGCGTCCTGAAGTTTTTCTGCGATGAGAATTTCGTGCTCATCATCGACTCTGAGAATCGCGCCCAAATCGTGCTTCTCCGCGATGCTTTTCAGGCCAAGTTGAATTTTCTCGAAATCAGCGCCAGGCTGTGTTTTCAGAAATGTGACAGTCGCCGATTTGGGAAACCACGAGTTTACTGAAGATTCGCCGAACGCGCGCGCATAATTCAGGTCGGAAATTAACAGATCGAATTGAATACTGGAGTTGCCGGGAATCGCTTCGGTTATGCCGGAAATCGTGAAATCAACGAACTCATCGCCGTTCAAAGCAATTGCGATGCGTTCGCCTAAAGCTGAAGCATTGGGGAAGTAGCGCGCTTTTATTTTTTCAGTAATGACCACAGACCGCGGATCACTGAGCGCACGTTTCGGGCTGCCGACGCGCAATGGAAAATGAAACATCTCCAAAAAGTCCGGCGAAACGAGATGCACTTTGACGTTCAGCGGCTCGTTTCCAGCGCGCACGAGCATATTTTGTCCGCCAGTAAAACGAACGATGTTTTCGACGCCTGCGATCTCTTCCTCAATCGCTCCGCCCAGCGGATAAGGCGTATTATCCCAATATTCCAAACCGCTGAAATTTATCGCGATTCCGGTGCGATAGATGCGGTCGGCGTTTTTGTGAAAGCCGTCGTATGTCAATTCATTTTTGATGAATGCATAGACGATAATTGTGCAGGATATGCCGATCGAGAGTCCAAGAATATTGATGGCCGCGAAGAGTTTTTGACGCGAGAGATTGCGGGCGGTGAGAAGCAGGTAATTCTTAAACATGGTCAAACTCCAGATAATGGAATGCGTGAAAAAGGCGGGTATAAATCGGATTATTTGACTCCAGAGCCACAGTTTCGCGCGCATCCGGCCTTTTCTGACCGCAAGGTCTGCGTAGATTTCCCTGAAGTCGCCGAGCAAAGCTTCGCTTTCGTTTTCCGGCACCAGGAAGTGTAAAATTTTTTCCCGAAAATCCATCTCAAGTCCCCAGCTTGAAGTCCGGGAATTTTTCCCAGAGAATATCGTTAATGCGCTTGTATTCGGTCAACGCTTCGAAACCTGTCTGAGTCAGGATGTAAATTTTTTTGCGCCGCCCGCCGCGCACGGCAGTGGCTTCTCCGAGATACGACTCGATCAATCCCGCCTGCTCAAGTCGCCGCAGCGGAATATGGATCGTGCTCAACGACCAATTCTTTTTCATGACGTCAGAAAGCTGCTGGCGAATGGAGACCAGGTACGCATCTTTTCCGAGATTGCCTATGGATAGCAAAATAAGCTCTTCTCGGCGTGTAAGAAATTTCATCCGGCGCCTCAATATATTTGTTTCGCAATTATAGTAACAAATACTCAGGCGGGAAGCAAGATATGTTTTTAAAATTTAGAAAGTAATTGGGGAGAGCGAGAGATAGGAAACCGATGTTAAGCGCAGCAAAACATTTCCCGAAGCCCAAGCAACGCTTCATTACAGCTCGTTCCCAATTCAGAAATTGGGAACGAGAATTTTGGGCATTCCGGAATCAAGTTAAGGCAATGCGAATACGCGGGAATGACGTTTATGAATAATTCAGGATAGAACTGGCGTGTAACATGGGTATATCCGACATTCCGCACACAAGAATTGGAGATGGAAATCATTTCTTTCTCTCATTAGCGCCGTCCTTCAGGGCGGTGACAAAAGCGTCCTTTCCCCCCTTCTCCGCGCAAGCGCGGCGGGGAGAAGAAAAGTGTGATTTTACCAAAACCCCGGCTTGAAAGCCGGGGCTAATGAGAGGCAAAATCTCATCAGGCGCAAAAAACGTCTTGCAGCCGAACCAAAATTGTCGAAAAAGCGCTCTTTCAACAAATGATTTCAAATGCGACAATTGACGTGCGGAATGTCGGGTATACAAAACAAGACAGGCAGGATTGAGCAACCCTGCCTGTTTTGTTTGAAGAAAATTGAATGGGAAATGAAGCGTATTCTATTTTTCGTCTTCTTCTTTCGCTTTTACAAGGTCGCTGCGCTTGAGATGGATTTTGTCAAAGCTTTCAGAAGAAATAACGTAGTACCACTCGCTAAAACGGTCGTTGAGATCATTGGCGGCTTTCACGCCTTTTTCAACATCCTTTTTCCATTTGTCATGCCCGTCGAACAGTTCCTTGTTTTTATGATCGTCGTTGGACCACAGGCTGTCTGCCTTGCTTTGAAATTCCATGTTGGCGGGCGCTTCCGGCTCGGGAAATTTGCTGCTGTCGAAAGCAGTAGAGATGAACAAGTAGCGATTTTCACCGGGGCCGCTTTCGCTGTTAGCGTTCACTTCATCATCGCCTGCGCTGACGGCGTCGCCGGAGCCGTAGACGATTTCACCGAAGCGCAAAGTGTACTCAACGCCTTCCGAAGTCGCCGCTTGCACCTCGCCTTCGTTTGAAACCAGCTCGCCATTGCCCGCGAGATAGTAGCCTTTCGATTGCAAGCCGCCCAATTGCGAAAGAAGTTCCTGGGTCACCTGGCCTGATTTCGCCGTCGCCAGAATTTCATTCAAGCCCGCCGGTTTCGGGCGTACGCCAACGATAGCGAGCTCATCGACAGCCTTCAAGAAATCATTCATTTTGGTTTTATCGATTTCCTGCTTGGCGGACATTTTGTTCGCTTTCCAATCGCTGCCGTCCTTGCTCAAATTGACCTCGTCACGCTGATCGAGCGCGCGCGTGCGTTCATTCACTGAGTAATCTTTGAGCACGACCGTGTCGATTTTGTCTTTGTCCACTTTCATCAAATCGGTTTCGATCCAATCGGCGAACTTTGTCGACAGATCGATGTCCATGCGCACGGCATAAACGCGCTTTTTTTCCGGCAGACGGACAAAGCGAAAATTATCACGATCCGGCACTTTTTTACCGATGATAAAATCGGCCAGAATCTTGTCATTCGCGCCTTTCAGCGTCACGCGTTTTCCGCGTCCGTCCGCGCTTGTCGCACCTTCATCCAGCGGATCGATCACGTTGCAGGAATCGTAATCCGCCGGGTTGTCCGTGCGAAAATCATCCTTTTTGATGCCGATTACGCCGGCGGCGGTTTTCGCCAAACGATCCTTGCCGTCGGCGGGGTAATTGTTGTGCGAAGGAATCGTCCAAACGCCGTTATTCGAGGTCACTTTGAACGGCACGGCCGCGCCGGATTCGGCGTCGTAATCGATTACTTCGAGCGTCACCGCCTCGTTCGGATCGATGAATTCAGGAAAAAACTCTTCGCCGAGATCGAAAAATTGGTCTGGCGGTTCGGGGCTCGGCGCGGTAATAAAAGCCAGCAGCAAAAGCCCGATGGCCGCGCCGCCGAAAATCATCGTTTTCTTTAATTCATTCATTTCAATTAACTCCTCAATTTTCGCGCTTCAGCCGCGGCTTCGTTCTCGCGCCGCTGGCGTTTGACAAAGGTCATCAAGCCAATAATGAAAACCGGAATCGGCGGCAGCAAGACGGCCAGCGTCCGGATGGTGCTTTGAATGCCGCGAATTTTACCTTCCATATTTTCCTTGCTCGCCGCAACTTTGGCTTCTTTCTCAGCTTCAATGTTCGCTTTGCGCACTTCAAACTTGCGGCTCTCCGCTTCCTGAAGATTGCGCGCCATCATCTCTTTTGAGCGCTCGTCGATGTCGGTGCGGTTACGAACTTCCGCAACCTTCGTATCGAGATTGCTTTGCGCTTCGGCAAGTTCAAGCTGCGCTTCAGATTCAGCCTGCGACTCTTCAACGGTGCGTTGGTCATTGTAATCCTGAACCTGGCGTTCCAGTGTGGTCAACGTTCTGTGTCGGACGCGGCGCTTGCGCAATTCCACGAACGACTCGTCGCCGACGAGGTGATCCATGCAATTCAGGAAAAAGCTGATATTGTCAAAATTCAGGTTTTCGATGCCGCGCTTGCGTATTTCGAAAAACTGTTCAGAAATGAAATCCAGATCGGAAATCACAATTGCGTTGACCGTTTTGGGCGGCGTTATAGCGCTTGTTGAGTCAGATTCGCCGTTTGCCGCAGGGTCAATAATTTCGCCTTTCACCTGGGCGGCAAAGACAAAATCTACGGGCGTGGCGCGATGTGGAATGCGGCGGCTGTCCACCATCTGCGTGCCGAAAAAGCTGCGCTGCACCAATTGCTGGTACATCAAACTGCCGGAACCTTCCAGACTTGATTTCAACAGAGGGGTGAATTCTACGCCGTTCATGCCCGGTCGCAAGCTGCCCGGGTAGAGCAATACAATCTCCTGCAAGCCCGATGAAGCCGAATGATCTTTGCTGAAAGATTCCGGATTCTGGTTGCCCTGTCCAACAAAAACGACTTCCGGTGGAATGCCCGCCAACTCAGGATGCGGATTGTAAGCGTCCCACGTCACCTGACGGATGTTCCAGTTCACGCCAACTTTGCTCAACAAGCCCTGAATATTGCCTTTCGGCTTGGGCGGAGGCCCTTGGTTTTGTTGAAAAGGGTTCTTGTTCGCGCCTGCACGTTCCGAAGGTGAAAGTCCGATGTTCACTACTGGCAGCGGATCGACCAGCAACAATGTCGGCGCGCCGGTCTCAATGTACGCTTGCAAATTATCCATTTCTTCCTGCGGCAGCGAAGAAGGCAGGACGGCGAGCAGCCCGTCCAGCTCTTCCGTGATTGGCGCCGAAGCGGCAATCTGCACAACGTCGTACTGCTTTTTCAGTTCCTGCACAACTTGCCATTCCGGTGAGCTGTTCATCGTTTGAAAATCGAAGCCGCCGAAGAGCTTGGCTTCCGTGTTCAATACGCCGATTTTCTTGCGCTGGCTCCCGGCAACGACGCGAATGCTGCGCGTCAATTCATACTCTGCGGGCAAGCCGCGATCAAAAAACGGAATCACCTGTTCCTCAGCGCCAGAGGTAAAAGCTACGCCCATAAAAAGCTTCGAGCTGGCCGCGCGCGTCGAATTTAAGTCAGGCACTTCTACCGGATTTATGCCGAATTTTTCACGTGCGTCTTTTGCTTGTGAAGTATAAGGCTCGGTTTCGTGAACCTGCACTTCAACTTTACCGCCCGCTTCCGCATCGATTTCACGCAAAAAGCTCAACAAGTTCTGCTTGGTTTGAACGTACTGTTGCGGCACGTCCTGATCCGGGCTGATGAACGCCTGGATAAAAACAGTGCGATCATCAGGGAGATTGTCGAGCAGTGCTTGGGTTTCGCCGGAGAGCGAGTGCAATTGCTCGGCGGTCACGTCGAGACGCATGTGTAAGCGCGCCAAAACTGCGTTAAAACTGATCACGGCAAGTACCAAAGCAACGCCGCGCACCAAATGATGTATCCACATTTTGTAGCCGTCCGCTTCATTCGGCCAATGGCGGCGGCTCAGAAACGTGACGTTCAAATACAGCATCACAGCCGTAATCGAGAGAAAATAGAGCAAGCCGGAAAAGCTGACCACGCCTTTTGCGAAATCGCCGAAATGATCGAAAATCGCAATTGGACGAACAAAGTTTTGAAAACCGTCACCGAAAATCCCCGCCACGTTGTCGATAAAAACAAAAAAACCGCAGAACAACGCGCCGAGAATAAAGGAAATCGTCACGTTTGCGGTTAAAAGCGAAGCGAGCATGCCGACGGAAATGAGCGCGGCGCCTGCCAGCCAGTAGCCAAAGTAGTTGCCGATCATCAAGCCGATGTCCGGGCTGCCGAGAAACATTAGCACCACGACGTGCAGGATCGAGAAGATGAGCGAGGCCGAGTAGATGCCAAGCGTGGCGGCGTACTTGCCAAGCACAATCTCAAAATCGGTGGCGGGCAGTGTCAGGAGTAATTCGTCTGTGCCTTGTTTGTTTTCGTCCGCCCACACGCCCATCGTCAACGCCGGGATGAAAAACAGCAAAAGATATGGAAACAGCGCGTTGAGCTGATCAAGATTGGCGAGATTGTTGAGAAAAAAGCGATCCTGCCAGAAAGCGGCAGTCGCGCTTAAGAATACGAACAGGGTGATAAAAACATACCCCGTCGGGTTGGTGAAATACATGCGCAGGTCGCGTCGAACAATCGACTTGACCAGATTCCAATTGATGTTTTTTATGAAATTCATGCCGCGGCCTCCTCTTTCACGCCATTTTCAGTCGGGCGACCATAGTTTGTTAAACGATAAAAAGGTTCTTCCAGCGAGCCGTTTTCCTGCAATTCATCCGGCGTGCCGTCAAATACGAGACGGCCTTCGGAGACGAAAATCACGCGGTCTGCAACAGCGTCGACTTCCTGTAGAATATGCGTTGAGAGTAGAATCGTCTTGGTCTTGCCCAGCTCGCGAATGTTCTTTCTGAACTCGCGAATCTGGTTGGGATCGAGTCCGCCGGTCGGCTCGTCCATGATCAACACTTCGGGATCGTGCAGAAGCGCCTGCGCCAAACCGACGCGCTGACGATAACCTTTCGAGAGTTTGCCGATTGGCTTTTCCCGCACGTCGCGCAAGGCCGTTTGCTCGATCACTTGATCGATGCGATCCGAAATGTCGTCCTGGACAATGCCGCGCGCTTCGGCGAAAAACTCCAGAAGCTCCGCCGGAGTCATGTCGAGATAGAGCGGGCCGTTTTCCGGCAGATAACCGAGCTTTTCAGCCGCTGCCAGACGTTCGCGCCGCACGTCGAGTCCGGCGATGAAAGCGTCGCCCTTGCTCGGGGCGAGATAGCCGGTTAGAATTTTCATGGTCGTCGATTTCCCGGCGCCGTTCGGCCCCAGAAAAGCGGCGATCTGCCCCTTGGGGATTGCAAATGAAATATCATCGATCGCAACGAACGAGCCGTAATACTTGCTCACGCCCTTCGCCTCGATCATGATCTGTTTTGAGTTATTGCTCATAATCCATTCCTCACCACAGTGATTTTTTGAATTTTCCTATCCAACTGGATCATTCGAAACGTCATTCCCGCGCAGACGGGAATCTATCAAATCGTGCCAAAACAATGGATTCCCGCCTGCGCGAGAATGCCGGAAACCGGACGAGCCTGTGTGTTTGGGTAGTCCGTGAGGCTTTGTTCGCTTTGAATATGATTTAGCTGTTTGTGAAAAATCCAGTTTAAAAAGCATTCAGAAATTGTTATTGGAATTGTTCAGACGTCGCCCTGGAGATGGGCGCAAATCATAAAGCTGCAAAGTTAGACGATCTATCGACAATTTTTGGTTTAGCTTTCAGGCCGAAAAAACGCCGAAAGCCCAAATTTTCGAGCGACGAATGTAATCAATGCTCCGCCATCAATGCAAGTTTTTTGGGATATGAATTTTTGTTGGTTTTTGACCTTGACATTTCTGCAAAGCTCAGATATGTTTGGGGTTGAAATTTTGAGAATGTTGTTTTTCGCCGAGGAAACAGACATGAAGAGCTGCTTAAAGAGCTTGTCGGCGCTGATTGCCGCTGTTGTAATGTTTTCCTGCTCGCAAGCTGGAAAACACCAAGCGCTTGAAGATATCGCCGCTGAAAGCGCCAGATACATTATCTATGGCGAGTTAATGCCTTTTGAGAAAGAATTGGGAGATCGATTGTTCAGAGAACATTCTATTAAGTTGAGCAGAGAAGAAGATTGCACAGTAAATCAAGCTTACGTCAGCTTTGTCGAAGGGTATAACAAAGAAATTCAGAAACATTTTGGATTAGACATAGAAGCCGTTTTGAGCGAGTATTGGAAAGAAATCTCAGATTCACTTGTCCAGAAATCTGATGCGAGCAAAGAGACATCTAACCTAAACAAGGCTGAGCCGGATACTTTCAAATGTAATATAAAAGTTCTGCTAAATGTATCTCAAAATAAAGATTCTTTAGAGGCAGAAACGCTCAATCAATTTTTGATGACATTCGGAGCCGAATGCAATACCAATGTTGAATTCAGCGAATGGAGCAACGAACTGCTGTTTGACGTCATTCAGCGTTACCCTGTTCGGATTGTGCAGATTTTAACGGAAAACCAAGAATTAGAAGAAGACGTAATTCTATACGAATTGCGAAACCCTGTTCATGATGGAATCGATATTGAGCAGACGATTCGCATTGTTAAGAAAGCTCTGCCCAAAAACTCCATGATGGGAAAAATTATTGACGCCCTCAAAACGGCAGAATTGAAGTATCACAATTAAGCCAAACTGGTTGCGTTGGTTAATAGAGCAATTTGTTCGATAGATTGATACTCAGCCTTCGCGCCTGATACAGAAAAAGGGGAACGGGTTTAAGGGTAACAAGATCGAACCCATGAAATGCATTTATTGTCAAGGCAAAATGGAGCGGAAAACGGCTTCGTTTCAAGTCCGTCACAAAGGTTATCATTTCGTGTTAAGCGCGGTTCCGGCCTGGGTTTGTACGCAATGCGGCGAGGTCTGTTTTGAAGAAGCCGAGGTGCAATCCATCCAATCCGTTCTGCAATCCCTTGATAAACGAACCAAGAAATTGGCCGTTGCCGCGTGATTTTTCAGCGGGGGCGAAGCAGCGTTTTGCGTAAGTCGGCATTTTGCTCTCTCTAAAATCCTTCTGGAGAAAAATCATCGAGAGTCCGAGCCTTCCTCAAGCGTGCTTGAAACGGAAAAAACATTGCACGCCAACTTCAAATATGTGATATTAAAAGCATATTCATTGAGCGCTCAAGGCGACCCAAATCGCAAACCAAAGGAGAAGCAAACAATGATCACAAGAAAAACGGTTATAGACGAAATCCAAAAGCTGCCTGAACCGTACCTTTTTGAACTTTACAAAATCATCAAGGACTTTGAGAAGACTAAAAAAGAAGCGGAACGTCAGCCGCAGAGTCTCATGGCAAAATTGAGAGACATAAAAATCAACGCGCCGAGCGACTTTTCACAAACGGCAGATTTGTATAATACCGGAAATGCCGAAAAATGAGCAGGACGTTTGTCGATACGGCGTTTGTTGTCGCGTTGGTCAACCAAAATGATCAGTTTCACGCTCAGGCCGCGGAGTTGTCGAAGAAGTATGAAAATGAGCCCCTTATCATGACGGATATGATCTTATTCGAGATCGGCAACGCCTTGGCGCGAAACTACAAACACGAAGCGGTACAGATCATCAAGGCGTTTCGTTCGTCAGCTCAGACCCTGATAATTGAATTGAATTCCGCGCTTTTGGGAAGGGCGTTTGACATGTACGAAAAGTATGATGACAAAAGCTGGGGAATGGTTGATTGTCTTTCATTCGTTGTCATGCAAGATTATGAGATAAAAGACGCCTTAACGTCGGACTATCATTTTAAACAAGCTAGTTTTAACATTTTAATGCAGGAATAACTTCTTTCTATGCCGAAACGCTCAGTCGATCAAGCGATTCAAGCTCTGGTAAAAGCCGGTATTCTAACGCCGCCGTCATCTTCGGAAACAACAGTGTCAATCTCAAAAACGGAGCGCCGGAAACTTGCGGACGCTATGGCGAAAGGAATGAAGCGGCCTCTGTCTGAAATGGTTATCGAGGATCGGGGGCAATACTAAAAGTCAAGACCGTTGCATACCACAAAGACTATAAACTCTTCGTCGAATTGTCAGATGGCAGAGCCGGTTATTTCGATGTGACTCCCTATCTGGACAAGGGCGTCTTTACCCAACTTAAGAATATCGATTACTTCAAATTGGTCAAAATAAACTTCTGCGGTATTGCTTGGCCGACAGGACAAGATTTCAGTGCGGAGGCCATCGCTTTCGAAATGGAAGAATTGTCCAAAAGAGAAACTCATGCCGGCCTTTGATAGAAATCTGAAAATCCATAAAGACAAAGATTCAACTTGAAAAACTGAATTTCCAAGCGCTGAATTGAAATTATACCCCGCCCTCAGTTTCATCGTTTAAAACCTTCCATCGAAGGATGCCCGCCGTTTAAAAAAATTGCATTACTGTCGTATGATATTATTGTGAGAAAAGCCGTCAGCGTCGTATGATTCCGGGTTGTCAGCACACCTTTGTTTAAAACTCCTGACGAAAAAAATAATATCTTTTGGATTACTTATCGTCGATAACGGCGGGCGAGAAGGCGGCTTACGCCAAGGGCAGGAGAATCTCGGTTTGCCATTCTGTGGATATCTTTGCCGCCCTCCAGCGAGCCTGCGCTTACAGTTCAGGATTGGGTCAAAAAGGCGCATCCACGCGACGGCTAGAAGCTGTTTTAAAAGTCCCACAGGGACGGCCGAAAGTAGCCCGGAAGTTCACTTCCGGGGAAGGTGACGTTTTGTTTTTTGTCGAGCCCCGTCAGGGACGGTTGAAATTTTATCGCGTTTCCAGAATCAATCGTCCCTGACG
>CAXHAT010000219.1:0-11831 GCA_964014485.1 uncultured Deferribacteres bacterium
GCTCTTAGTTGAGCCAGTCCGACTTTTTCGAATATAGGTTGGTGCGAAGTTGGCAATATCCAAGTCTCGTAAGGCTTTCTTGCAGCAAAGGGGGCCAAAGCAACAAAATCGTCTTGGCGGGAGATAATTCGTGCATCGTTTTTTAATTCGTTCTTTATCATCCCGCATACGAGGCAGTTTCTGTTCTGAGAAAAGTGTTTTCTAAACAAAGAGAATTCCCTTTTCACCCTTTGGGGGATAAAGTTTGTTGCAAGTACTTGGGAGTGAGGATGAATCAAAGAAGCTCCAGCGTCCGCGCCTTCGTTTTTAAAAATTACAAAGCTCTTCAAAGCCGGATTCTTTCGAAACGCAGCAATCCGGCTCTGGAACGTTTGAAAAATTTTTGTTATTCGGCGCACGCTTAAATTTGCAAAGCTTTCATTATGGATGGGAGACTCAATCACGACTTCATGTTCTCCGCAGCAGCCTTGAATGTTCGCATTTGCGTGATCCCTATGATTTTCATTGAAAAGCGTTGGGTTTATCATTGGAAATTTGTTCGGAACAACTCTAATATCCCAAGCGGCGGAATCGTTTTCTTGTGGTACAGTCAGGATTTCAGGCGGCGTTAACTTTTCATTTCCAGGGCAAAAAGGACAGCTCGAATGCAAGCTTTTAGTATTTCCCGAAGCGTCTTTGAAATCTTGCGGCCTGAATCTTCTATTCGCGGCGATTATGACAGTTTCGCCGGTGATTATATCTTTTCTCAACTCAGACGCTTCGAACATTCCGGCTATTGCAACTATAGTTTGTCAATATGCCTTTGCGCCAGATCGACGAATTCGCTGCGCGGATGGTTTGCTATGAGCAATTCGAATTGTGATTTGGCCGCTGCGGGTTTGTTTAATCTCAAATATGTCAGTCCCAATTTCAACAAGGCGTCGTCGGATTTGTTAGAATTTGAATATCGAAACACCTTCTCAAATTCTACAATAGCCTGGTCATAGTTTTTCAAAGCATAATAGCACTCGCCAATCCAATACTGGCAATTATCGGCCAGTGATTGTCGAACGTTTGATCCAAGCAGTGCACTGAACATGCTGATGGCTTCGCGATACCGACGGGCTTGATACGTAGCATATGCGTCTTGGTAACTTCCGCTTGCCGTACCGGTCGCAGCAGCAGGAACCGGCTGAGATCTCGGGACTGAGCGGGAAGCGCCTCCAGCCTGAAGACTGCTGATTGTCCTGTCTCTATCGGCGACTTGACTTCTCAGGTCGCTGATTACAGCATCTCTTTTGCTCAGATCATCCTGAAGTTCGCGAACTCTTAAACGCAAAGTGTTAGGGTCATCGCTATCGATGTCGGTAAATGCTGGTTGGGCGGGCGCGGTTTCCGTGGCTGGGTCGTCTTTCTTAATGCCGAGCAATCTCAGCACCTCGTCTTCTTCACTGCCCGTCGGAGCGGACGTGTCGCCAGTCGCTTCAAGACCTTGCTCGCCCCCGTCTTGAATTCCTAACAATTGATCGATGTTAACGTCCGGGTTGTCACTTCCGGTCAATTCTTCTTTGTTCCCGCTTCCGCCGCAGGCCGCTACGAGTATCGATAGCAACCCGGCCAAAATCACAAATCGAAAACGATCATTTGAAATCAAAATGTGCGGAGCTCTCATTGTTATTTCCTCCAGGGAACGGTTTTAACACAAAACTATTTAGAAGGCTGTTGATTATGCTTAATTAGAAAACTGCTCGTAAAATTTTTGTGTGGATGAATATTCTTCAGACAGGCAGGGTGATTCAGAGACTTAAGTAATTTACAAGAGGACAAAACCAGCTCTTTCTTTGCTCATCTTATACTAATTTGATTTTTCTGAAGCGACGGAAAATCGATTTAAATACTAATAAAAATAAATGTTAGATGCAACTCAATTTTGCCAAGAGAGCGTCAGAGATAAAGGAACCGGCGACGTGCGCCGTTCACGACAAGACCGACCAAAATCATACTGATGAGCAATGATGATCCACCATAACTCAAGAAAGGCAGAGGCAGGCCGGTTACCGGCATAATACCAACCGTCATCCCGACGTTGATTAAAACGTGAAAGGCCAGGATAACAACAGCGCCAATACAAATAAGGCTTGCGTACTCGCTTTTCTGTTCCTTCGCTACCTTCAATGAACGACTAAACAACAAAAAAAACGCCGCCAGAACGAGCATAGCGCCTAGAAACCCGAACTCTTCTCCAATAACCGAAAAGATAAAATCCGTATGTTGCTCAGGCAAAAACCGCAAATGTGTTTGCGTACCTTCCAGGAAGCCTTTGCCCCAGAAATGCCCGGAACCTATAGCCACTTTTGATTGAAGCACTTGATAGCCTGCTCCTTGAGGATCCTGAATCAACCCAAGGAATGTCAATACTCTGTTTTTTTGATAATTGTGCAATTGAGACCACAGCAAGGGCGTAATCACGCCAACAGCAATATTTAAAAGAAAATTTGGAATGATCACTTTAATGCTTCGGCCGGAGAAGGCCATTGCGCCAACCAGGATCGCCATAACAATAAAAAACGCCGTCAGATTAAATGCCGCAACTAGCGTAATTAGCGGCGCGACAAACAAGAAAATCGTGAATCCTGACATCCCTCCCCAGTACAAGGCGGGCAGCAAAATCGCGGGAAAAACAAGTGCGGTTCCCAAGTCGGGTTGGCGAACAATCAGGAGCATGGGAATAAAAACAATGAGAAACACCGTGGCTATGCTGCGAATCTCGGTCAATCGGCGCTCACCGGTGGAAATATACTTTGCAAGCGCGAGCAACGTGGCAATTTTTGCGATTTCAGACGGCTGAAACCTGAATGGGCCTAAAACAAACCACCTTTTAACGCCAGTCCCGCTGCCAAGAAACAATACTGCGATAAGTAAAATGACCGTAAAAATATATAATGGATAGGATGCGTTATAAATCAACCTCATTGGAATCAGAACCGTCCCCCCTAGAAGAATCAGTCCCAAACCTATGCGTATAATGTGCTTGGTGAAAACGGCTCCTGAAGATGGATTGGCGCTGTGAGTTGCGCTAAAAACCGCAGCAGCTCCAACAACCAGGAGAAAGACAGTCGTTGAGACGATGACCCAATCGGGTTTTTCCAAATTTTGATTATCGTGCAGCATTGATTTACAACAAGACGAATATGATCTTACTCAAACGGCGTGATCTTCCCCGAATCCAATAAAAATTTTAGAATCCTCCCAGCGATTGGAGCCGCTTCAGCGCCACCGCCGCCTCCGTGCTCCAGAAAAATTGAAAACGCAACAATCGGATTCTCAAAAGGAGCGAAGCCGATGAACCATGCGTGGTTTTCGCCCTGAGGCGCCTGAGCAGTGCCCGTTTTGCCTGCAACAAAAATTCGTCTCGGATTAGCGCTTTTTGCCGTGCCGTTAACGCCGTGAACAACGTCGCGCATTCCACCCAAGACCAAGTCCCACGTTTTCTTTTTGAAAATGCCGATTTTGACCGTGTCCGCCCAAACCGTCGCGATGCTTGACCGTTGTTCTCCGGGCGCGTAGACTTCTTTTAAAATATGCGGGCGAAAAGCGAGGCCGCGATTGGCTAAACTCATGGCAAAAAAGGCGGTTTGCAAAGGCGTTGCCAACAAATCGCCCTGGCCAATTGAGATATTCCAAAGCAGCCCCTGACTCCATTGTCCTTTGCCGTAAGTTCTGTCAAAATATGCTAAATCCGGCACCAGTCCTTTTGCTTCATTCGGCAAATCAATATTCGTCTGTTCTCCAAACTTGAACATCCGTGAGTAGTGAACCCAGTTCTCAAGGCCGACTTTTTGAATTGCGCGAAAAAAATAAACATTGCACGATTGCTCAATGGCCTGCCGTAGATTTACTGAACCATGCCCGCCAGCTTTCCAGCATCGAAACAAACGTTTCCCTAACTGCAAACCGCCTTGACAGAACACCGTTTGTTTCGGATTCAGCGTCCCCGTTTCCAGACCGGCGATTGCGGTTATCAATTTGTATGGTGAACCCGGGGGGTAATTTCCTCGCAGCACGCGATCAAACAACGCATTCCGAGCAGGGTCGTTTAATTCATTCCAAACTTTGGTGGGAATTGATTTTGTAAAAATTGCCGGGTCATAATCCGGCTTGGAAACCATTGCCAAAACTTCGCCGTTCCGACAATTCAATACGACAACGCCGCCATTCCGCTCGCCCATTTCTTGCTCGATGAAACGCTGTACCTGACCGTCAAGCGTAAGCGCGATATTATAACCGGGGCGGGGCAATCGCTCGCCCACCGATTTCAATTCGCGCACTTCTCGGCCCAGAGCGTCAACTTCAACAAATTGGTCGCCCTTCTCCCCTCTCAGCGTGTCCTCGTAGAATTTTTCTACGCCGACTTTGCCAATAATGTCCCCGCGCAGGTAGGCGGATTCTTCTTTTTGTCCAATTTCGGTTTCAGTGATTTCTCCCAGATAACCTAGCAGATGAGCCGCGATCGCCTTGTCCCGATAGAACCTCCTCGGCTCGATATCGTAAATGACGCCGGGCAAGTCGAGCTTGCGCTCCTCAATCAAAGCAATTTTGGAAAAATCGACGCTTTTCGCCAATTTGACCTTCTTGAAAGGCCCAAGCCGTCTTTTGCGATATACGTCTTTCAATTTTTCTACAGGCAGTTCAAGAATTCCCGCAAGAATATGAAAGGCCGAATCGGACTCGCTGACAACGCGCGGAATAACATATAATGAATACGACGGATGGTTGTCGACAAGAACGCTGTCTGAACGGTCGAGAATTAACCCTCGGGGCGGTTCCAGACGAATGTGTCTGATACGATTCTTCCAACTTTCTCTACCGTATTCTTCTCCCTCCAGGATTTGGATGAAGAAAAAACGGCCAACCAAAATACAAAAAGCGACTCCAAGAAAAATCTGGAAAACCATCGCTTTTCTCGACGAATTGCTGTTGTTGTGAGCTCTCATTTATTCTCGCCCCGCAATCCGTTCGGCAGAAGATAATGCGCAATCCCTACAATGATCAACGTGTAGAAGGCGGCGGGTAAAACGTAATTGATCATTAAAACAAAAAACTCGAAGCCGCGATCTACCAGAGTCAAAAAATAGTACGTGAAATGATAAATGAAGACGATGACCAACAGAAAAATGATGTTCCCTTGAACGCCGAATCGGTTAATGTTCTTTGAAAAAACGCCGGCCAAAAACCCTGCGATAACGAGCGCAATCATAGCCCCGCCTGTAAAACTAGAGAAAGAATCTAGAACGAATCCCAGAAAACACCCCGTCAACATTGCAGCAACGCCGCCTTCTCGAATCCCCAAAGTGATAACGCCGATGAAAATCAAATCAGGCACGAGGTAGGCGCCTAACAAAAACGGCAAAAACTCTATTTGCAGCAAAACCAACAGCAGGAACATCAGTGCATAGCTAATGATCTTCATTGCACCTCATCCAGTGAAGATTCCGAAACGCTCGTGACCACAAATACTTCTTCCAGCCGAGTAAAATTGACGAACGGCTCCACTTTGATGACTTTGAACAATGAAGTCGGTTCGTTGTGGACTTCCTGCACAACGCCGACACGTAAGTTTTTCGGAAAAAACTTTGTGTAGCCAGAAGTAACAACCACGTCCCCCACACGCACGTCAGCATATTTTGGCGTTTGCTTCAGCTCACACAATTTGCCGTCGGCGTACGATAAAATGCCGTCAGCCCGCGTTCTTTCGATTTTACAAGCGACGCGAAAATTGTGATCCACGAGCAGATGGGCCGTCGAGCTTTCCTCGCCCACTCGAAAAACTTTGCCGCACAAGCCTTGCGGCGAAACGATGGGCATGTTTTTCTTTATCCCGTCTCTGGCGCCGGCGTCGATAACAATCGTCTGTGCGAATTCGCCCTTTTGAAACGCAATTATTTCCGCGGCGACAAGACGAAGGTCGCTCTCATTTTTCATATTGAGCATTTCGCGAAAACGGTAGTTTTCAAGTCCGGCTTGACGTAGTCGGCTGTTTTCCAGAAGCAATTCAGTCGTTCTCCGGCGCAAAGCTTTGACCTCAACATCAGAACTATTTCGGCTTTGATCCTGTGAAGAAGTGGAGAACATTCTGGCGAAAACGTCAACGAGTCCGGCACGAATCTGGTTGACTTGGGGGCTCTCTCGTTGGAAAAGGAGTGCGATAGAAATGATCAGGCAAAGGATAAAAACGCAGTACTCACGAAAAGAGATCGAAATGAAGCTGTCATAAACTCGATTTTTGGCATTCACGGCAAATCAATAACGTCGGACTTTACTCAACACTTTATGAAAATGCGGCAGGTTGTCTAATACTTTTCCTGTTCCGCGAACGACGCACGTCAAAGGGTCTTCAGCAACAATTATAGGCAGACTGGTTTCTTTGCGGAGGCGCTCATCCAGGCCTTTTAACATCCCTCCGCCTCCCGAAAGAACGATGCCCCGATCCAGAATATCCGAAGAGAGTTCCGGCGGCGTGCGCTCCAAACACATTTTCGTCGCGTCGACAATTGCGTTGACGGGCTCTGAAAGCGCTTCCTGAACTTCGATTGACGTTACTTCCACAGTCTTGGGGATGCCTGCGACAAGATCACGTCCGCGCACCGACATGCTGCCTTCTTCTTTGTACGGCGCTGCGGAACCGAGCCTGCACTTAATATTCTCAGCCGTATTTTCTCCAATCAAAAGATTGTAGTTGCGCTTAAAATGCTGCACGATGGCGTCATTCATTTCATCGCCGCCAATACGAATCGACATGTCGTTGACGATCCCCGACAGCGAGATCACGGCAATTTCCGTTGTGCCGCCGCCAATGTCGATCACCATGCTGCCGACAGGTTCTTCAATGGGCAGGCCAACGCCAATCGCCGCCGCCATTGGCTCGTCAATGAGATGGACTTCCTTGGCCCCGGCATGTTCGCAAGAATCGCGCACCGCCCTTTTTTCAACATCCGTAATTCCAGACGGAATGCACACCGCCACGCGCGGGCGAAGGCGAAAAATCTGATTGCCGGAAACGCGCTTAATGAAATGCCGAATCATTGCTTCCGCTAATTCGAAATCTGCGATGACGCCGTCCTTCAGCGGTCTGACCGTCGTAATTTCGCCCGGGGTTCTTCCTTGCATTTCTTTGGCTTCACGCCCGTAAGCAACGATTTCCTGATCAATTTTTCTTACGGCGACGACGCTCGGTTCATTAATGACAATACCTCGATTTCGAACAAACACCAGCGTGTTCGCCGTGCCCAAATCGATGGCAATATCGTTTGTAAAGAAACTTTGAAAATTGAATTTCATCTGCTTTCGCTTTTCCCTTTCCGCTAGTGTCTGAAATGCCGCTTTCCAGTAAATGCCATCGCAACGCCGCTCCGATTCGCCGCCGCAATCACTTCTTCATCTCGAATAGAGCCGCCCGGTTGAATAACGCCTTTTGCTCCGGCGGCCGCAGCCGCTTCAACGCCGTCAGCAAACGGGAAAAAGGCGTCGGAGGCGACAGTGCCGCCGCTTAAATCAAGCCCCGCATCCTTTGCTTTCATTACTGCAATTTTTGCTGCGTCAACGCGCGACATTTGCCCGGCTCCAATACCCAAAGTCCGATTTTCCCCAACAAAAACGATCGCATTTGATTTTACCCACTTCACGACTTTCCAGCCAAAAAGCATTGCGCGCCACTCGGCGTCATCCGGCTTACGCTCCGTCACAATTCTAAATGTGTTTTCATCATCCACACCCAGATCACGATCTTGGACAAGAAGGCCGCCGGATACGGGGCGAAAATCTTCTTCCCTCGCTTGCCCTGAGTCAAACGCGGCGGTTTTTAACAGTCGGATGTTCTTTTTTTGCGTCAATATCTCCAGCGCTTCATCGCTGAAATCAGGCGCGATGATTACTTCCGTAAAAACCTTGGAAATCAATTTTGCCGTATCCGCGTCAATTTTGCGATTGGCGCCCACGATTCCGCCAAAAGCCGAAGTTCGGTCCGTCGCCAATGCGTTTTCATAAGCGTCGGCAAGAGAATTCTCGACGGCAACGCCGCACGGGTTTGCGTGCTTTAAAATCGCAATTGCCGGTCGGGTAAATTCCTTGGCTATTTGCAGCGCCGTATCCCCGTCCATGATGTTGTTAAACGACAGTGCCTTGCCGTGCAATTGTTCCGCGTTGATCACACCGTCAACGTCTACGTCTTCACGCCTATAAAGCGCCGCCTGCTGATGCGGATTTTCGCCGTATCGCAAATCGGCGGTTTTTCTTAACGGCAAAACAAATGAATCGAGATATCCGGCGTCGTTTTTCCTTCCAGCCTGTTCCGCGAGAAAATTGTGAATCGCCGCATCATATTTTGAAGTTTCTAGAAAAGCCGTTACGGCCAGCGTTTGACGCGTTTCCCGAGAAATTTTTCCGTCGTTTTCCGCCAATTCTTTTTGGATATCCGAATACTGCCCGGGAGACGTGACCACGGAGACGCGTTCCTGATTTTTCGCCGCGGCGCGAATTAGCGTCACGCCGCCGACGTCAATATTCTCAATTGCGTCCTGAAAGCTCGCTCCAGGCTTTTTCACCGTTTCGCTGAAAGGATACAAATTAACGACGACAACGTCGAACAGCGGAATTGCGTGGGATTGGGCCTCGGCGGCATGGCTCGCTAATCCGCCTCGCGCCAGGATTCCGCCAAAGACTTTCGGGTGCAGCGTTTTAACGCGCCCATCCATAATTTCCGGGAACCCGGTCAAGTCAGAAATATTGACGACGGCGATACCAGCCTGCGCAAGGGCTTTTGCGGTACCGCCGGTCGAATAAATTTTGTAGCCGTGATCACCAAGGTTGCGCGCAAAATCGAGAAGACCTGATTTATCCGAAACGCTGATTAAAGCATTCTTTTCTAACTGCATTATTGACTCGTGAAATGACTATTTGAAGCGCTGTTTAAGAGAGCCCAAATATGAAGCCCTCGATTGTCATTCTGAAAAAATCTTTGTTATCGTCTGGTTCAGATTTCAAGGGGTTAAATTTAAAAAAAATACTTACAGCATGACAATTAAGGGGGTTATAGGGACGCTCTCTAAGATATTTAATATTAAGCGGTAATCGCGTGTTAAACAACAAATAATGAACAGGCGGAAAGATTAATCAAGAATGGATGAAATTCGGCGGACAAGCATGTGGACTCACGATTCAATCATAACTTTTCGACCAATAATTTTAATCCTGTTTCTCGCAAATAAATCGACGGCTTTCGGCAAAATGCGGTGTTCAACGAACAGTATTCTCTCGGCCAGCGTCTCCGGTGAATCGTCATCCAAAACGGGCACGGTTTGTTGGATAATCGGCGGCCCAGTGTCATATTCCGCGCTCACGATATGCACAGTAGCGCCGGAAACTTTGCAGCCGTAGTCGAGCACCGCTTTGTGAACGTGCTTGCCATACATTCCCTTGCCGCCAAATGCTGGCAGCAGCGCCGGATGAACATTGATAATGCGATTTTTGAAAGCAGTGACAACCGCCTCTGGAATTTTGCGCAGAAAACCAGCCAAGACAAGCAGCGCGGGATTGTACTCGTCGAGTATGGCAGACAATTTTTCCGATAACGCGCCTTCATTGCGAAAATCTTCTTTTTCCAGCCAATGGCCGGGTATTCCATTTTCCTTCGCAAACGCCAAACCGCCTGCATCTTTAGAACTGCTAATGACGCACCTGATTTCCGCTGGAACGTTGCCTCTAACAATTTCCTTGTGAATCGCGACAAGATTTGACCCGCGACCGGAAATAAAAACAACGATCGGCAGCTTGGGAAACGAATGGTTTTGTGACATACTTAATCTTAAAGTTCTAAATCATTATGGGTACAAGGAGCCGCATATTTATTGCTCAATTAATTCAATTTGTCCAAACACCTTTTGATACGCTCAAAACTCTTGCCTATATCATGGTCCAACCCTACTGAAATCCGTACAAGCCCATCACTTAATCCGAGCTTTTCGCGTTCATCCTTTGGGATTTCCGATGACGTACTGTGGCCCGGAGAGCTAAAAAGGGTTTTAAAATAGCCTAGACTGACCGCCAGATATCCGACCTTCTCCTCCTGCATTCTTGTCATGAAGTGATTGGCGGCTTTCTCATTGCCAAGATCTACGGCAAGCATCCCGCCGAATCCAAAACCTGGATTCGCCAGAGAAGCCATCAGATCATGCTGCCTGTGAGACGGCAGCCCCGGATAAAACACAGGGAGTCCAAGTTGTTCGAAGCGCGTCGCAAGGAATTCAGCGTTGGCGCTATGTTTTTGCATACGGATATGCAAGCTATGAAGGTTTTTCAGGATGCTTGCAGCCCTATGGCTGTCCAAAACCGCTCCTAACAACATTGAAGCGCCGCTATTGACGTCGATTAACTCATGAAAAAAATCTTTACTTGAACAGACGCAGCCGGCAACGCAATCACTGGTGCCGTTAATGAACTTTGTCAGGCTATGAACAACGACATGAGCGCCTAGACGAAGCGGAGAAATAATCATCGGGCTGAAGGTATTATCGACAACGAGCTTGAGCCCTTTCTCATTAGCAAGTTGGCTCAACGTCGGAATATCAGCAATTTCAAGCAAGGGATTGCTCATCGATTCGCAGAAAATCATGCGAGTGCGCTCAGTTATTGCGCTTTTTACAGCATCTAGGTCATTGATGTCGACAAAGTTTGTTCTTACGCCCAATCGCGGGAGAAAATTTTTGAGCAGTGCATAGGTGCCGCCATAAACAGTCCTGTTAGAGACGATCTCGTCCCCCGAGCTGCAAATCTGTAAAACCGTGTTGCTTATCGCCGCCATGCCGGAACCAGTGACAATCGACGCTTCGCTGTTTTCAAGCTTGGCCAGCGCATCCGACAAGAATTTGTTAATTGGGTTCAGGTGCCGCGAATAAAGAAAACATCCTTCCAACTCATGGTCAAACATCTCCTCCATTCGATCAGGGTTCAGGAAAGTAAAAGTAGACGAATCCGTAATCGACGGGTTAACGCCGCCATACTCGCCAAAAATTAAAAAATCCTGAACTTCGCCGCTAGGATCAAAAGCCATAAGTTGCACCCTGAATGGAAGTCAAAACGCTTTCATGTTCATTTATGCACTCACTGCATTCTCGACCAATTCTACAGACAAAAGCGACGTTTGAATCTTGATTTTTATCCCGAACGGAATCGTATGTTTTACGCCGCCGTGTCCGTAATCAAAATGTGAAATCACTGGAATGGGAAGATCGCCAAAATATTCTGTGAGAATTTCGTCAATGGTGGCGGACGGGAAGCCTTCCTCCGGTTTGCAATCGATGAATTGGCCAAGAATCAAACCGGAAATGTGGTCAAAAACGCCGGCGTTTTGCAACCGCGCCAAACAGTAATCGATTTTCCTCGGCTCTTCACCTATGTCTTCCAGAATCAGAATATTATTCGACAAATCAGGCATGAAAGGCGTGCCCGGCAATCCGGCGACCAAAGAAAGACATCCGCCCAGAATTGAGCCTTTCCCTTTTCCTTGAGAAATAATCTGAAAGTCTTCTTCTAAGGGCGACAGAGTGATCGGCGCTGTTTTTTCGCCGTCCAAAATTCCCCAGAAATTCGATTCTGTTCTGGGATCAATTCCGGCGGCAAATTCGACGGCCACCATTGGCCCGGAAAACGTGACGAGTCCGGTTTTTTGGAAAATCGCCATTTGCAATGCGGTCAAGTCGCTATAGCCGACAAAAATTTTTGGATTTCGACGGATGACGTCATAATCGCGGTCTCTTATACACATCTCCGAGCCCACGAGACTCCATTGCATCTCGTAT
>CAXHAT010000220.1:0-11771 GCA_964014485.1 uncultured Deferribacteres bacterium
CGTGAGTCGCTATGACGGCCAAAGCTGGACCACTTTTACCAGAGCTGATGGTTTGTCTTACAACAACGTCACCGCTATTATAGAAGACAGCAATGGCGCGATCTGGTTTGGTACAACTAAAGGGGTGAGCCGCTATAACGGCCAAAGCTGGACCTCTTTCACCATGCCTGATGTTGACTGGGAAAATTCCAATGTTGTTATTTCCATGGCGGAAGACGGTAACGGCGCGCTCTGGTTTGGCGCCTATAGCGGCGTGAGTCGCTATGATGGCCAAAGCTGGACCCGCTTTACCGTGGTTAACGGCTTGTATAACATCTTTGTTCACGCCATTATCGAAGACAGCAACGGCGCGCTTTGGTTTGGTATGATGGGCGGCGCGAGACGCTACGACGGTCAAAGTTGGACCACCTTTACCGAAGCTGACGGCCTGGCTGACAACGACGTTAACGCCATTTTCAAAGACAGCAATGGAGGACTCTGGTTTGGAACAGACAACGGCATGAGTCGCTATGATGGCCGAAGCTGGACCACTTTTACAACAGCAGACGGTTTGGCTAGTAATTTAGTTCTGGCTATTGTCGAGGATCGTACTAGCGCAATCTGGTTTGGAACTGGGGGGGGCGGCGTGAGTCGCTATGACGGTCAAAACTGGACCACCTTTACTAAAGCTGACGGTTTGGTTAGCAACTCAGTTCGTGCTATTGTCGAAGATAGCAACGATGCTCTCTGGTTTGGTACAAACGACGGCGTAAGTCGTTATAACGAGCAAAGTTGGACCACTTTTACCATAGATAACGGTCTGACTCACAACGACGTTAACGCCATTTTCAAAGACAGCAATGGAAGACTCTGGTTTGGAACAGATGACGGTGTAAGTCGCTATGACGGGCAAAGCTGGACCACCTTTACCGAATCTGACGGTTTGGCTGATAACAATGTTTTGGCCATTGCAGAAGACGGCAACGGTGCGCTCTGGTTTGGTACATTTGGTAGCGTGAGTCGCTATGACGGCCAAAGCTGGACTACCTTTATCCAAGCTCCCTTTTTGTTCGATCCTCTCACCATTACTAAAGACAGCAACGGCGCGCTTTGGTTTGGTACACATGCTAGCGTAAGCCGTTATGACGGCCAGAGCTTGACTACCATTATCGAAGATCATGATTTAGCTGGCAGCATGGTGCACGCCATTGCAGAAGACGGCGAAGGCGCGCTTTGGATTGGTACATCCGGTGGGGTGTCGCGGTTATCAGACATTGTCTCGCCACGAGTGAGTTTTCTCATTACACCTGGTGCATTGACCGGGAACATTTCGCCCTTATTCAACTACGTCGGTAATGACAATCTTGCTCCTGCAAGCAAACTTTTTTTTGCTTGGGAACTCGAGGGAGAAGGCGGTTTGGCGGCTTCTGGAGATTGGTCATTGGCAACTAGCGTGACACTCCCGCCTTTACAGGACGGTGAGTACACTTTCACTGTAAAGGCGAAAGACTTTTTTAATAATGTCACTGGCAAACCGCCACGCTACTCCTTCCGAGTTGACGCTACGCAACCTACGGTTATATTTAACTCCCACAAAAGCAAAGACCAGATCGCCGATTCAGCCGCAATCATTGGTAATGCGTTTGATTCATCCCCGATTCAGGATTTTATTCGCTACGATCTGCACTACGGCTTTGGCCGAGATACATCCCAAGTCGTCTGGCAGTCTGAGCATCTTTCTCGCCTGCGCCCAACAGAAGAAATCTTCAACGATACGCTCGCTGTCTGGCATACTGACGAGCTTCCCAACGGCCCGTATTGGCTTCGCCTGAGCGCCATCGATAGCCTCGGCCACACGAGCACGGTCTATCTCGATGTCGAAGTGGTCGAATCCGCTGTCGACGTTAACCGCGAAAAAGGCGTAAAACAAACAACCGCTGACATCGACATCTTCCTGCCGCCCAACGCTATCTCAGAAGACGCTCGTCTCATCGTCCGCACCTGTCAAATGGATGAGATCACGCTCTTCGATTCAACCGGCGTCACCTTCGCCAACTATTGCTTTGCCGTCGAGTTCGATGAGTTGGTATCATCATCCTTCATTCAGGAATTCAACAAACCGGCCACGCTCAGTCTGAGCTATAAAGATTCTATTCCTGCTGGCATCGATGAAAGCAAGCTCGCTCTCTACTACTCCGAAGACGGCATGAGCAATTGGCAGCGGTTGGGCGGGTTGGTGAATCAAACTGAAAAGAAAATCACCGCCGTGTTCAAAAAGCCTGGCTATTTCGGCCTGTATAAAGACCTAAGCGAAGGCACGGAAACCGGCCTTTTCGATCTCGATATTCAGCCGCGCGTGTTCTCGCCTAACAGTTCCGGTCTGCGTTCTTCCGTGGATATTTCCTACACGCTCGGTAAGGCGAGCAATGTCACTTGCAAAATCTACAACGCCGCAGGTCGACTCATCGCCATACTCGGTGAAAACGAACCTAGAAACCGCGGCGTCAACGTCGAGCAATGGAACGGCCTCGACCTGCGACAACAAACCTGCCCCAGCGGGTTATATGTCGTCACAGTTCAAGCAGACGGCAAGACAAAGATAAAGACGGTAGCTGTGATGGCTACGAAGTAGTTCTGTAGAAAGTCTGTTCATCTTGATCAAGCTTCAAAAGTTTATCTAATAATCTCCAATGGAGGGATAAAATGGAAAACAAATACTCGATTGCTCTTGTTGGCGGCCTGAGTATCTCTGTTATTATTATTGTTCTAATTTGGACGAATCTGCAAAAGCCGCCTGAGCCTCAAAATGTTGTTGGATCAGAAATAGAAATTGTCAATATAATCGTCAATGATTCGCTTTATGGTAACAATGATGGAGTTTTGAACCCGAACGAGACCGTCGGCTTGCGATTTGTGATCAGAAATCTCAGCGACGCGCCTATTCCGGCAAGCGAAGGCATTATTGAGTCCAACCAACAAGGCATTGTTATCTTAGACTCTACTGCTTTATTCCCCGCCATACCAGCAGGTTCAATAGTCACGGCGGAGGAAGAGTTTATGTGCTTTGTTGAGAGCTCAGCCGCGCAGGGAAATGCGATATTCTTCCTAAAATTAGATGCTGGTGATCTTGTATTTACTGCGTTCAGAGCATTGGATGTACTCCACAACATTTTTGCCTGCATCGCGAGGACGCGACTTTTTCCTGCTAGCCGATCCGGCGCAAGAGATACCCTTAAGATTCGCCTTTCAATATGTAACCAATTGACATTGCCCACCCAACCTTACAACCCGGTTCAATATGTGAGCATAGATGATGTAGCAGTTGTAATTCCTGCGGATACAATTCGGAGTTGTGTCGCCGACACGGCGATCGATGCCCGACCGCTCTTCATGACTGTGCCGTGCGGCTTCCCGAATACGATTCCCTTGAACGAAATTTTCTATGGCACTATTGCCAAAAGATACTGTCAGGATCCAGCATTCCCCTGTCGAAACATGACATCGAGCGGATGTCCGCTGCTGCCAGTTCATATCTATGATTTTGAATTTAGCGTCAAACCTGGAGAGCTAACGCAGAATTCGTGCATCAGGTTCATTGCTGAAATATGGTCCAATTCAATTGTAGATTCTTCAACTTGTCGCATTTCTCGAAATAATCACGAATATACGATAGACGTATTTAGTCGAATATCAAATTAGCATATATGAGAGTACGGATTTTATCACTTGTTGTATTGTTACCAGCTTTTTACGACTGTCAAAAAGTGATAGCACAAGAATATTGGGCGCGCTTGGTTGAGCCGGAATTAGCCTCGAATTTTGTCTGGACCATAATAGACTCCGCCGATGTCATGTGGTTTGGGACAGAAAAGGGCATAAGTCGATATTATAACGGTCAAATCACTAATAATTTTCAGCCAGGGACTGATGTTCGCTCTAGTCTTCATGCAAAAGACAATAGCCTGTGGTTCGGTACCTTTGGGAACGGTGCATACCGTTACAAAAATGGAATTTGGGATCCCTTCACAGTTGCAAGCACGGATAGCGGTCTTGCTAACGATAGCGTTTTAGCCATCACCCAACTAGACTCTTCGGTTTTATGCTTCGGGACAAAAGGCGGGGGGATATCCTGTTTAAAGGATGGTAGATGGTGGCAATATTCGCGACAAAACGGGCTTATTAGTGATACAATATTGGCGCTCGAAGCATCAAAAGACGGTTCACTTTGGGCTGGAACTTTGGGCTATGGGCTTAGTCGGATGTCAGACGGCCAGTGGACGACTTATACGAACGCTGAAGGTTTATTAAGTGATACTGTTCCAATCATTCATGAATCTCAAGACGGCTATATTTGGGCCGGAACGAGTGCGGGAGCAAGCCGATTCAAACATGGAAAATGGGAAAATTTTACTGTTAATCATGGCCTTGTCTCGAACTATATTATAGCTATAGAAGAAACCAGGGATGACGCACTTTGGCTCGGCACGTTCGGCGGAGGCATAAGTCGTTTTCAAGATGGCGAGTGGTTAAACTTTACAATTTCTAAAAATCCTGGGCTCCGAGACAGTATTATCTATGCAATCGGGGAATCCGCTGATGGGGGAATTTGGTTTGGAACACAGAAAGGGGTCCATAGATTAGAACCAGACACGACTCCTCCATCAAAGACGATGATTATTGAGAAACCGCCCGCCATATCAGGTACTTCAACGCCTCTTTTTCGTTTCTCGGGCGAGGATAATCGTACCGAACAAGCAAAGCTGCGTTATTTATGGCGAGTTTCGAAGATAGGAGCAGACATCACATTTTCCGGAGAAACAAGCTTTACGGCAATCAGTCCGTTTGAAGAGATTCAAGATAGCCTTGAAAGTGTCATTAATGGGGATTATAAGTTTTTTGTCAATACAAAAGACGCTTGGAGAAACGTGGACATAAGCGGTGATAGTAGTATTTTTAAAATCGATACTACGCCTCCTACAGTCACGATAAATTCCTTTAAATCGGAAGACAGGATTGCCGGTTCCGTGCAAATCGTTGGCAACGCTTATGACGATTCGCCTATTCACGATTTTAAATCTTATAAATTACATTATGGTTTTGGCGAGGACAGCTCGCTCGTCGACTGGAAAGACGACAATCTTATCGACTTGCGTCCAAATACAGAAGTTCGCGATGATGTTTTAGCCGTTTGGAACACCACTGGCCTCCGGAACGGTCCGTATTGGCTTCGTTTAAGCGCAGTGGACGCACTCAATCATGGAAGCGTCGTCGCTCTCAAAGTAGAGGTTGTTGAGTCAAGCGTTCAACTCAATAGCGATCGGGACACTACATTCACGGCTGCTAACGATTCAATTAAACTGTTCGTGCCTGCAAAAGCGCTGTCTCAAGACGTTGAATTGATCGTACGCTCATGTAAAAACCATGAGTTAAGCGCAGACACTTTACAAGGCGCATCTTATCTAGGCTTTTGCATTGCAATCAAGACTTTAAAGAATAATCGGGAGCAAGAATATCTGAAATTCAACAAACCAATAACATTAGATTTGACATACCCCGACTTGCCGTTTACTGAATCTGACGAAATGAATCTCACCATATTTTACTCGCCAACCGGGGAAGAAGACACGTGGCAACGATTGGGGGGAACTGTGAAGAATGACTCAAATCAAATAACTCTTGCCGTTAAATGGACGGGCCATTTTGCCTTACTTAAGGACCGACTAATTCCCCACAAAGCAGATATTTTGGATCTTGAGATCCAGCCAAGGATATTCTCGCCCAAAAGTACTCGTGCTCGAAGTTATATCGATATCTCGTACTGGCTTGTCAATGCAAGCAACGTTACTTGCAAAATCTATAACACCGCTGGTCGGCTCATCGCCATTCTCGGCGAAAACGAACCCAGAAACCGCGGCATCAACGTCGAACAATGGAACGGCCTCGATCTGCGCCAACAAACCTGCCCCAGCGGGTTGTACGTAGTCACGGTTCAAGCTGACGGCAAAACTGAAATGAAGACGGTGGCGGTTATGCGGGATCAATAGACATTGGTTCGTCTCCTATACCATCGCTGAAAACTCAGGTAGAAAATAATGAAACATATTACGATAAAAAGCGGAGTCGTATCGCTTTTGTAGTTTGTATCCGCGTTCTTAATTCGCATTTATTAGTAGTCGCGGTCGAATAATCGTGAGCGTCCGGTGAACCCCGTCTTGCATTTTTCGTTTTGAATCGACTTCAGTTGACGAGATTTTTTTCCGGGAATGATCGGCGATACAGGCGAACATGTCACGAAACCAAGCGAAGGGTTCGGGATCATTGATCTTGGAGTGGGAAGAATTAAAAAAAGTGGAAGGCGACACCGATACTCAAATCTCGACGATGGATGGGTACTATAGAAAGGGTTTATTAGCGTCATTTTAGCGTTAAAATCTGTCTATTCCTGTCCACATTTGTCCCTGCCCTAAAATAAAAAGGGAATCAAAGCTGATTCCCTTGTGTCGTAAAAACAAGTATTTACGCAAGTAGCGGGGGGCGGATTTGAACCACCGACCTTCGGGTTATGAGACCAACGATATTTCGAAAAAACGAACGTAAGTCATTGTTTTTTAGTACGGCTTTGAAAATCATGCGTCATTTTAGCGTTATTTTTTGAAATGTTCTCCAGTGGATTTAAATCTCGTGCTCCGACCGGACTGATACGCTTGGAACATTATCCGGTTTTCTGATTGCATTGTTCTGTTTTTCTACATATAATTATTTGTGTAGACTAAAGTGCGATACTCACGATGAATGAAGCCCTCAAACAATTCCGAAAACACGACGGCTACGCTTTTCTCAAAGAGCTAAAGCAAAACAACGTCCACACCAGTTCCATCCGGCGCTGGCTTGAAGAAGGGGTTATCGAAAAGGTCAAGCCCGGACTGTACAAGCTATCCGACATGCCGGTTCTTGCCCATCAGGGCATGATCGACGTCTGTATGGCCATGCCCGGCGCCGTCGTCTGCCTGCATTCCGCTCTCGCCTTCTACGAACTAACGACAACCGTCCCGTCGTCAATCATGATTGCGCTGCCGCGGGCGAGCAAGCCGGTCAAGCTAAATTACCCGCCGATGCAGGTCTTTCATTTTTCCGAAGCCAACTATCGCACCGGCATTGAGAACGTCCGTGCGGAAACCGGCGGCTTCAAAATTTATTCGCGCGAAAAAACGATTGCGGATTGCTTTCGTTATCGCAACAAGCTCGGCCTGGATGTGGCGATTGAAGGCCTAAGGAACTATCTGAACTCACCGGGGAGCGATGTCAACAGACTTGCTGAAATCGCCAAAAGCGGCAGAATGTACCGCGTCATGAAACCGTATCTGGAAGCGCTGCTGCAGCGATAATGAAGAGACGAATTAAGAACATTGGCGCATCCGTTCGACGCCGTTTGCTGGAGAAAGCGAAAAAACAGGGCGTCGACTTTAATCGTTTACTTCTGTTGTATGTCCAGGAACGATTTCTCTATCGACTCACGCACTCTCAGTACAGAAACGCCTTTGTCTTGAAGGGCGGCGCTCTTTTCTATGCCGCGCATCATTTGCAGGCGAGACCCACCAGAGACCTGGACTTTCTCGCCGGAAAAATCCCCAGCCAGCCGGAAGCCTTTGGAAAAGTGCTCCGGGACGTTGTCGCAGTTGAAGTCGCGGATGGGGTTGTTTTCGATGCGGATTCGATCTCGTGTCAAGCGATCACGGAAGGCGCAATGTATGAAGGCGTACGCGCGAAAGTAACGGCGCATCTCGAAGCCGCGCGGCAAACGCTCCAAATAGACGCAGGCTTTGGCGACGTCGTAACGCCGAAGCCAGTGCATTTTGAATTCCCGTCTCTTCTTGACGACAAGGACTTTGCGATACAAGCATATTCGTGGGAATCAGTAATCGCGGAGAAGTTTGAAGCGATTGTCAAACTGGGGGATGTGAACAGCCGCATGAAGGATTTTTATGATATTTGGTTCCTGCTCGCCAATCATGAATTCGAACAGGAAATACTAAATGAGGCCATTACTGCGACTTTCAAGCATCGCAAAACGAATTTGGGTGATGCGTGGTACATTTTCAAAGCATCGTTCTACAATGATCCGGATAAAGAAAAAATGTGGGCGGCGTTTTTTCGAAAAAACGGTATGATCAAGACGAGATCATTCTCGGAAATCGTGCTCGAAATCATGAGCCGTTTGAAAGCGCTTAAGGGATAGACCGACCACTCCCGCAGCTTGAGCCGTTCGTCCCAATGATCTTCCTCCCGCCAACTTCTAGTTTCTTCTTCTCGACGATTCGCCACGTGCAATTCCCAGCATTACATGGTCTCGCCATAAGCCCCAAAATATTCGGTTTAGCCAGATCAAAGATGAATCTTCGGTCAGCTGCATTCCCATTAGCCAGTTCGCTTCCGTTTATGTCGTTTGTTCTTGAGATTACACGCAACCGCTTACAAAATCCAACCGAGATAAAAACCTGCTGAAAAAGTCGCCGGATGAAAAATTCTTGAGCGCGGCGGAAATCAGGCGTTTCAGACGATAGATTTTTCTATTGGAAAACCAAAGATTGAGAAAGCTCGTAAAAAATCAGTGGACTCATTGCTCCCCTTTGTATTTCATATTTACCATGATGGGGCTGCTCTCTTCCTGACTCTGAGCTGACAAGACCGCCTGAAGGCCTTTCTTGATAAGTCCCGTATATTTCCGATGTGTACAGAGAACTTTCCCAAAAGCGAGACCATGTTATGAAGCGCTTCATTACGAAGATTTTCGTCTTGACGTCAGTCGTGAGTTCCTTTGCTCAGACGCTGCGAATTTACCACATCGACGTCGATCAAGCGGACGCCACTCTATTCGTATCGCCAAGCGGACAAACGCTTTTGGTTGACAGCGGCCGAAACGGTCATGGAGACCGGATTCGCGCAGTGATGCAGGAAGCCGGCGTCGCTCAAATCGACCATTTTGTTGCAACGCATTATCATGAAGATCATTACGGCGGCGTCGACGATCTTCTTGACGTCCCGGCTGTCACGATTGTTAACGCCTATGATCGCGGGGATAAAGCCGCGATAGACTCGACCCGACTCAACTCAGACACGTACAGAGACTATGATGCGGCCGTGGGACATAGAGCGGAACAGCTGACGCGCGGAGAGATGATCCCGCTTGATCCGCTCATGCGAGTCACCTGCATCTCTTCCGGCGGGGTCGTCCTGTCTGAACAAGACCCGGTGCAGCACGGGGAAGATGAAAATGACATGAGCGTTTCACTGCTCATTCAGTTTGGCGACTTCCGTTACTTCACTGGCGGCGATATAGAAACGGCGACCGAACAGAAAATCGCTGATCGCAATTTGGTGACGGATGTAGACGTTTACCAGGCAAATCATCACGGGGCGGACAATGGCTCGTCTCTACCGTTTATAGAAGACATGCAGCCAAGAGTGATCGTTATTTCGAACGGGACAAATCGGAGATTTCGACATCCTCGCGAGACTGTATTGGCTCGCATGTCCGGTCTGAATTCAAATCCTGCCATATTTCAAACCAATAAGTACCTAAACGCTGCAAACGATAATGGCGGTAACGTCCCTGACCAATTTATCGGCGATTTAGAATCTTCAGATGCAGACGGCACTATTCTTTTGACGGTGAATCAAACGACTCGCAGCTATACAGTCGCCTATCGGACGGAGTCGAGAACGTTTGCTATTAAGAATCGCTCGTCAATCATTATTGAGAGCCTTTTGCCAGACCCTGTCGACGGATCAGATCGATTATTCGAAGAAGTGACGCTTAGAAACAATGGCGCTGCAGTTATCGGGATGCAAGGATGGTTTTTGCAGGACGAAAGCGGCAGGGTCTGGATTTTGAACGAAATGGGAGCTATTGCTCCGGGAGAGTCGGCGACCATTCGGCGGAACGGCATGCCGATGAGCCTCAACAACCGAGGCGACGTCATACGTTTGATCGGCGCGGACGCCAGGGAAATGGACTCTTTTCAGTACAACTCGTCTCAACCAGGCGTCAGGATTCAAACAGGGCATTGATTTTTGCAGGTACATCCCCAATGAGAGCCGCCAATCTTGTTTTCGCAAACAGCCAATCTTGCTGAGCGGCGTTTTTATGACCAGCATCGAATAAAACAATGTCTAAAAATACCGAACCGCTTCTTTATTGGTGTCAGTTACGATTTAATTGAGAGTATACATGCGCAAATTCTTATTGCTTCTGATCAGCCTGGTTCTTTCAGCGTGCTCGGCAACATCTTCAAAAAATAACCGGAAGAGTCCCGAGCAGCTTACAGTTCTTGCCTACAACATTCGGCATGGGGAAGGCATGGATAACAAGATTGATTTACAAAGGATTGCCGATGTGATTTCAAAGGTGAATCCTGACCTCGTTGCGCTGCAGGAGGTGGATAAATTCTGCAAGAGAAGCGGTCAGCGCGATCTTGCCCGGGAACTCGGCGAAATGTTGGGAATGCAGCATCGGTTTGGCAAGTTCATGGACTATCAGGGCGGAGAATACGGCATGGCCGTTCTCTCCAGGTTTCCAATCATCCATACGATTCGTCACGCCTTGCCCGACGGAGCGGAACCTCGTTGCGCCCTTGAAGTGCAAGTACAAGCGCCTGATCTGCCGTCGCCTTTATCCTTTATAAGCATTCATAACGATTGGACAAATGAAGACATTCGCGTACGGCAAGTAGAAGCCCTTTTAAAGGCTTTGGAAAAACGTGACAACCCAATCATTATGGCGGGTGATTTCAATGGCGAGCGCTCGGATAAGTCCATGCAGAAGATCAAATATCAGGGCTGGAATATTTTGAATAAGAAGCAAAAGACTTTTCCAGCCGACAAACCCAGAGTCGAAATCGATTTTATCGTGTTAAAGAACTTCCCGGAATTTTTATTTGAGCAGCAAGTTGTCGATGAGCGAATCGCATCAGACCACAGACCTGTTCTCGCAGCAATAGCCGTTTCAAAATAGGTCTAAAAAGACATGACCATTAAGTCGAAAGAAACGGTCCGGCATTTTAGACATTGCTCTCAGTGACGATCGTTAGCTAGGGGAGTTTGTAAAAATCGCGGATTGCTTCCCCACACCTTCTTCTCCGTATGACGTCCGCTTCGTCATTCAGTCTCAGAGCCTCTATTTCAGAAAAAATCACGGTTCCGCAACAAGTTTTCGCTTGTCCTGTGAACGTGCGTACAGTATATTGTCGCGCTTTTGCCCGAAACCATTCCCTTGCAACCGTGAACAGGACGTGAACGAGAAGCTTATGCGGAGACGAACGAGCACAACTTTAGACCGGGGAAACGACGAAAACGCGCGCGCCAAATCTTCAAACGACTCGCACTGCAGCAGGAGAAAAGATGACTTATCAGGACGTTAACGAACCGGTCTCCGTCATCGCGCTTTATGAACGCGGCCGCATCGAACCGATTCGCATCAAATGGCGGGAACGCGTCTATCATATCGCCGAAACTCACCGCATCTGGACTGAACCTATCGGCGGCGTCAAGTATATGCATATTGCCGTGTCAGCCAAAGAATCCGGCGACGCCTTTGAGTTGGTGATCGATCCTTGCGACCTGTCCTGGCGCTTGGCTCGCGTCAGCCTGCCGGGATAGAGTATGGAACGTCAGATTGCTCATTTTCGCGTACGCGCTTTCCCGGTGCAAATGGAAGTGCTGCGCTGCCCGCGCCTAAAAACCCGCCCGGTGGCCATCGCTCCGGCTGTCGGCGAACGGGCGGTGGTGCAATCTAT
>CAXHAT010000221.1:0-11768 GCA_964014485.1 uncultured Deferribacteres bacterium
GGTCGTCCCGCTGGGACTGATTTGAGTTATCCACATTCTTTTTATCGCGCGTGCGAGAAGGCGGGAATCTATTGGCGTTGCACGTTTCTGGATTCCCGCCTTCGCGAGAATGACCTAACAAATGAAATAACTTCTTCAAGGAAATCCGGTCAATCTCGTTCATCCAGTCAAAGGGAATTCACTTTTTGGGGTAAAAATACAAGTGCGTCGGGATATTTTTGTACTCTTCGCTCACAGTAAAATAGCCCGCGCCCATGCCGTGCCACGTCACTGATTCACCTTGCGGCTCCATGAAGTAAGGCAGCATTTCAGACGGTTTTGCAAACGATCTCCACAAGGGCTGCCCCGGCAAGCGGCGCCAGTAATAAATCGCGTCGTAAGTTTTCACCAGAATTTCGTTGCCGTCGGGCGAAATATCCCCGCCGACGGCCATAGTGAAATTGAGCGTGGTGACATGTTCCAGTCGATTGACGCGATCCGTAAACTGAGGAAAGGCGGCGCGATAGACGCGCACGAACTTTTCTCGCTTTGAGATAACGTAAATGTCTTTGGTCAGCGGATCAACCATCAGCGTCTCAGCGTCTCGATTGCCGTCGGGGAAAACAAACGCGATTTTCTCCACGCCGTAAAGTTTCACGCCTGCTCCAGGGCGCGTTGCGTCAACGCGGGGTTCGAGGATGCGGTAAATGTACTTGGTGTTGTAAACCGCGTCGTTATCGCCGATTTCACCGACGTAAATGTATTGCTGCCCTGTGCGCGGGCCGGGGCCGACGGCAATATCTTCCCAATCCCGGTTTTCCACGCCGACCACCTCGTAGGTGCCGAGATGACGGCTCTGGGCGTTCATGGCGTAGAGTAAATTGCGGTCGCCGGAATCGTTGTGCGCCCAAAGCACGTCGCGGTTTTTGCGGCTCGCCGCCAGACCGGAGGCTTCAGTGATGAGCTTAAACTGCACCTCCCCCCTATCCTGACGCTTACCAATCTGGGGCGCATTTGATTGCGCAAGAACGAAAGAAAAAGAGAGTGCGAAAAGCGTGGTGAATGTTTTTATCATTTTCTTCAGGTTCATTTAAGTTACATGGTGGAGTACGGCATTCTAAACCACAAAACAGCAATTTTATCTCCGACTTAGCTAACACAAAAAGATATGATGCGCCACTTGCTTGCATACCCATCGTTGGTTAAGCAAGCGGAAACCCGCACAAATTTCTGTTGAGCTGTGTATTGTTACGCCGCTTGCATTGAAAATTGCAGCGCGTACAAGCGCGAATATATCCCGCCCAATGCCAGCAGTTCCTCGTGCGTGCCCGCTTCGCGCAGCTCTCCTTTGTGCATGACAAAAATCCGATCCACATTTTGCAGCGTCGCCAGACGATGGGCAATGACGATGGAAGTGCGGTTCGCCATTAGTCGTTTCAAAGCGTTTTGAATCAGCAGTTCAGTCTCGGTGTCGACGTTTGATGTGGCCTCGTCGAGAATCAAAATTGCCGGATCGAAGGCCAGGGCGCGGGCAAAAGACAGAAGTTGTTTTTGGCCGGAAGAGAGTGTTGCGCCTCGCTCGATGAGGTGATGGTCAAATTGCCCCGGCAATTTTTCGATAAACTCGGTCGCGCTCACATCCAGCGCCGCCTGGCGCATCTGTTCGTCGGAAATTTGGTTATTGCCGAGACGGATGTTTTCGGCAATCGATCCTGCAAACAGAAAAACGTCTTGCAAAACCACGCCGATGTTTTGCCGCAGCGTATTGAGCGAGAAATCGTAAATGTCCCGCCCGTCCAAAGAAATTCCTCCTTTTTGAATATTGTAAAATCGGCTGAGCAAGTTGATGATCGTCGTTTTGCCCGCGCCGGTCGCGCCGACAACGCCGATTTTTTCACCAGGTTTGATGTCGAAGGAAACGTCGCGCAGCACCCAGTTTTCTTCTTTGTAGGCGAACCAGACATTTGAGAAATGGATGGCGCCGTTGAGTTTGAATGCGCCGTTGGCGTCTCTTTCATTCTTGTCTGTAAGAGCGCTTTTTGGTACGAGACCGTCTGTGCGTTTCTGGACTCCCGCCTGCGGGGGAATGACATGCGAAGATGTGTTTTCCTGTACGGGAATGACATTTTGAGACGAGTCAGGGCGCCGGGAGGACAGTTTGCCGTTTTTAGCGTAGCCGCTTTCGGGCTTTTCATCAAGCAGTTTAAAAATGCGTTCGCTGGAGGCCATCGCCGATTGCAAAATGTTGAATTTTTCGGAAAGATCAGCAATCGGGCGATAGAACATGATCGCGTATTGTAAGAACGCGACGAGCTCGCCAAATGACAGCGTGGCGTCCATGACGCGCAGACCGCCGTACCAAACGATCAGTGCGGTGGAGAGAGCGCCGATCAATTCGACGACCGGGTAAAAAATGGCGAAATAAAGAATCGTGCGGCGATACGCATCAAGGTGATCGCGGTTTAGGTCATCAAAAATGTTGAAGTTTTTCGCCTCGCGATTGAACAGTTGCACGACGGTCATGCCGGAAATGTTTTCCTGCATGTTGGCGTTTATTTTCGCGATGCGGATGCGAATGTCACGGAAGGCGTTGCGCACTTTTCGTTTAAAAATGAACGTCGCGAGAAAAAGCAGCGGCAGCGTCGCCATGGTCAGCAAGGTTAGGCGCCAGTTCATCTCAAACATGAAAATGAGAATGCCGGCGAGCATGAAAATGTCGCCGAAAATGGCGATGAAGCCGGAAGTGAAAAGATCGTTCAGCGCTTGCACGTCCGAGGTCACGCGCGTCATCAAGCGCCCAACCGGATTGCGGTTGAAAAACGATAAGGAAAGATGTTGCAAGTGGCCGAAAATCTTGCGCCGCAAATCGAACATGATCTGTTGGCCGATCCATTCCATGATGTACATTTGCGCGTACCGAAATCCGAATCCGGCGATCAAAACGACCGAGAAAACCATGATGATGACGCCCAGACCGTCCAAATCGTCCGTCGCAATGTAATCGTCAATCCCGACCTGAATCAGCTTGGGCGTGAGCACGGCCAGGACGGACGCGATGAGCAGCGTGATGACGGCAAAGACGGATTGCCTGGCGTAAGGCTTGATGAACGGGATCAACCGGCGGACGAGCGTTGCGTCGTAAACCGCGCCCAATTTTTCATCTTCGTGCGTCATTTAAAGCGCCTCCAATTCGCTTTCGAGCTGTTGTTTCTTGAAGAGTTCAACATAGGCTCCCGGCTGAACAACAAGCTGATCGTGCGTTCCTTGCTGCGCGATTTGGCCGTCTTTTAAGACGATAATTTCGTCTGCGTCGTAGATGGTGCTGATCCGGTGTGAAACGATGATGGTCGTCCGGTCGTGCATGGTTTTTCGCAGCCGTGACAGAATTTCTTCCTCGGTGTGCGTGTCTACGGAGGAAAGCGCATCGTCGAGTAAAAGAATGCTCGGTTCGCGGATGACGGCGCGGCTGATTGTAGCGCGCTGCTTCTGCCCGCCGGAAAGATTGATGCCGCGCTCGCCAAGCATGGTCGCGAAACCGTCGGGAAATTCGTTCACGTCATTGAGGATTTGCGAAATGTCCGCCGATTGACTGACCTGCGTATCGGACGAATCCGGCGCGCCGAAGCGGATATTTTCTGCAATGGAATCGGAAAAAAGAAACGTTTCTTGCGGCGCGAGACCGATGTGTTTGCGCAGAACATCGAGCGGGATTTCCTTGATCGGTTTGCCGTCGATGAGAATTTCACCCTCGGTCACTTCGAGCAGACGGGGGATCAAATTGAGTAACGTTGACTTGCCGCTTCCAATCGCACCAACGACGGCGAGGGTTTTCCCGGCGGGGATTTTGAGATTGATATTTTTCAGGATTGGCTCATCCTGGTAGCGAAACGAGACGTTTTTGAACTCGATTTCACCATAGATTCGCTTGATCTCTCGACGGGTTTTGGGCGTGTCCTGGATTTCAGCCGGCGTGGCCAGAATCTCGTTGATGCGCCCCATTGAAGCAATGCCGCGCTGGGTGAGATTGATGACCCAGCCCAGCGCGATAATCGGCCAGGTCAGCCGATTCAGCAAGGTAAAGAATGCCACCAGCACGCCCAGCGTCAATCCGCCGTCGGAGATTTTGACTCCGCCCAGCCAGAGCACGATCATCATGCCGATCCCGGAGAGAAAGCCCATGCACGGCCAAAGAAAAGCGCGGATTTTGGCGAGCTGAAGATTACGCTCGATGTACGGCTCGTTAAAAGCGCGGAACCGGCTCTTTTCATTTTCTTCCTGCACGTAAGCTTTCACGATGCGAATGCCGCTGACGTTTTCTTGCACGTGCGTCGTGATTTTCGAGTACTCTTGCTGCGCAACTTTGAAAATGTCGTGAATTCGCCCCATGAATTTGTAGACAAGAAAGGCCATGACGGGAATCGGGATGAGCGCGTAGAGCGTCAGCATGGGGCTGAGGGAAAACATCACCACGAGCGTGCCGGTGAGCAGGATAAGCGTGTTGACCGAGTACATAATCCCCGGCCCGACCAGTTCGCGCACGGCGTTGAGATCATTGGTGGCGCGCGCCATCAAATCGCCGGTGCTGAAGCGGTGAAAAAATCGCAGCGACATTTTTTGCAGATGGCTAAAAAAGTCGTTTCGGACGTCGTACTCGACCTGACGCGAAACGACGATCACCATTTGCCGCATCAAAAAGCGAAAAACGCCCTCCAACGCCACTACGCCGACAATGGCGAGGCTGTAGTAAGACAAAATTTCCCAAGTGATGTTTCCTTTTAAGGAATCGACGGCTTCTTTGAGAATGAGAGGCTGGGCCAAAGCGATAATGTTGGTGAGTAGAATGAACAAAAAACCATAAAGCAGCCTTTTGCGATACTTCAGCAGGTAAGGCGTGAGCGAGCGCAAGTGCGCCGAACGTCCATCCGACGCTGTCGTTTTGTTTTCAGCCATTTTTACAAATGAATCGAATATTGGCGGGATTTTTTGAGAATTTGCTTGAGCACCGACGACCAAGCGCTTCAAAAAAGCAATTTTATTGAGAAAGACAAGGGAAATGGGTGGGAGTGAACGGTGATTAGTGAATAGTCATTAGTAACCTTTGGTGTTAGTGATTTCGAAGGCAAACTGCTTTTTTCCCTAAAACATGGAGACTGTACTGCATCAAGCCTAATTTTATTAGGCACTAGCAAGGACGTTTCTGCCAATCGAGACTTTTTGACCGAAAACAGACTACAAAATAGCCAAAAAGCTTCGAAATTCGGCTCCCAACTAACACCAAAGGTTAGTAAACAGTAAACAGTGTGATGAATTGGTCAGAAGGCAAGCATTGCAAAAATGTCCGTTGTTGTCGTTTTCGTTTTACTAGAAGCTCGTGCTGGCCAAAGCAGGCTTTGAATTAGACGTTTTGCCCCTTGCAAGCTGCGAAAATGATATTATCTTGAATGCAACGGGAATCAAATTGGGCGGCGGACGCGGAGTCTGACCTTCAACCTTCAACCTTCAACCTTCAACCTTCAACCTGGGCCCGCCCAAGCGAATTTTCCGCCTGCCAAATTACGTCAAGTTTCGAATGCAGGGGAGGAATTTGTTTTCCTTAAAGCGGGGAAGATACTCGACGTGCAATCTGACTTATTGCTATCGCAAGCTGCTTCGGCAGGCGTACATCTTGATAATCTGCCTGTTTCCAGCATTTCAATGGCTTGCGCAACTCGTCATGCTCGAAGGGAAGCTGGAAAATTTTTTCTGGGAATCGCAGATGCGCGCCCGCCGATTGAACTTTTCTTCCCGCCGAATCCACGAGCGCTAAGAAATCCTAAGCTCTTCAAAACAGCAGTCGCGATAGAAAAATGTGAACGCTTCAGGATTTCCGGCTTTACGCGCGAAACGCTTTGTGAATGGCTGGCGGCAAGCGGAGCCTCGCCGCGAGTCAATTGCCTGCAGACGCTGACGACAAATTTCCACAAACTGTACGGCGCGTCGCCTGGCCGGTTCTTACGCATTTGGCGAATTCTGGACAAGACCGACCTGATGCTGCGAGAAGAACGCTATGACGCAAGAGTTTCAAAAGAATTCCGACGCACTTTTCAACAGGCGTTCGGCGAAAGCTTTGCTCGATTTATTCAGACGGCACATCGGAAGCATTGGATATTCAAACTCATGGAACTTCAAAGTAATGAAGAAGACGTATTCACCAAAAAATAATGAAGGAGATTAACATGCGCACGAAACTGCTAATCGGGTGTTTGATATTCGTTTCAAGCACAAAAATTTTGGCCTTTTCTGAGGATGACGTCTCGATCCGTATCGACGGCTTGTCCTTGAGCCCGAACGCTTATGGCTTCTTTCATTCGGGGCCGCACTTTTTTCAGAATCAATCAAAAAACACCCACGTCAATTTCAATTACAGGGCGGCGTTGTGGGTCGGCGCTGTGACGCCGGAAACCGGCAAAACAGTCACTTCCGGCGACGGTAACGAACGCACGTCGGAGCCGGAATGGCGGCCGTTTCCCAAACTCAACACCCTTGCAGAGCAGCCTGTTTTTTCCAAAATACGAGAAACCGAGTACGGCGACGCGTTTGAAGTTCTTGGTCATGTCCCGCTTGACCTTGCTGTTTTACAGGAAGTGTATCATGCTAAAAAACAGGCGTTTACTATTCTGCGCTTCAAAATTTTTTCCCTGCGAAGTTCCACTCTCAGCGGCGTTTACCTCAGTTTTATCAATGACGTCGATATTCCGACTGCCGAGAATAAATTCGAGCGCGGCAAGAATCATTTTGGGGTGACCGAAGACGGCGGGACGGCCTTTGTCTACAGAACCCAGGGCAACAACAAGAAGAGAGACGTACTTGGCGTAACAGCGCTGAATATTGAGAACCCCGCCATTTTTACCGCAACAAACGACCTGTCGCAGTTTGCCGATTCAGCGAGATACGATTTGATGACGCAGCGCCAAACCGAAGGCTTTGCTGATTTGCAGGATTATAGTTTTGGCGTTGGCGGCGGCGAGTTTCAACTGTCGCCGGGAGACACGCTCGTTTTCGATCTCGCCATCGTTTATGGAAAGGATGAGAAGAAATTTCTCGATCACATTGCCGAGGCAAAAAGCGTTTATCAGCAAGTCTTGCCCCCGGCCGTCTTGCTCAAACAGGCGAACGTGCTCGTACGACGGAGCCCGGACGCCCAAACGCCGGAGCGTTTTCAGCTTTTTCAAAGCTACCCAAACCCAACCGCCGGGCCGCGAAACACCATTTCTTTTCAACTGCCCGCCGAAAGTCGGATTAGTCTGGTGGTTTACAATACTCTCGGCCAACAGGTCGCGGTGATTTTGGATAACGAATCGCGCGCGTTTGGATTACACAAAATCGCCTGGAACGCTAACGGAGCCGATGATGCGCTTTTACCGCCCGGGGTTTATTTCTATCGTCTCACCGCCTTTCAAAATAACAAAGCGGTCTATCACGCAACGCAAAAAACAATCATCACATATTAAAATAGCGGGGTCAAAATGAAAAAGCGTTTGTTCCTTAAAATAGTCGCCTTTTTACTGCCGTGCCTGTCGTATTCTATAGACTCTTTTGCCGTTGTTCTCAGTTCCGCGAATTATGTTTATCGCGGCGAATTGTACACAACGCCGCAAGCGTCGGTACAAATAAAAATGACCGCCATCGCCGTGATTAACGACTTTGACTGGATTCAGGAAGAAGTCTACGGAACCACCGACGCCAACGGCTACTGCTACCTGAGCATCTACATTCCGGACACGGAATTCACCTATCTCGACCGCATCTTCGTCGAGGTCGTTGACGCCAACTACAACACCGTCGCTTCCGCGAACACAAGCTCAAATTCCAGCTATCATATCAATCCGGCGTTTGCTGTTATTGTGGACCAGGACTTTGACGGCATAGAAGATGCAATAGAAGTGCAGCTTGCGGAGAAGTTTAAGCCGGTGCTGCACAAACACAGCCATGACAAGCAGCAAGGCTTGTCAAACGTTGATTGGGTTTTGACCGGCAAATCTACACTGAAAGCTTATAACGCCTTAGGTCAGGAAGTCTATAATGCCGCTATATCGACTCCCGCCGATATTCACGTGTATATGGGATCCGGAGACCGAGACTCTTTTGGAACAGGTGACTATTGGACAGAATGGCAACTGGACATTGATGATTCTTATCGTTACAACAGCGCCCCGATAGGACAAAGACCGATATATTACCATGTCTACAAAGAAGGGAATCATTACTTTGTACAATACTGGTTCTTCTTTAACATGAACGATATTATCGATCAGACAGTAAATGACACTTGGCATGAAGGTGATTTTGAGCATGTTTCGCTCAAAATCGATGGTAATCATGATCCTGTGGCGATAAACTTCTTTCGTCATGAAGGCGGTAGGACGATCTCGCCAAATGATTGCTGGTGGAGTTCTTCGAACGCTTTAACATATTCCGGAATCAGCCAAGGGTATAGTTCTAACAAAACAAACCTGCACATCTGGATCGCGGCAAATTCACATGCGTCATATAACCGATATGACTTGGTATATAGTAATTCTTTTACTGCAGCTATTGGGAATTTTTGCATGAGCTTGGATCCGGATTCTTTTATAGACAATGTTGATTATGATCCTGCCGGATATGATTTATATTTTGAATATGATTATTTGGAAAAATTAGGAGAATATAAGCAACAACTTTTTGCGCATGACTGGAATTGGGCGCAACATTACGAGCCTGTCGGGCCGAGTAAACTCTGGCTGAATTTCATCGGCAGATTTGGTGAATTTTGGGCGGGAACTTGTAATTTTTTCGATGATCAAACTGCTTCTCCGCTTTCACCGATTTTTCCTAATCATGAGTGGCTTAGTTTTACTGAAGATTACAGTCAATATGGTTTTGGTAATCATCTAAAATCTAATTTTTTCTTAAATCACGCAATTTTCTTTACAATTGACCCGTCAATTGGCGATTAACACATCTATGGCATCGCATGTGTGAATTTGCAACGTAGATAAAATTTTGTTGTTGTTACATTTAGGACAAAGAGTATGTATTGCAATATCTTTCAGAAAAACAATTCTTTATTGTTGTTATTAATTCTGTTTACATGCGGTTGCACAATGACGTCTCGAAAATACTTCCCTTCGCACTTCGATCAGAACCAAAGCTTAAAGAGGCAGTTACACGGCAAAACCGTTAGCGTTTACCATAGTAACGGCGAGATAATCCATGGGCGTTTTCAAACGGTTCGCGGAGATTCGTTAGTAATTTTGCCTTATAACAACGAAGATCAAAAAATGCGTATCGCACTGTTGGATATCAAGCATATCAAAATCACTGAAAAAACGCATTTAGGGATACCAATATTGGTAGCAAGTGTTGTTTTGTTTCTCGCTGTGTATGGAGCCGGAGCACTTGATGCGTTTGGAACCTTAAAGTGAAAAAAACCTCATCAAAGCGTGATTAAGAAGCTTGTTCTGCATTTTTTACTTTATCAGGGCCGCTTCCTTTTCAAGGCCAAAGTTTTATGTTCGGTTACAAATTCCGGTGCGGGAAACTAACCATGTCGAGTCATAAGCCTTTTCAGAGACTTGTTTTGCCGACGCTTTATTTGCTGATTATACAATCAGGTTGTTTGTCTACAATCGAAGTTGAAGTGGTGACAAATCGCGTGATGACATTTGACCTGAGCATCTTTTTGCCACAGCAAAGAGCATCACGCGATACACTTCAAACTTTTGGAATACAGGAAGATCTTGGATATTTAGGCGAAACCAGCCTAAACTACATTTCAATTGGATTAAAAAAGGCTTCTTTGGAATCTGATCTTTCATCGTTTTATATCAATTTAAGTTTTCTCACTGAAGAGTTCCAACTTGAAGATACTATCGTCTTAGGTAAGGCGTCTCTGGGTGGGTATGAACTGATTATTGGATTTGAAAACGGCCATTCAATTCTTGAATATATTGATCTGCAAACTCAAGATAATCAGACTCTAAATTATGATGTGGAAGGATTTGTCCTTTTGAAGGTCAAGAATGAACAGGAACATGTACTGCGTTTCGATGTCAAGTTTATCCATAAAGAGACGGCCGGCTTCATTCATTTGAGTAATGGAAGAATGGCAGACAAAGTCGATACAATAAGAAGAAAAATAAACATCATTACCTGAAATTCGGTGGAGATCGGCTATGCAGTATCGATTCTCAAAGAAGCTTGTCTTTATCGCCGCATTCGCAGTGACGTCATCTCCAATCAGAAATGATTTAGGAGCCCAAACTCGAACACTCGAATTCGCGGGCGCTCTGGTTGTTGAATCGGCGGCGGTTTATGCGCTCAGAAGTTCAGATCATGCTTACGGCTTGGGACTTCTGGGTGCGATGACGGGCGTGATTTTGACGGATAAGCTGTTTTTGAAAAAAGGCGGTTCCATTCCCCGTATGGCGGTTGGCGCGGCGGTCGGCGCTTTGGCTGGATTGACGGCGTCGGTGATCATCGCCCGGCCGAGTCTGAACTTTTATTATGGTTCGACCCACAATATTTCGTCCTCGCGCAGGTTTCTGGCTTCGCTGGCGCTGCTCGCCGGGCCGGCTTTCGGCGCGGCCGTCGGTTACAATCCGCCCCGTGAAAAAACAAAGTCAAAACGAACTTTTGCCAAAGGGCGTTTTAGGCTTTCGCCCCCAAAATTAATATTCAAAATGACGGACGGCGGGTTGTGCAAGCTTCCGATGACAACACAGCAAATAAGCATTTTGACGCTTCATTTTTGACTGTGTAAAAGCAAGTACAGCGCTATTAGAATATCGGCCAGTTAATTTTATGGCGATTATGAATCGTTGCGGGCGCAACATCTTAGCATGTCTTTTCGCCCTGTTTATGTCGTCCGCTTGCCGGGCGCAAGTTTTTACATTTGACTATCTGACCTATGACGATTTGATCAGTTCCGCGCAATTTGAGAGACCGAAGCGAGCCATCACCGCCGTTGTTTCCCGAAGCGTCGCTGAATTCAATGCCGGCGGCGGCGTCAACGAGATTTTTGCATAAACCTAGATCCGGAATTTTATATTGACAATGTGGATTATGATCCGGCAGGAAATGATTTGTATTTCGAATACGACTATCTCGAAAAACTAGGAGAGTATAAACAACAGCTTATATCGCACGGTTGGACATGGGTTCAACATTATGAGCCTGTCTTCCCAACCAAGTATTGGCTAACATTCGTTGGAAGATTTGGCGATTATTGGGCTGAATCTTGTGCGCCGTTTTCTAGTGGTACACCAACATTTTCTCCGCTATCGCCGATTTATGGAAATAATCATGAATGGCTTAACTTTACAGAAAACTACAGCCAGTACGGTTTTGGAAATCCGTTGCCTTCCAGTCCCTTTGTAAATTTTGCGATCGTGTTTGTTGCCGATCCTTCGATTGGAGATTGAAGTAAGAAATGTCCCGTTTGTGCTTTGGGTTCGAATAGAATCGTCAGTCAAAATTTCAATATGAGTGAGAGAACAAAATGTTGTTCTATCGTTTGTCTAGTGCCCCAGCTTTTCTATTGATTCTCGCATTGTTTCTGAATAGTTGTACTTCCACAACGGCGAAACATCCTCCTGATCATTTTGTAAAAAACGATCGTCTAAAATGGGAGTTGAAAAACAAAAATGTTATCGTTCAAAAAGTTGATGGTGAAGTCATTCAAGGTTTTTTTCAGACGGTAGCAAGCGACTCCTTGAAGTGGACCCCAATGTCAAGACAGTTTTTACGAGAAGTTAAGGTGGATGAGG
>CAXHAT010000222.1:0-11742 GCA_964014485.1 uncultured Deferribacteres bacterium
GATGTGTATAAGAGACAGCGCCTACGCCGCCTACGCCGCCTGGGCCGCCTCCTACGCCGCCTCCTCCGCCGGAGATGAAAAACTCAAAGAGACGTATTTATTTAACCAATCAATACTGCTTTTCGGCATCAACGTTTTCAGGCCGAAAAGATGGAGCAGTTTAATTGACAATCTTTAAATTCAAGCAATACCGCGGCTTCGTCGAATTTTTCCCCTTCTCGTGGCTACCACAGTTTACTTTCTACGGACGCGACTACTGCGATGTGTGTTGGTTGTGGTTCTGCGCAGGATGGGAAAAGGATGGACTCACTATGCCCTGGGCATGGTTGCAGCCATGTATCCGATGCGATGGTAAGGGAAAGTACGAAGTCCCGGTGTCCGATCAGTTTAAATTTGTGGTTTTTTGCGGCTATTGCGGGGGGATTGGCAGCACAATGCACACGCGCGGTGTTGACGAAATGTTAGAAATACGACAGAATAAACCGTGAGGGATTGTGAGCGAGCATAATCAGATTGAGTTTATGGCGCGCTTCACGCGACTGTGGGGATCGAGAGCGAGCATGAAAACGCAAAGCATAATGTGGGGATCGAGAGCGAGAAACCGTCGCTAGTCCAAAAAAAATCACGTAATAAAATGAACTTCCAAAAACTTATCGAACTGGCGGTGAAAGTGGCTGAAACGATTGCCGCCGAAACAGAAACGGAAGTCGATGATAAAATCGTGGACGTGATGAAATTATTGCTGCAATCCGGCGTACTACGTGGATGGATTGAAGGCTCTGTGTCCACCCCGCCCGGTACGCTGGGGGTGGTTGAATCGCCGTCCCTGCCCGTGCAAAACGAAATACTCGCGCTGGGATTCGGCTTCGACGCCTTCATTGAACTGATCCCACGTATCAAGCAAATACTCGATCTTATCCGTATGTTCTCTAAGTGAGGGCGCTGATGACTCCCGCCGACGTTGCCGAAAGACTGTTCGAAACGGGCTGGCTGGACGATCCCGACGCGTTGGACGACTTAAAACAGATCGTCAAAACGTATCAGCGATGGCACGGACTAAAACCAGACGGTGACGCCGGGCCAATTACGACACGGCATCTAACCCTTCCCCGGTTCTGTGGACACCCTGACAAAATGTCAGTGCGAGGACGGCCCGCCAAGTGGCGACACCTCGACGTGACGTATTACGTGGCGGCAGAACTGCCCGGCATGAGCCTCGACGAAACGTGGAAAGCAACGGATCAAGCCATGCAGTCCTGGAACCGTGTATCCGGGCTGAAACTCCAACGAGCCGGAAGTTTCCGCGACGCGAATATCCAACTGACCGTGGGAGCAATCGACGGACCAGGCGGGACATTAGCTTGGTCCAATCTGCCTCCCACCAACCCCTGCGGACAAAAATACGACTCCCGCGAACGCGGGTGGAGAAACCTTGTCAACCCAGGTGGGTATATAGACGCCGTGGCCGTCATTTGTCACGAAGTAGGACACGCGCTAGGACTCGTACATTCCAGCCGGTCAGGGGCGCTGATGGCGCCCACTTACGCACCGGGGCGAAGGACGCCGCAAGGTGATGACGACATTCCGCGAATACAACGCTTGTACGGGAAGCCGACAAGCGTACCTGACACCAATGACCCGCCGTCAACGGGCGAAGAACCACAAGTAAAAATCGAACTGAGTATTGGCGGGCGTAAGTATTCTGCGGCGGGGACCATGAAGCAGCAATTTACGGTGATCGACGAAGAAAAAATAAAGGATGAGGAGTTCGGGAATTTGTGAGATGCAATGCATATTGGGGCAATATTACTCGCGGCGGTCATCGCCAGCGTACCGTACTCGGCGGAAGACGCCGCGGCGGTGGCTGCGGACTTGGCGAGTATACCCAAAGAGCAGCACCACAAGATTTATTACCTGACTACAGCCGCCGTACCTATCGGTGATCGAGAACGTTTGGCGGCTGTCGGCAAAGCGATCATTGCGTCAAGTAGTAGCCAACGGTTGGTCGAACGTGTCAACCCTGTACCATTACCCGGCGGACGTTTGTGGAGGCTCGACCTCGATGAAGTCAAGTGGGACGCAAAGCAGTTCCGGGACATCCTCGAGCGCGAGAATCCATACGGCGGACATTGCCTTGTAGTTAGGTGGGACTGGCTTACCGTATTGCTGTCCGATACCACGCAGTCAGACGCACACTACCGACTGCTGTACAACGACGAAAATATCGACCGTGAAGGCTTCGAGAAGTTTTTTGGAGTCAACACCGACCCCGATTTTCTCGTAGGCTTGGCCGAAGGAAAGTCGGGGGTCAATGTGTCGGGCAAGCGGTTCATTCAGGACAATCCGACCGACCAACGAGGATACTACTTTATCACGCTCGACAGTGTGAAGCCGGTAGATGACAACGATGTGTTGGAGAGGTTGGACCTAAAGAACTTTAAGTTTGACGCGTCGGAGATTATAGCCGGCAGGGAGATTACATCGCTCAAAGAAGGTAAGACGGGGATACTCCAGTATTACTTGTTGGCCGACGACGAGGGAAAAAGAGCGGAAGAAGCGCCGCCGAATATCGCCACCGATCACACGCGGTTCCGCGGTCAAGCGGCGGTGAGAAACTTCGGGTCGTGTGTGACATGCCACACCCAGGGCCTGAACTTTTTCACGGTGGACGAGTACCGGCAAACGCTGCAAAGTGGAACGCTGGTGCTCACCAAAGACAAGGCGACTCGCGAAAAAATAGAGCTTATTCATCGTCTTACCAAAGAGTCGTTGGAGTCGCACAACGAGCGATACAACCTGGGTATTCAGTTGGTGTGCGGGTTGACGGCGCCAGAGTTCAGCAAACAGTACAGTGAAGTGGTCAAGGATTACGACGCCGATTTGTCGATCCATGACGTGGCTCGCGAGGCCGGGGCGTTTGTCGAGGATATTCGCTACGCTTTGGGCTACTATTCGTTGCAGCATCCTGACAAGAATAAGCTCAGCGCCCGATTGGCGCGGCTGGCTGTGGACGACACTGAGGAGAGTCGCATCTTGTCTCTTGACCTAAAAATACCAAGGATTAATTGGGAGCAGGACATAAAACAACTCAAAGCGGCGCTGAAACTTTGGCGGTCGGCGTTGAAAGTGGAGGGTGTAGACGCCCGCGAACTACTCCGCCAAGCAAGAGGGCAAAAATGAGATACTTACCGATCCTCGCCATTATCTTTTTGGCGATTCTCGTAGTCGCGCCGCTCGACGCCGGCGACGGCTGCGGGGCCTTCTTCGGCGCACACAATTATCAGCAGCGCGTGGTTGTTCCCAAGCAACACATCAAGCAAAGAGTGGTGGTGCGCAAGCAAGCGGTGGTCGAGCACCATCCGGTGCATACCCCGCATATTCAAAAATTCAACGGCTATGACGGCCATGTGTATTATCAAGTCGCCCCCTATGTAACGCAGTCGGCTTACGACCGAGTGCGAGAGACGAAATTGGCCGTGGAAGTCGCCAAGGCGGTGATCGACGGTCTGATCAAAGGCGGCGCGGTGCCGAGTCAGCAACCAGCCGTGCAACAGCCTGGGACGCTGGGATTAAGGCAAAACAGCGTGTTGTCCGCCAAGTGCGCCTCCTGCCACACCAGGGGCGGGCAAGGCGAAGCGGCGGGATTGCTCGACGGCACAACCCCCGTCTCGGATACGCTGTTTCGTAAGGCCGTGGAACAAATCGTGTCGGGAGATATGCCCCCAACAGGCGAGCTTGAAGGAGCCGACAAGGGGCGTGTGATGGACGAACTTTTAGGATTAATCGAGCGATGAGTTTAATCGAGTGGCTGTGGACCCTGTTCTTATGGGCCTGGGGCGGAGGCATTATTTTGTTTGCCGTCATGTTTTTTATGGAGTGGTTGTTGAGAGAGATCAAGGAGGACTGGACCGGCGTAGCCAAACTGGTAACGGCCTGGATATTTTGGCCGGCGGCGCTTGTGGTGCTCATGGTGTGGTGTTTTTGGGAAGCGAGAAGGCAATGGCAGTTCGACAAGGCGTCATCGCAGCAACGGTTATGACGGTCTTGCTGGCCGGGACTCTCGCGTTGTGGCAGGGAGAACGCGCGTTGTGGTTGTGGCCGCTCCTTATAATGACTTGGTGTTTCATCTATTTTTCAGCAAGAATGAACGAATGAGTGTCATAGGATTTGCTTATTTACTTAACCCTTGGTACCTTATCCTGACTGTGATCATGATCCTTGTTGACATGGTGATCGCAGTCAAAGAAAAAAGAGGCAGAAAATGAAAGGCTTTATTTTGTGCGGCGTTGTGGCGGCGCTATTAGCATTTTCGGTTAGCGAGGCGGAAGCGTTTGATGGCCGGTTGGGATTTCGTAGCCGGTTAGGCTTTCGCGCTCGATTTGTGAGGCCGCGGTTCCGTGCGCCTTTGCGTTTTCGCGCACCAATTGTTGTGCGTCCGCAGCGCGTGGTTGTGCGCCCTCGCGTACAGCAGTTCGTCCAACCGCAGCGCGTAATCGTGCAGCCGCAGGTGCAATATGTGCAGCCGCAAGTACAGCAGTTCGTCCAACCTCAGGTGCAGTACGTGCAGCCGCAACAGAGTTGCCAACAACTGTTTGGCTATTAAAACGTTGATCCACTCTACGCCGCCGGTGAGACTCGTAGTCGAGTGAACATTGTTCAGCCGGCGGCGTTTTTTTGTTACGGGGCCTGGAAGGAAATATGGCAAGGCCAGAACTCCCGGCAACATTGGTAAAGTCAAAGCCAATACAATGCCACGTAACCTCCATCACCAAGAGAATTGTTGAGCAGATATGTGCTAAGCGTAATATATCTGAGTCGCACTTCGTAAGGGAATTGATCCTAAGACACATAAAAGAAATTGACGACGATTAAAGGTCTATTGCTGTTGTTGTGCTGTGTCGAGATACCGCATTCGCCTGTCGCATGTGAGCATTTCGTCACGGTCGAAATCAACGGCGTATACGACCAAAAGGGTAATCTCACTTTCAACCAAGTAATGTGGTTTGAATGGGACTGGGGCAACGTGGTGGCGTGGCGTATGGCCAAGGACGAATCAAGGTTTCCGCAGCGTATTAAGGGCAAGTGGACGGTGATCATGTACGATCAGAGCGGCAGGATGCGAAAGGTGACTGCGGATCATTACAACCGTACGTGGACGCAGTACGACCGAGAGATTTGGCACCGCAAGATACTCCCTCCGGAAGATCGTAGAGAATTGATCGGAAATAGATAGGAGACTAAAATTTATTTACGACTTCAATTTTTATTGGCGTTAAGCGTTTCGTGCGCATATGCTGATGAGCGTGAGGAGTGCGAGCGACTAGCGCCGAAGTATCAGGCCAAGGTGGAGCAAGTCATGCCCGATGGAACGCGGTGCGACCTGCTCAATTGCGAGTACGCCATTGAGGTGGACTGGTCGTATAAATGGGCGGAAGCCGTTGGCCAATCGGTGTTGTACGCGATTTGGACAGACCGCCAACCGGCAGTGTTATTGCTGGTGAGAAATGCGAGAGAAGAGAAGGCGTACTTGCTACGATGCAAAATGGTGTGCGACCGGCTCAAGATCAAGATGTACATCGAGAAAGCGGGGCAACCATGAGTGAGAACTTTGAAGTTTGGAAAGATAAATTTGCCTGGGGTTCGGTGGCCGGGGTGCTGCTGTGGAATATCACGGCGTCCTGGATGCTTTTCAACCGGCCTGACATTGACGAGGTGCGGCATATCGTGAGGACCGAAGCCCCTTACGTAGCCGATAAGGAATTGATACGCGAGCAAATGCAGCAAACAGCGGCGGTAAACGCCAAGTTGTCAGTGTCGATTGATCGCAATACCGAAGCGATCAATTTGTTGCGATTGGAAATCGTGAAGGTGCAGAACGGAGGCATGGCTCGTAAATGAACGTATTCGACACCACTGATTTCATTACCCGCGATTGCTGCGGCACATGGGGGATGTGGCAATACTGGGCGCAGTTTTTTGACCTGCTGCTTTTTGCCGCCTACTTTGTGATCCCGTATTGGTTTTGGCGTCAGACTAAAAACAGTCCTATGTGGCGGCGATGGCCAGTAATCCCGTTGATTGCTTTTTTCCTTGGTTGTGGGTTAGGACACTTGGCGGATTTCGCCGCTTTTTGGTGGGCGCCATATCGACTTTACACGCTGATCGACGGCTTCACCGCCATTAGTTCTGTGGTGTTTGCGGTCGGCGCGTCAGTGTTTGTGCATCTCATTCTGGGCGGGGGCGCGGATGAGTGAAACACTAAAAATAATCGAGTCATTTGGCTTGCCGTTGGTTATGTTGGCGGGGATGGGGTGGTTGTCTCTCCGCGCCGGCAATTATTTTGTGAACAAGGTGTTGGAGCCAGTGCGAGTGCGATTGATTGGCGAAGGGGAGAAGCCGGGACTGCTCGACAAATATGGAAAACTGGCCGAAGCCGCTACGGAAAGTGTGGAGGGGATGGTGGAGCGGGTTGAACGCCTGAACCATTCTTTCAACCAACTCGGCAATGAACAGAAGGAAGTCCTTCAAGAAATTTTAGATGTGCACAAGGATGAAAACAGCATTTTTGCGACGAAGAAAACCAATGGAGCGATATTGATTTTGGCGCGGCAAATTGCAGTACTGGCCGCGGCTATGGACGGCGAAAAAGCGAACGAAATACAGCGGGACGCGGAAAGAATCAAGGAGTTGCTGAGTTGAATCCGCAGCATTACACAACTATTTTTATCATTGGCGTGTTTTTGTTGGTGGTTGCCTATGATTTGTGGGTTATAATCCACCACGGTACGGAGGCCAGCATTTCGCATGTGGTGCGGTCGTGGAACGCAAAGAATCGGTTTGTGGGCTATACGCTGGCCTTCGCTCTGGGGGCGTTGTTCTGGCACTTTTTTGGATTGGACTGATGAGAGTCAGAGAACTGATTGAACAATTGGAACGGTATTGCGACAAAGAGTCCTTGGTCGTCTTGTCGCGTGATGCAGAGGGCAATGGGTTCAAGCCATTGTCGGGCTTGGGCCTAAACAACCGTTATAAAAACGGCGACGTGGGATTGGACCACCTTACGCACGAGTTGGAGGCAAGGGGATATTGCGAAGAAGATGTGGTGGATGGCGGCGAGAGGTGTGTTGTTTTGTGGCCAGAGTAGATTTTGCCTTGGGCGCGTTGTTTTGGCACTTTTTTGGATTGGATTGAATGGGACAAACGTATGAATTTAAGTCTTGACCCTGCCGTCCGGCAGCAACAATTAACGACGATCAAAAACTACGTCGAAGCTAATCACTCGGTGAATGGCTCCGGCGTTTACGACCAATCGACGGCCGACGCCATGAACGCGAAGGCGTCACCTGGCGTGTTTGTCTTCGTCACCTCGGTGAGCGTGGATGAAGTGCGGAATTCGCTTGACTGGAGCGAAGTCTTAGACACCGTGTCAGGCTTGACGGGGTTGCAGCAATTTGGATTTAACACGTTGTTCTCCAACGGCGATTATGACCCTTCGCTTGTCGCGAGCCGTGACGCGCTTGTTAGAATTTTCCCATCGCACATGAGCAGCACGCGCGCGGCTGTGCTGGCGGACGCTACCCGGTTGGCAACGATTGCGGAAAATCTTTTGGCGGCTGACGGCACCGGACCCGGTGGTGGAAACGGCAGCGCAGCCGCACAATCGAAAGTAATGGGCGAGGGTGCAGAAGGCAACATCACCGTGGCGATTTTACAAGAGGCGGAGGCGTCCGGCTAATGGCAGATTTCACACAGTCCAAAAGTGCGATCATATCTCATCAGGCAGTGACTAATCCCGAGTCGGTCAAGGGTTCGGCAGTTGATATCCGGGAGGCGCTCGACGCCCTGATTGTGATTCGCCATGCATACATTGAGGCCGTTGATCCGGGAGGGATCGAACCGGAATTTCATGTCATGGCGTCACTCGATCAAACAGCGTCTCCGCCGGCGGACAGTTGGTTCAAAGTCGTTTCGTTCAAGGCGACCGATCCCGGTGCTGCGCCGGCAACCGAGGCCATGACCGCCACTGAACCAGCAGCGGAAACGTCGTTGGCGTGCGCGTCAACGACGGGCTTCGCAGCAGGCGACGAGATTTATGTGCGAGATACTTCGACCGAAGCCAATAGCGAATGGCACGTTATCGACAAGATTGTTACGAACACTTCGATTGATATTTTCGAAGGGTTGGTAAATCAGAAAGACAACGCTGATATTATTTGGGGCAGCGCGCAGGCGTTTAGAATTCCTATTCCTGGGAACGTGGGCCACATTAATGTGTATTACTCCAATGAAGGCTCGTCCGCGCCCAATACGGCCGTAATCGCTGAAGCCCTGGTTAACACCGATCTCGAATGATAATCAGACAAGAGCGACAACACGATAACATCAATTGGATGTGTCCAGTAAATTGGATGCATCCCCTAAACCATAAACTGTCATCATTTTGGATGCCGATTCCAAATCAGCCGGGGTGGAAGTCAAATCGAGTTATTGATATTTCTAACCCCGTTAATGGATACCACGGGGATATGTCCAGTATGATTGCTGAGGAGGCTTGTGTTCCGAGTGGTAGATCCGATGGGTTTGGCGCGTGGGAGTTTGACGGTTCAAATGACAAAATCGAATTAACCCCTCAAGCGGATACTGACCCTCTTGAGCGAGCTTCTAATGATGGCAGTTTCTCAGTTGAAGCGTTTGTTTTTCCTACAAACAACACGCACGACAATGACATTTTAGTGAAGGGGCAACATGCAGGGGGAAATCCGTTTATACTTTGGCTAGACAATGGTTCCCCAGATGTTTGGTCAGTATTAATAACTGACAGCGCTCTGCATACCACGGGCGCTCTGCAATCTGCAACGACCGCATTGGCAAATGTGTGGACCCATCTTGTTGTATCGTTGCAGTCAGATTTAGAAATAAGAATGTGGATAAACGGAGAAGAAGACAGCAATAGTCCTTTTTCCGCTGCAACCATTACAGGCTTAAATAGAACTTCCGACACTCTTTTAATTGGTTGGGATTCTGCCAGTACAAGCAACAAGCAATTTACTGGATTGGTCAGACACGTCAAATTTTTCAATGACTTTCTCGCAGACTCAGAAGCAAAATCACTGTACCATGAAACAATCAACGGCTATCCGACTGTGCTGAACCGCGTGCAATCGCCGTTGGTGAAAATTTCGGCGGCAACGACTAGCTTCCCCTTCCAGTATTACTACGCGCAGCAGGGGGCTTTGTAGATGTTCAAGAATACGGGCTCGCAAAAACTGACCGTGCTGGCATTCGCCGACGCCGGCCATGCCTCGCTGGACGCTGGCGACCGGGTAACCGGCGACGCGGCTAATATCACTTGCAAGATCGAGCAAGACGATGACGGTACGCAATCGGCTTCTAACGACACTAACCCTAGCGAAGTCGAAGACGGCCAGTATCGATTCGACCTCACGCAAGCCGAAACTAACGGCGATAAATTAACGTTCTATCCCGAATCTTCCACGGCGGGCGTGCAGGTGGTGGCGTTGCCGTCCAACGTGATTTACACGCGACCTCCTAATTTTCCAGCGATGGGTATCGAGACAGATGGGCACGTGCATGGCGATGTGAAGGAGATTGAAGGGGTAGACGCCACTGACCAAATTAATGCGGCCTGCGATACGGCGCTCAGCGATTACGACGGACCCACCAATGCCGAGATGGAGGCTCGAACACTGGTGGCGGCGAATTATGGGACAGCTTCAAACCAGGTAACAATTGAGAGCAAGATCGACACGGTGGACGGCATTGTAGACAATATTCTTACGGACACAGCGACCACCATACCGGGTTTGATTTCCGGCCTCAACGACCTGTCTACTGGAGATATTGACACCCGTCTTGCGGCCATCGGCCTCGATCACCTGGTGTCCGCGGCGGTCGTCGGCGCGGACGTAACAGACAACTCGATTGTCGCCAAGCTGGTGAGTGCTTCGGCCACCGCCGACTGGGACGATTTCGTCAACACTACTGACTCGCTCCAGGCGGTGCGCGACCGCGGCGACTCGGCCTGGATCACCGCTACCGGATTCTCGACGCACACCGCGGCCAACGTCCGCACCGAGATGGACGCCAACAGCACGCAGCTTGCCGCGATTGTGGCCGACACCAACGAGTTGCAAGGTGACTGGACTAACGGTGGGCGGCTTGACCTGATTATTGACGCTATCCTCGTTGATACCGGAACGACCCTCGACTCCAAGATTGATACCATTGACACCAACGTCGACTCGATCCTGGCCGACACGGGTACAGACGGCGTGGTGGTGGCCGCTGGGAGCAAAACAGGCTACTCGCTCGCATCGACGGGTCTTGATCTAGTCGTACCCGCCGATCCGAGCGCGATCCCCGTACTGGGAACGGCTAGCGTTGTCACGTGGATTGGCTACTTCGGAGCATGGACAGTCAACGAGGTCAATTCGGACAGCGACAGTGTGGACCTGCGCAACTCCGGCGACACTGCCAATCTGACCACGCATGCCACCAGTGACGACGGGACGACCTTTGTTAGCGGAGCCGCGACGTAATGGCAATAGACACCCAAGCACGCCGGAGATCCGCCATCGCAACGCGGCGTCTACCGTGGATGCGGCGTTTTTCTGCTGGAATTACGCCGGATTCATCTGTGGATGAAGTAGATAGAACACAGCTAGCATTTGTGTATAATGGCATTGATGTAGGGCAGGTTATTTCAGCGCTGCATCGTGTTGTTGCTGTACAGGCGTATGCCGCGCATGCTGCAACATCGCAGGCACACATGCCCCGCGGTGTGGCCGGCGACTTCCATGCGGGACATGCAGTGACCGGTCAGGGGGGGCCAAAAACGTGATTTTTCATAGGGGATTGCTTTCACCCAGGCCCGCCTTTTTTTCGGTCGCAGAGTCGGCTTTACTGAGGGCCGCAGGGAAATACCTATATGGGTAAAAAGAAAAAAGCCGATTCTACACCGCCGCCATGGCGAGACAGGGTGAAAGAGTTTCGCCGCGTTCGGGCGAGTGAGTTGAAGGCGCATGCGCAGAACTGGCGTACTCACCCGGAGGGCCAGCGCAAGGCGATGTCGGCGGTATTGCGGGAGGTTGGTTTTGCGGGCGCGGTGATTGCGCGCGAGACGGAGAATGGCGGTCTGGAAGTCATCGACGGCCACTTGAGGACGGAGATGGACCCGAGCGCGGAAACACTCCACCAGATTATGGTCTAGGCAACAACGAAAGAACGCAGACAACCGTATGGGAGGTGGACGGTGTTCCTAACGCAGAAAGAAAGGAATGGAATCACTCAACGCCTAAACCCGTCAAGCTATTTGAAATACCTATTGTCAAACATCTAAAAAAAGGAGAAATTGCGTATGAACCGTTTGCGGGTTCAGGCCCGCAATTTATCGCCGCCGAGCAACTGGGGCGCAAGTGTTACGGCATGGATATCAGCCCGCAATATTGTGACGTCATCGTACAGCGGTGGGAGAACTTGACGGGAAAGAAAGCGACGAGAGGTTAAAATGCCTGGACAAACCGGAAAGAAATTTACCAAGCGAGAGGTGGAGGCTCGGCGAGCACGGGTCATGAAAGCCGTGCTCCGCGGCGTGAGTCGCGCAGAGTTGGCGCAGCAGGAAAATGTGTCGACGATGCAGATTTGTTACGACATTAAGGCGGTGCGAAAAGAGTGGCGCGAGTCTCGCATAGACGACTGCGACACGCTGATTACGCAGCAACT
>CAXHAT010000223.1:0-11571 GCA_964014485.1 uncultured Deferribacteres bacterium
CTACACCAAGAAGCTCGTCGGCAGCGTCAGATGTGTATAAGAGACAGCCGGTAAACTCAACGCCGGTTCGACGTGAAATTTTCGCGATTGCAACGCCGGGAAATTCTTTTGGCGTGTTCAAGCCTGTGCCGACAGCAGTTCCGCCCAACGCCAGCTCCGCCAAATGCGGAAAAACGCCGTTGATGCGCGCAATGGCGTGCTGAATCTGCGAAGCGTAGCCACTGAATTCTTGCCCAAGCCGTACCGGCACCGCGTCCTGTAAATGTGTGCGGCCAATTTTCACAACGTCATCAAATTCCGCCGCTTTTGCGTCCAGCGCTTTGTGTAAATATTCAAGCGCGGGCAGAAGATCGTTTCTCAGACTTTCCAGCGCTGAAATATGCAGCGCCGTCGGAATGACGTCGTTGCTGGATTGCCCCATGTTGACGTGATCATTCGGATGCACGGGCTTTTTGCTGCCGATTTCGCCGCCAAGAATTTCAATGGCGCGGTTGGCAATAATTTCGTTGGTGTTCATGTTCGTCGAGGTGCCGGAGCCGGTCTGGTAGACGTCGACGACAAAGTCCTCGTCGAACTTTCCGTCGATCACCTCGCTGGCCGCGTGAATAATCGCGTTGCCTAGCTTCTCTTCCAATAATCCAAGCTCGATGTTCGCCTCCGCCGCCGCCGCTTTGATCACGCCCATAGCGCGAATAAACTCCCGCGGCATTTTGCGCCCGCTGATCGGGAAATTGTCCAACGCACGTTTCGATTGCGCGCCGTAGTAAGCGCTTTTGGGCACTTGAACTTCTCCCAAAGAATCCGTTTCTATGCGATATTCAGACATTTTAACACTCCTCCGTCTCAAAATTCAAATTTTTAACTGATGTTACGCACGCCAATACAATTCCTGAAGCTTAAGCGCAGCATCATCTCATTAGCGCCGGGCTTCAGCCCGGTGACATGTGAAACGCCCGCGATCCTCTCTTCCGCCGCACCGGCGCGGCGGAAGAGAGAAGAAGGCAAGCCTTCTGGAATCTCCGCTCTGAAGAGCGGAGCTAATGAGAATCAAAAACAGCTTGCAGTATTATATTGGTCGCCCGAAACGTTGAACGCGTAACATAAGTTTTTAATTGTAGACTTTTTTCGGCGTTGCGTAAACGACGATTTTTTCCGGGGTTGTGGAAATGAAATAATCTCGCTCCTCCGTAAAGCGCCAGCACCCATGATCACACGCGCGATCCAACCGCTCGACCTCCACACTTACCGGTTTTGCTCGAAACCGCGCGGCGATCAGCTTTGAAATTTCAACGGCGGAAGACAGCCGCGCCATCAAGTAAGCGGCAATGTAAACCCGTCGACTTTTGCGGGCGAGAAGGCGTTTTTTGCGAGTTTTCATGGCGGTATTGTACAAAAATCAGCACATGTGCGCAATCTCTTTATGATCACAATTTCTCGTGACGACAATGCGTCGAGTCTGTTGGCGGCAATCGCTTGCGAATAAGAAACGCCGGATTTATCATTGCACAAAACATGTTGTTTGCACCCGAAAAAGGAACTTGCCATGCCTTCCCACATTCTCGCGTTAGATCAGGGCACCACGAGCACAAGAGCCATTTTGTTTGATAAAAATGCAAAAATCACCGCCGTGGCGCAGCAGGAGTTTACTCAGCATTTCCCAAAACCCGGCTGGGTGGAGCACGACGCCGATGAAATTTTGGAAAGCGCAAAGTCGGTCATGCGAGAAGTGCTGAAAAAACAAAACTTAAACGCCGACAACATTGCCGCAATTGGCGTAACCAATCAGCGAGAAACTACGGTTGTTTGGGACAAAAATACAGGAGAGCCGGTTTACAACGCCATCGTTTGGCAAAGCCGCCAAACCGCCGAAATTTGCGCCGAAGTTAAAGCACAGGGCCTCGAACAAAAAATCCGCGACAAGTCCGGCCTGGTTGTCGACGCTTATTTTTCTGCTTCGAAAATCCGATGGATTCTGGAAAACGTAGACGGCGCAAGGACAAAAGCCGAGCGCGGCGATCTGCTGGCCGGGACAATTGACACTTGGCTGATTTGGAAACTTTCCGGCGGTCGAGCTCATGTCACCGATTACAGTAACGCCTCACGCACCCTGCTCTACAACATCTATGACCTGAAATGGGACGACGAGTTATTAGAAATTTTCACTGTTCCCGGCTCGATGCTGCCGGAGGTCAAATCGTCGAGCGAGGTTTATGCTGAAGTCTCCAGCGAAGTATTGGGACAGTCCGTGCCTATTGCCGGAGTCGCGGGAGATCAACAGGCGGCGCTTTTCGGCCAGGCGTGTTTTGAAATCGGCATGGCCAAAAACACCTACGGCACGGGTTGTTTTATGTTGATGAACACCGGGGAAAAACCGGTGCCTTCCCAAAACGGCTTGCTGACAACGCTGGCCTGGGGATTGGACGGAAAAGTTGAGTATGCTCTGGAAGGCAGCGTTTTTGTGGCCGGCGCCGCAATACAATGGCTGCGCGACGGGTTGAAGCTCTTTGAAAACGCCCGGGAATCGGAGCGGCTCGCCCAAAATGTCGCTTCGACGGACGGCGTTTATGTGGTGCCTGCGTTTGTCGGGCTTGGCGCGCCCTACTGGGACAGCGACGTACGCGGCGCGGTCTTTGGCCTTACGCGCGGTACGACCAAAGACCATTTCGTGCGCGCGACGCTGGAATCGCTGGCATACCAAACGCGCGACGTTCTCGCTGCGATGGAAAGCGACTCCGGTTTAAACCTGAAAAAACTGCGCGTAGACGGCGGCGCAACTTCGAACGATTTTCTTATGCAATTCCAGGCGGACATACTCGACGTTACCGTGGAGCGCCCGGTTGTGCAGGAGACAACGGCGCTCGGAGCCGCTTATTTGGCGGGCTTGGCCGTTGGATTCTGGAAAAGTAAAAATGAAATTTCAGAAAACTGGGAAATCGAGCAAAGCTTTCAGGTTCAAATGAACGACACGGATCGTGAAGCGCTATACTCTGGCTGGCAAAAAGCGGTTCAGGCCGCGACGGCGTTCAAATAATCCGCGTTGATTTGGATGATTGAAATGATGGGATTTTGCATTGGCAGCGCTTGTAGTCTTGGCCGGAAGCAATTCCAAAGTTAAACGCTTCAGCGTGTGCGTGTGGCTTACTGTCATTCGCAACGATCAAAGTGGGGGCTGTCCAAAAAGCATGGTCTCTGAATGAATGACATACCAAATGTAGGGGGTCAAAATTTTGAACCCCTACGACATTTTGTGTCGCACTCCAAAAATATTATGTTTTGAGACAGCCCCACCCTGGAAGGAGTTATGCAGAAGCTTAGCCGCCGTTCTCTTGTCATCGTTTATTTTGCGCCCAAAATTTCTTCAAGAAACGGAACCGCGCCTTCGGGGCCGGACAAAGTCAGCCAAACCGGGCCTTCGTCGGCGGTAACTTGCAGTTGAAAGTCCAGGAACCGGCAACATTTTCTCTCTTTGTTTATCACCTCAACAATGCTCGCAAGCAGTCCGTCCGAAGCCTCAAAACGGAATGCAATTCCACCGGCCAAACGCTTGGTCTCTTGAACCTTCTCGAAGAGCGTTTTTAAAGTCGTTTCCTTGCGATCTTGCAACTCTTGAGAGTCAAGCGAGCAAACGATCGGCAGCGTTTTTTGACGCGTTTCCATTATTTTACCTTTTTCATCAATTTTTCAATTCCCTTCAGAATCATCAATTCCGTCTCGCCGCGCGGCTGCTTCGCTTTTTCAATAATCTTCGCGTTGGTCTCGAACCAATTCTTGCCGCGAGACCGCCCTGCCCCTACTGCTTTCAGCGCTTGCAGACCAATCGAAGCAGTTTTCGACAAATCTTCCGACATCGATTCAATCTCTTTTAAAACAGGCGACTCTTTGATGATCGGTAATAGCCGAGCATGATTTGATTCCCATTCCGAGAATCTCATTTTCAGACTAGAGCGCAAATCTTCGTCAGCTAAATTGTTGAGCCACAGCGTCACATCGTTGCGAAATTCCCGCGCCGCCTTGGCGTCCGGCTGCGCTGCGTCGACAACGCGAGTGAATGGGTGGAAACTTCGGTAATCACGATGCGTGTGTCGCGTGTAAATTTTAATCGGCTCCAAGACGTCCACGAGAACGCGCAGCGGCTCAACGTCTCGGCGGTTTGCCAAACGACGCAGCATCATTTCATAGTTTTTTTCATGGGTCAAACCCAGCGACTCAAGCTGCAAACTGATCACGTCTAATCGGCGGTACATGTCCCCCACATCGTTGACGGAGCTTGGCGACCACAGGCGTTCGGCAATCGCGGCGGTGCGCGGCCAAATGCGCGAATCGATATTTTCAACCGTGACAAGCTCGGCCCACATTGTCGTTTCGCCGCCCAAAACGCGTTTTTTCTCATCATCGGAAAGTTTTGATTTCGCGGGCAAAGGATCGTTTTTGTAGTGGAAGCTCGTCGGCTGAATTAAATCGATGTAATAACCATTGGAAAGGATGCTCGAATAGCCTTGTTGCGCAGCATCTTCCAGCGCTTTCTTGCCCTGCCAGGATTGAATTACGATGTTTTTCGGCATGCCTTCTTGTAAGATTTCATCCCAGCCGACCATCTTTTTTTCACACTTGGTCAAAATCTCAAGCAATCGTTTATTAAAATAAGTCTGCAGATCGTTGTTGTTTTTGAGGCCTTTCGCAGCTTTGAACTTTTGCAGTTCAGCATTTTTGTCCCAGTGCTTCCCGTTATTTTCATCGCCGCCAATGTGCAGGTATTCGTCCGGAAACAGCGCGGCCATTTCAGCAAAAAATTGTTCCAAAAGTTTGTACGTGCTCTCTTTTCCCGGATCAAACGACGGGTCTTTGATTCCGTACCCGCGTTCAATTTCGTACGGGCCAGGCTGACTTGCCAACTCAGGACGCCCGACCAACCAACTCGTGGCATGGCCAGGCATGTCAAATTCCGGCACGATGCGTACGCCGCGAGCGTCTGCATAAGCGATGATTTCGCGGATTTGTTCATAGGTAAAATAGTTGCCGTCCGAACCAAGTTCGTGCAGTTTCGGAAACGTTTTGCACTCAACACGAAAGCCTTGATCTTCGGTCAAATGTAAGTGCAAAACGTTCATTTTTACCGCCGCCATACCGTCGATATTGCGTTTGATAACGTCTATCGGCAGCCAATGACGGCAGACGTCCATCATCAAGCCCCGCCACGGAAAACGAGGCTTGTCAGCAATTTCAACCGCCGGAAAATAGTAACCGTTTTCATCCGCGGCGAGCAGTTGCAACAATGTTTGCAGGCCGTGCATCGCACCGAGATCCGTCTCAGACGCCAGACCAATTTGATCGCTTGAAATCGTCAAGGAGTACGATTCGTCTTCGTGCAACTTGACAACTCCGGGGCGCGCGCAGCTAATGATCATTGCTCCCATTTCCGGCGCCTCCTGCGGCGTCACAAATCCTTGCTTAAGAAAAACGCCGGCGCGTTCATCCAGACGGCGCAGGGTGCGCGTGGCCGCGTCGTACAGTCTTTCGTGCGGCGAACCGACGATTGTCATTTGGAAGGCGTCGTTGAGCCTGAATTTGCCTGATGTAAAACTGATTTTTTCAGGTACAGGCATGAGATTCAGTTGTTTATCCGCCGCTTTCTCGCTCCTCATGAATCAGTCTCCAATTCCGTAAAATCCATTTTCAATTCCGACTCGATCAACTCTTGAAGCAACGCGGCTTCTTTTTTCAATGCTTTGTAAAACTGAACATTCTGTTTTGAAACTGTGTAATAGCCGCCAAGCAGGTTTTCAGCGCGATGATCAAACGCTTCCGAATGAACGACTTTGGTCGGGTAAAAACTCGTGTGCTCAAACAAAAACGGGAACACGTAATCCTGGACAAAATCAGTCGTTATTTTGTCCAGCAAATGCGCCGTTTCGTGCTTCTGATAATATTGCACAATTTGCGTTTTCAACTTGTGGTTCGAAATGAGATTGAGCTGCCCGCTGCCGGTGATCGCCTCGTATGTCACCGGTTTGATTGAAAACGGAGCCAGCTTATTCATCAGCAAAAGCAACGAAAAGAGGCTGTCTTTAGAGCTTTCATTTTCTGATCGCGTTCTGAAATGATTTGTCAATTTCAGAAGGCCGGAATCATTGGTTGCGATTATTTCGTCGAATGCTTGTATGTCGTTGATAATGTCAGCTCGAAAATCTTGCAAATACTCTTTTTCAAGACGGCGATTCTTCTGCTCATCGCTCCAACTCTCCAGCAAAAAGGCCATGGAAACGCCGGCAAAAACGACAAGCAGTTCGACCAGGTAGTTCAGAATGTTTTTGTTTGAAATAAGCGAGTTCATTCTATTTCTCATTTTGCATCAAAAAACCGGGAGAAGAATACGTCTCGAAACAATTCGAGTCAAGACGCCCCGTCTCCAATAAAAAATAAACTTTCATAAAATGTTTGAAATCACAGCATTTTGTCGGTATTTTCAAAGCCAGCAGAAATAATCGTTTAGGGCGCAACGAGCTCCGGGAGTGCAAAGATTCATCGTCGCCAGGGTTCAAGCCAACGCTGAAGTGTTTGACTCCGGAGTTATAATAGATCAGAACCGCAAGCTCAGTTGGTTAGCTTCTGAGCAACTTCTCACTCTGACAGGGTTCGGAACCCTGTCAGAGTTGCTCGATACTGAATGCCGCAAGCCGGTTGGTTAACTGAATAGTAATAAAAAGACTGAATGAAAGATTCCCTCACGCTTTCCGAAATAATAGATATGGAATCGCAGCTTTTTGCAGATCGCGAACTGACGCCGGTTGAACTTGCCAAACGAGATCGCGAAACGGCGCTCAAGCACGGCGTTGAGCGACTCACGCGTCCGCAGGCCGTGCGGCAATGGCTGTCCGGCTTCCCCTCCGACGATGCTGAAAAGCCCGGCGCTTTTGTGGAGCGGGTTTTTCGTTGGCTGAAGATTCTTTTTATCGCTTTTGGATTCATTGCAGGCGTCTCCGCCGCTTCAACCGTGCTGTCGTTCGACGGCACGTACCCCGTCAATATTGTTCATTTCCTGGCCGCCTTCGTTTTTCTGCAAGCGCTCTTTCTGATTCTGCTTGTTTTCAATATTCTACCCGGCGCAGTCGCAAGATATGTCCCTGGAAGAAACGAATTTTTGAAGCTGGTGCGCGAGTTTGGCTTTTTTATGGGCAACATTTTCGCCCGCAATTTGCCGCAATTAAACTCAGAAAAAAGCCGTTCTTTGAGAGAAGTTTTCTCCAGAATGCGCTCTCGTTACGGACTTTACCGGTCGCTTGAGCGCTGGCTTGTGATGGGCCTGACGCAGAGATTTAGCGTCGCATTTAATGCCGGGGCGCTGCTCACCTGCCTTTATCTCGTCTTTTTCTCAGACCTCGCTTTTGCCTGGAACACCACGCTGCAAATCGAATCCAAAACGTTTCACTCCATCGTCAGCACTTTGGCTGCGCCGTGGGAAGCGTTAGCTCCAGACGCCGCGCCAACCGAAGCGTTGGTTAGCAACACCCGCTATTTTCGCATCGAGGGCGATTATCAAACCACCGGCGCGATCACTGATCCGCAGGCTGTGGGCGCATGGTGGTCGTTTTTGGTCATGTGCCTTGGAATTTACGGACTTTTGCCGCGCATCGTCATGCTCGCACTCGCCGAAGGGCGCTACAAATATCTGCTCCGCCGCATGCCGTTAGATTCCGCTGAATTGGACGCGCTCTACGAGCGTATGACCACACCCATCGTCGAGACGGCGCCATTGGTTAAAGAGGTTAAGCGCAAAGTATTGCCGCACCCAAGCTCGCCGTCGAAGGCTATGTCCAGAGACAAAAGCTGCGAGGTCATCGTTTGGGGAGAAATGAGTATCGAGCACCCACAAATAGAACAGTTGCTGAAAGAACGGTTTGGGATGCGCGCCTTAAGCCTGCAAGAGGCCGGCGGCTTTGATGCTCTCGCCGACGAAAAAACCGCAGCGAACTTATCTCAGAACGGGAAATTGGAGAAGCCGCACCCCGTGGTCATTTTCGCCGAATCCTGGGAAGCGCCCAGCAAGGCCATACTTTATTTTATAAAATTGCTGCGCCAAAAATTGTCGCAAAAACGTGCGATTATCATCGCGTTGGTGAATCCTTCAAACGAGGGTTTCCTGGAACCGCCAGACAGTACCGACTGGAAAATTTGGCGGGACGCGTTGGCCGCTCTCGAAGACCCTTACCTTCGCATTGAAGCAGCGACTGAGGCAGCATGAACGCAGTAAATCCCGCCTTCGCCGTTATTGGTCGCGTCAACAAAGGCAAGTCAAGCATCGTTTCCACACTCACGGAAGACGATTCCGTTTTGATTGAAAGCGGCGCAGGAACGACGGTTCATTGTCGCGAATTCCCGGTTCGGGTGGACGGCCAAACGCTCCTGACATTGATCGATACGCCGGGCTTTCAGCAAGCGCCGCGCGCCCTGGCGTGGATGCAGGCTCATGAAGTTTCCGCCGCCAACCGGCGCGAAGTAATCAAAAATTTTCTCAAAAAATTTGATGGAACTGACGACTTTGTCGATGAATGCCGTTTGCTGAAGCCGATCATGGCGGGCGCGGGCGTGCTCTATGTCGTCGACGGCGCCAAGCCTTTTCGCCGGAATTATGAGGCGGAAATGGAAATTCTCCGTTGGACGGGTCAGCCGCGCATGGCGCTCATCAACCAAATCGGCGCGGGCGATTATACTTCAGATTGGCAGCCTGCGCTGGATCAGTATTTCAGCATCGTCCGGAAATTCAATGCCCATTTTGTCGGTTTTCGCGACCGGATTCGCCTGCTGGAATCGTTTCGTGAGCTGCACGAACCCTGGCGGCCAAACCTTGAAGCGGCGATAAAATTCCTGAAAGGCGATTGGGAAAGAAGAGAACGCGCGGCAATTTACACCATCGCCAAAATGATTTGCGAGCAACTGACTTTCGTTCGCGAGCTTGTGATCGAGCGGTATGAACGTGCGGAAGATTACCGCCTAAAGCTGGAACGAGAATTTCACGACGCCTTGCGCGACAACGAAAAAAAAGCGCGGCGAAACATCGAAAAACTTTACCAGCACCACAAAATCGAGGTGCAAGATTCGGAACTCGCAAAACCGATCTTTGACGAAGATCTGTTCGCCGAAACGACCTGGAGCATGTTGGGCCTGACCTACAAACAACTCGTGGGAATCGGCGCTTTCGCCGGCGCCACCGTTGGCGGAGCGATGGACGCAACGCTTGGGGGCAGTTCTTTTTTTATGGGGACGTTAGTGGGGGGGGCGCTTGGCGCGGGATCGGTGATGTTTTACTCAAACCAGCGTTTGGCCAGCATTGAGACGCTGAAAAAGTTTGTGAAGGGTTCGCAAATTCTAAAAATCGGGCCGCATCAAAACAAGAACTTCCCGTGGGTGCTGCTCGATCGTGCACTTTTGCACTACATCAGCATTCGCAATCTTGCGCATAGTCGTCGGATGAGAATCAATCTTTCAGACGAAAACAAGAAAGCGGGAATCACTTCCCGCCTTGGAAACGATCAACGAAAAGTCCTCACTAAAATTTTCAATAATATTCGCAAAAAAGACCCGGGGGAACCTACACGGCAGCCAAAAGATTTGGAGCTCGAATTGCGGTTGCTGATTAAAAAGTGTGCTGATTAAGAGATTTGTAGAGACGCGATGCATCGCGTCTCTACCAGAATCATAATCTTTTAAAATTACGGCGAGGTTCTGCGACCATTGACGCGCGGTTTGGGCAATGGTTTGCGCGGAAGCTTTTCATCACGCATCGCGGTGTGGTAAACAAACGACGCGATGATGACCGCCGCCTGCTTCAAGTCACTCTCAATCAAATGATCGTACGTGTCCAAATGCGTGTGGTGCGTCCGCGTACGGTATTCAATCGGGTCTTGAATGAATTGAAAGCCCGGCAGCCCGACCGCGTCGAAGGCCAGATGATCCGTGCCGCCGGTGTTGCGAATCGTCAGCGTCGTGGCGTCCAAATCGTGGAACGGGCGCAGCCAGGCTTCAAAAATCGGGCGAACGGCGTCATTGCCTTGCATGTAAACGCCGCGCAGTCTCCCCGTGCCGTTGTCCATGTTGTAATAGGCGGAAAAATTTTCGTGGTCGGGCATAAGCTCCATCGTGCGACGATCGCCAAAATGCTTGCCCACATAACCGCGCGAGCCTAGCAGTCCTTGTTCTTCACCCGTCCACAAAGCGATTCGAATCGTGCGCCTCGGCTGTGCGTCAATCGTCTTCAAAATCCGGACGGCTTCCATCATGACCGAAGTGCCGGACGCGTTGTCGGTTGCGCCGGTGCCAGGATGCCAGGAATCGATGTGCGCCCCTAACATCACCAACTCTTTCTTTAAATTTCGGTCTGTTCCCGGAATTTCCGCGACGACATTGTAGCCAAGCGAATCCTCGGTGTGGAATTGATTTTCGATTTTGACCCGCAGCTTCACGTCTGCCTTTTTCTCCAACAGGCGCGCCAGATGATTATAATGCTCGACCGCCAGAACCATTTGCGGCATTCCCGGCTCGGCGCCCATATTTCTTGAGCCGCCGCTGCCAAGACGAACAACGCCATAATTGCGACCGCTTGCTTCCAGCAGCAATTTGACCCCGTCTCTCTTAAACATGGCGTTCGCACTGTTCATCAAAGCCCGGCGTTCGCGAAAGCGCCTGAAACGTTCGCTGTTGCCAAATCCGCCCCGGCTGCTCGCTTCGGTCGACATTGCGAGGTCTTGCAGCCCTTCATGATCGTGTCGGCTCGCCATGACTTCAAAAGCCGTTTCCGGCGATTCAGGTCGCCCGAGAAGTACGATTTTGCCGCCAAGTTTGCCTTCATATTCTTTGAGGTCATCTATACTCTGGAGATTAACCAAAACAGGCGTTCCAGTGATGACGCCGTCCGTCCCGGCGGTCCAGGCTTTCGGCGCAGCGGTCATGTTGACGTAGCTCGGTTCGATCATTTCTATCGAATAACCTTCCGTTGACCAGCCGCGTCCAAACGTACCCCACGCTTCCAGGTCAGCATTCTCCAGACCCCATTCCACGAGCTTGTCGCGGCTCCATTCCAGCGATTTGTGCAGCATTGGCGAGCCTGAAAGTCGCGGCCCGTAAAGCTCGGTTAAATGCCAGGCAATGTCCATAACCTGAGAGTTATCAAAGCCTTCCATCTTGATTTTCTTAATCATTTGCAGGTCGACTGGTTCTGCAGCCTGCCCAAAAACCAATGCGGGCAAAATGACCAGTACCGCCGCAAACGCCTTAAGCTTCTTCATGCGTTCGCCTCCCTTTTCTGAAGTTGTTTGAGTTTGTGAGAATCCGATAAGAGCGTTCGAATCTCCACCAACGAGACCTGTCTTCACAAATTCCGTTTATCATTTTCAACCTAGCGAAACCGCTTGTAAATGTCAATGCGTCGAACGCGAAACGCTTGCCGGGTTCATCGGTTCGCAAAACGCTTGATTCACACGCGCCATGGTTTCATATTTTGAGAAACAAGCGTGAATTCAGCTCGACAAGCGTCGAGAATTCGTAGGGAGGTGAAGGAAAAATGATCAAAAGAGCTTG
>CAXHAT010000224.1:0-11549 GCA_964014485.1 uncultured Deferribacteres bacterium
TTTTAAACGTTTCATCCGTGCAGACGAGCAAAATCTTTTTCTCTTGTAAAACCTGAGATTTGGCGGCGTCGGGCCGGCCGGAGAAACCGCGCATCATTTGAGAAATCTCTTTCTGAAACAAAAACGCAGTGATCGAGATTGCCAGCACAAGATAGGCTGCAACCATCAAGACTTTTCGCGATTTATTATTTGCTTTGGTTTTGAGATGCGCCGGCGCATTCGCCGCCGTTGGCGCATGTGACGATCTTGCGCCCGTCACTGAGGAAAAGCCTTGTGCGGAAGTCAGCGTTTCGCCTAACTGAACAATTTTCTGCTGCCGAGGAAAACCGCCCGCGCTATGGTTCGTTACCTGCGTGACGGTCGCCAGCGCCGCTGTAATATTATCTCTCCCGCCGTTGGCGTTCGCAGCCGCAATCATCTTTTTAGACGCCGCCTTGTTCGACTTGTTTTCCAGCAAAACTTCCAGCAGAATGTGCCGCCGAACATAATTGCTCAAGCCGTCCGAGCACAAAAGAAATCGGTCATTTTCTCGCAATTCATTGACCAAGACGTCCGGCCTTACCGACGGCTCCATGCCCAGCGCTCGCGTAATCAAATGACGGCGTTTGCCGTGAGAGTGGGTTTCATCGAGTGAATGATCTTTCGTCAATTGTTGCAAATTGCCGTTTCGCAGTCTGTAAATCCTGCTGTCTCCGGCGTGGACGGCGACAAAAAAACCGTCTTTCAGCAACAACGCAACGACGGTCGTCCCCATTTTTTTGAGTACTTGTTGATTTTTGGATAATTCGTACAGGTGAGAATTGGCCGTTTTCACTGCGTGGACGAGTAACTGCGCGTCCACAGGTAATTCGGACTGTCCTTCAAACCGAACGCTCTGCCGGCTTTTCTCGGCGTCACTGAAAACGCTTTCTATCACCGCAACCGCCGTTTGGCTGGCAACATCGCCGCGCCGGTGTCCGCCCATTCCGTCGCAAACAACGACGAGACCGCTCTTTTTGTCTATTCCGAAACTGTCCTCGTTTCTCTCGCGGAGCCGTCCGGGATCAGTCGCTGCATGAACGTCTATCTGCATGTTCTTGAAATCGCCAGGTGCTATTTTTTAAATTTGATGATCCTTAACTCTACCGCTTGTTGGGGCTTGTCGGAAAGCGTGACTGAAAGCGTCTTTGCGCCATAGCCATATTCGGGACTTTCTCCTCGGAAAACGTAATTTTTTCCCGGTTCAAATTCTTGCAGCGGAAATGAATAACTTCCAGCCGAATTCACGTGCATCCACTTATATTCTCTTTCGCCAAGCTCGCTCAATTCCCCCTGAAAATAGCCGACGCGTCCTGCATAAACCGGCTTTCCTGTCCTGTGGTCAACCAATTTCACCGCCACGCCCTCAGGCTGGCGCTGCAGGCTTATATTTTTAACGCCAAACTCTTCAGCCTTTATCGTGATCAAGGAATCGATATATCCCGGTCGAACAATGAAAAGCTTGTGCGCTCTCGCCCGCAATTTGAAAGTAGACGGAAGAGCAACGACTCGTCTGCTGATAGCCTGCTCGTTCGCTCCAAGCACTTGAATCACTCGCGCGCCGCGACCAGCGTGAACTTCGATCTCACGGGCAAGCGTGATGGATTTTGCAATGAACTTTTTGCGTGAAGCCGCAACTTTGACGTTGATAGATTCATCAATAAATCCGTCCCGACGCAGCAAGAGCTGATGTTCTCCCGCCGGGAGCAAAATGTTTTTTCCATCTGCGGCAAGGTCAATTGTCGAAGTATCCGCCTCGTCAATTTTAAAAACCGAAGCATTAGCCGGAATGGTTTTGAGACGAAGCGTCTTATAAAAAGACCCGACAATGCGATAACCGCCGTTGGGCGCGGAGAATTGACGAACATGTGAAGAATCATCGCCTTCCAAAGAGCCGACCGTGAAAATCACGCTGAGCGTATCGAAGCCTTCCGTGAACATACGCACGCGCATTTCGCCCTGAAAAACGCCGGTCGTGTCAAAGGGCGTCGTCAAATGGTGAAGACTGTCGTTGATTTCAACGGCCGCTTCGGGAACGTTCGCGTCGAAGGAGAGCGTCGTGTTAAATGCGAGAAAAACATGCGTTGTATTTTCGCTCGCTGAGTCGAGTTTCACAGGCCGGGAACGCACGATTGAGCCCAAACGCGCTTCAACAATATAGCTTCCGGCAAGAAGCGAATCCGCGCGAAGCGGAGTTGTTCGGTCGCCAAAACTGGCGAAAACGAATTTTTCCGCTTCCGGATTGTCCGTCTGGATTTCGACGGCGAAATAACGTAACGGCTGCTCTTTTGGCGAAGGCCAGAAAACAATCAAAAGCAGCAAGACGGCCAAGCCTGCAGCGGCTGATAAGATAACTCTTGAGTACTGAGAGTAAATCGACCGGCATTGGTCAAAAAATCGAGGCAGCTTTTGGTTCTTGAAGTTCCCAACAAAACTGCTGCAAGCGGCCCGCGTTCTCTTGGCGTATCCAGCGACGGCTTTGCTCAACTCCGCATATTTCGTCTTTAGCCCCGCGGTTGAACGGCTGCTTTCTCGATTATTCGCATCTTGCGGCTCAACCCCTTTTTGAGTTGTGGCTTGCTCTGTTTCCGCTTCGTCAGATTGCAAGAACAGCGTTTTGTCATCAGCGTCATCCGATGGAGGACTTGCCGGTTCAGTCTCGGTTTTCGCAGACGCTTTCTCCAAAGCCTGCGCGTCTAAAAACAGCGTCTTTTCGGTTTCAAGCTCCGGGGCTTTATCTTTTTCATTTTGGTTTTCTTCGCCGCTCCAGAACATTGTTTTTTCGTCGCCATCGCTTTCGTCAGCGGGAGCAGGTTCTTTTGACTTTATTTTTTCAGATGCGTCGGAGAAATTTTGCGCCGAAACAAACAGCGTTTTCTCGTCATCTTCAATCTCGGGTTCCGGATCATCCGCCGTGACAGCGCTTGGCGTTTTCGATTCGTTTGAGTGGACAAAAACCGTTTTTCTAGAATCTTCCGCAGTACGCTCTTTACTCACGGTCATTTTCTGGAACATTTTCATCTCTTCAACATACTTCGCCATCGCTTCGTGCATGCGCGTCGAGCGGTTTTGTCGCAGCCAATGATCAATTTCCACAAACATCTCTTTCGCCGTCTGGTAGCGTTCCTGCGGGTTTCGTTGAATGGCGCGAAGTATGACGGCTTGTAATTCATAAGGCAACGGATGGCCCGCCAGGCGATCAAAAGTGACTTTCGCCGCTTTAACTTCTTCGATAAGCTGGGTTATTTTCCGGCCGGCGTAAGGCTTTTCGCCGGTCAAAACTTCGTACATAACAACGCCCAACGAAAAAATATCGGATCGATGATCCAAATATTGACCACTGATTTGCTCCGGCGACATGTAGCTGACCTTGCCGCGCAATCCTTCGTTTTTCAGCGCTTCCTTCTGGCGGGAATGCACTTTCGCCACGCCGAAATCGATGACTTTGACGGAACCGTCCGACGCGATCATGATGTTCGCAGGCGAAATATCAAGGTGGACAATGTGGAGCGGAACGAAGCCGTTTTCGGTTTGCTCGGTGGCGTTGTGTGCAAAGTAAAGCGCGTTGCAGACTTCAGCGATAATATGCGCGCCGACGTCAAACGGAATCGGCTTTTTGATAGCAGCGGCTGTGCGGATGAGGTCGTGCAAATCCATGCCTTTAATAAAAGACATGATCATGTACATCTTCCCCGCTTCACGGCAGTAGTCGAGGACTTGCCCGATATTGCGGTGTTCGAGATTGGCGGTCGTTCGCGCTTCATTTTCCAAAACTTCAAAAGCGTCGCCAATCGCGGAAGCCTCCGGTTTGATGCGTTTTACAGCAACAACCTTGTCGAGCAGCGTATCCAGGCTTTCATAAACGTCGCTGAAGCCGCCTTCCGCTATCTTTCTGAGCAATTTATACCGATTCTTGACGAGCTGATTTTTTGCCATGACTCCCTCACTGAAAATAGAATCCCGCTCCAAAACAATATCCTGGTTCATCCTCACATAATGACAGCAAGAACAGTGCTTTCGTCCCACTTTGGCGACGATGATTTCCGTCTATTTTGGGTGATTGGAAAGGGCGGCGTGAACCGCCTCAGAAATTTGGGGAGAGAAAATAAAGGGGATCAGAAAACGGTGATTCATTTCTCGACAATTTGTATTCAGTCGATGAAGCTGGTGAAGAGTCGAAAGCGGTTAAACCTCTGTTTTAACCCGCATTGAAAAAAGCGTCTTCGAGGGCAAGCTGTCGAGACCGCCTTCGGAAAATTTTTTGTGATAATCCTCGGTTTCCAACAAATGGTGTGAAACCGAGCGCGAATCTCGACGAATCAAGTACTTGAGCTCATCCAAGTCTTGACTCCACCTGTAGCCGTTAAAAAACTCCGCCCCTGAGAATTGCGTTTTGTACAGGGCGTTTCTAGAATAACAGGAACCGAGGTAAATGTACCGGCAGCAATGCTCGGCAAAATACTGAACCGCTGAAGTCATCATGAACATGCCGAGGTTGCGGGCATAATAATTGAGATCGTAAAACGAGTAGTAATAATAAGCGAAGCCCGGCGGCTGCAAAAAGAGCGTCACGGAGCCGATTTCGCGATCCGCCGCTTCATCCCGATAGACGAGAACATGCGACGTAATCGGCGAATTAAACAGACTATCCAGGCGGCCAAATGTCATGACGTCTTTGCCGAATTTGATGTCAGCATAGTTTTTATAAAAAGCCTTCCGTTCTTTTGAATAGTCGAACGCGTCCCGCTTTACAAGCGAATGCGTAACCCCCTCGCCCTTGCGCAAGATACGCCTGTTCTCCGATGACGGCTTGAAGCGCTGCAAATCAATTCGGATATGTCGACACATATAAAAACGATCCAACTCGCGGGAGGCGGGCAGAAAACCGCTGGCAAACAGTTGCGCAGGCGTTTCGCCAGGCTCAGGGAAGGCCCAAATCGCGTACGGGAAAATGTAATTGGGATAATCGGATTTGTGTTCCGAAAACAGAAGTTTCATCTATTCACCAATGCTAGCCTCATCGAATCACGAAAAACGCCTTGCGCGCCGAACCCTTCCTTAAACCTGCCCAGTCCCCAATTCGGATCCATGTTGACGGTGAAAAGTCCAAAATCCAAGTATTTGAACTTGTGTTGGACGCACCACTTGCAAACTTCATAAAATAAGAGATTTACAGCGCGATATTTTTGGTACGCTTCGTCATGACTGATGTAAAACGCCAATGTCGCGTGAGCGTTTGCGTTAAAAAGCGTGACGCCGCCAACCATGCGCTCATCGACGTATGCCGAAAACAAGAAAACGTCTTCAGGGAACCACTGCGCCAGCTTTTCTAATTCGTCGAGGGTGTGAGTGGGAATTACGTTATGGCGCAGCTTGAGATTGTTTTGAAGTATTTGATAGAAGGCCTGGTAGTTGTCGTCAATCCGCACCTCTACGCCCAATTTTTGCGCCCGACGAACGGCGCGCCGCGACGCCGACGAAAAAAGCTTCAGGACGTTTTGTTCATCGACGACCAGCGGAATGACGCTGGAAAGCTCCCGTTTCCGGTAACGGAACCCGGCTTGGTAAAGTGCGAAATCCAGGTAATGGCTCGGCCGCTCCAGGTAAATTGAAGGCGGCAGGGTGAGATCGATTCCGCCGTAATGCTGGGCCGCCGCGTATTTTTTAAGCGCGTTTATCAACCTCGTGGCGTCTCTCAGCGACAGGTCTTGCCGGCAAACAAATCCGCCGAAGCTCGAACCCGGGTGCGACACAAGCAACTTTTCGGGATCGCCGTGCCGCGCCGCCGCGGGCAATACCGCAAAGAGACTGCTTTTTTTAAAGAACAGCAGAGAATCGTCGATGAATCGATCTTGCGGGTGATAGTTTAGAAACGCGCGCTTGTGAAATAATGTGCCGTTGTTCGACACGTCTACAAATTCGTCCCAATCTTTTTCCAGACCGGGCTCAAACTTTACGACTTCCAGTTTTTCCATACAATTCGAAAATATTCAGGTAGAAACTCACTACCTGACACTTTTTGTATAGGCTTCTAAAACTGGCGAAAAGGCCGGAATTGTCATGCTGGAAGCATCTTTTTTGATCCGCCCCTTAAACTTTTGAGCATAATCTGTACTGGGCGATAACAAAGATTCTTTCAGAATGACAAAACGGGGCCTTTCGACGGGTCGAAAATGCAGTTTACAAAAAAGTGTCAGGTAGAGAGGTGGATAAAAGAAAGCCAAAACAACTGCGTGAAGAAATTTAGAATCGCAGCCGCTTTGACTTTTGAATCATCGAGACTATTCATTGGACAAGCTTCTCGTAGAAGCGCGAGGCGCTCCGCGCTCCTCATTTTTTTAAAAAAATTAGGCCATCAGCTTGACAAGAATGGCTTTTTGAATGTGCAACCGATTTTCCGCCTGGTCAAAAACAATGGATCGCTCACCGTCCATAATCTCGTCCGTGACTTCATCGCCGCGATGCGCCGGGAGGCAGTGCATAAATTTCGCGTCGGCGTTTGTCCCGCTGAACAAATTATCATTAACTTGAAACGAGCTGAAAATCTTTTTGCGTGACTCCGTTTCTTCTTCCTGCCCCATGCTGGCCCAAACGTCGGTGTAAATAATATCAGCGCCTGCAACCGCTTCCTGCGCCGATCGCACAACTTTGACTTCGCTCTTTCCAGCGTCTTGCGCCGCTTGCAAAAGCTCGGCGTCAGGGTCAAAACCTTCCGGCGCGCCGACGGTGAATTTAAACGGCAGCTTTGCCGCGAGATTGAGCCAGGAATTGCACACATTATTGCCGTCGCCGACATAGGCCACGTGAACGTCTTCATAGCGCCCGACGTGTTCGATGACCGTCAGCATGTCGCCGAGAATTTGGCAGGGGTGGAGCCAGTCCGTCAGACCGTTGACAACGGGAACGTCCGCCCATCTTGCCAGTTGGACAATGTCGTCATGCGCAAAAAGTCGCGCCATAATGCCATCGACAAATCCCGAGAGCACGCGCGCGACGTCTGGCACGGATTCCCGATCTCCCAAGCCGATTTCAGCTGGAGACAAGTAAAGCGCGTGGCCGCCCAAATGATACATGCCGACATCAAACGAGATGCGCGTCCGCGTCGAAGGCTTCATGAAAACCAGGCCAAGCGTTTTGCCTTTTAGAATGTGATGCTCAACGCCTGTTTTTTGCTTCTGCTTCAAGTCCTTTGCAAGCTCAAAGATTTCAAGAATTTCTTCGGTGCTGCAATCGGCGATGGATAAGAAATCTTTTTTCAAAGCACGCTCCTGCTTTAATTTTACAAAATATATCTGCTCAAATCGTCATCCGCGACGACGTCTTCCAAGGTTTCCCGCACTTTGTCTCGATCGACAACAATTTTTCCGATGCGTTTTTCCGGCACGTCAAACAATATTTCTTCCAGCAGGGTTGACAGCACTGTGTGCAAACGACGAGCGCCAATATTTTCGGTGCGTTCGTTGACATTAAAGGCCGTCTCGGCAATTTCTTCAATGGCGTTTTCGGTAAGGTGCAAGTCAACTTTTTCCGTGCCGAGAAGCGCCTTGTATTGCTTGACCAAGGCGTTCTCCGGTTCGGTAAGAATGCGAACAAAATCATGCGCGGTCAAGTTTTCAAGCTCAACGCGAATTGGAAAACGACCTTGCAATTCCGGGATCAAATCAGACGGTTTTGCAACATGAAAAGCGCCGGAAGCGATAAAAAGGACATGATCCGTCTTGACCATGCCGTACTTGGTCACCACGGTCGTTCCTTCAACAACCGGCAACAAATCCCGCTGCACGCCTTCACGAGAAACCTCGGCCCCTTCCCGGCCTGAATGCCCAGCAACCTTGTCTATTTCATCAAGAAAGACGATGCCGGAATTCTCTACTCGTTCAATGGCTTCCCGAGTGGCGCTTTCATGATCGATGAGCTTTTGCGCTTCTTCTTGCGTCAAAACTTCTCGCGCCTCAGCCACAGTCATTTTCCGCTGTTTCATTTTTTTCGGAAACATGCCCCCGAACATTTCCTGCAGGTTCATACCCATTTCTTCGATGCCGCCGGGTGAAATCACCTGCATCGTCGGCGTCATATCCGACGAGACTTCTAGCTCCACTTCGCGTTTATCGAGTTTTCCGGCTTCGAGCTTCTCTCGCATTTTCTCCCGATTGCGCAAATGGCGCTCTTCAGCGTCTTGATTGTCCGTAATTTCGCCGACGCCTTCATCGTTCACCGAAACGATACGCGAACTCGAGTTTGCAGAAGCGGGCGGGGGCGGCGGAAGCAAAATATCCAGCAACCGCTCTTTCGCGTGTTCAGCGGCAGGCTCCTGAACCGCATCGAGTTTCTCTGACTTCACCATGACCACGGACAAATCAACCAAATCGCGAATAATCGATTCAACGTCACGGCCTACGTAGCCGACCTCGGTGAATTTCGTCGCTTCCACCTTAATGAACGGCGCTTTCGCCAGCTTGGCCAATCTCCGTGCAATTTCCGTCTTCCCAACGCCCGTCGCGCCGATCATGATAATGTTATTCGGCATGATTTCTTCGCGCAGTTCTTCTTCAACGCGTAACCGACGCCAGCGATTTCTCAGCGCGATAGCCACCATTTTTTTGGCTTTGTCCTGGCCGATAATGTATTTATCCAATTCGGCCACGATTTGACGCGGCGTCAACTCTTCCAGAGCGATCATGTATCCAATTCCTCAATCGTCAAATTTTCGTTGGTATAAATGCAAATATTCGCCGCAATCTGCATTGCCTCTTCCGCGATTTTGCGAGCGTTTAGTTCAGAAAATCGAACCATGGCGCGTGCAGCCGCCAATGCGTATGCTCCGCCTGAACCAATGGCGATCACTTCATCATCCGGCTCGATCAAATCTCCCGTACCGGAAATGAGAAACGTTCGATTTTCATCCATGACGACAAGCTGCGCTTCCAAACGCCGTAAGTAACGGTCAGAGCGCCATTCCTTCGCCAATTCAATCGCCGCACGATCAAGCTTGCCTCGAACAGAATCGAGGTGTCTTTCAAATTTTTCAAAAAGCGTGAAAGCGTCGGCGGCGGCTCCGGCAAAACCGGCGAGCACGGCGCCCTTGTTCATGGTGCGGACTTTTCTGGCTTTTGCTTTCATCATCGTCGGCCCAAAAGTGACTTGTCCGTCACCGGCAAGCACGACCTTGCCGTTGTGACGCACGCCCAAAATGGTCGTCGCGTGAAATTTATAAGATTCTTGCATTGTGAATTTCTTTGAGGTTGTGGTTTCTAACGGCCGTTAAACTTAGATGCCTCGGCGCAGTCTTGACACCGGAATTTCCATTTGTTCGCGATACTTTGCAACGGTTCTTCTCGCCAGCTTATAACCGTCTTCCTTCAAAATGTCAGCGATCTTCTGGTCGTTCAGCGGTTTTTGCGGGTCTTCTTTTGCGATAATATCTTTGATCAACTGCTTCACGCGGCGATTTGAAACGTCTTCGCCCTCGGAAGTCTGGATGCCTTCGCTGAAGAAATATTTAAGTTCATAAACGCCCCACTCCGTTTGGATATATTTCCCGTTCGTTACCCGCGACACCGTCGAAATATCCATGTGAATTTCGTCCGCGATGTCTTTTAAAATCATCGGCTTAATGTAGTCTTTTCCTTTATCGAAAAAGTCCCGCTGCTTTTCAATGATCATTTCGACGACCCGCAAAATCGTCATGCGTCGTTGATGGATCGAGTTGATCAGCCAGCGCGCCGATTCAAGACGTTTTCTGACAAAGTCCTTGGTTTCGCGGTTGGTGTTTTTCTTATCGAGCAGGAGCTTTTTGTAGGAATTGTTGATGCGCAGATGGGGGATATTCCAGTCATTCTGAATGATCTCATACTCGCCGTCTTCATCGCGCTCAATGGCAATGTCAGGAACGATCACATTGTCGGCGAAGCTGACGTAGCCTTCTCCCGGCTTTGGATTCAGCTTCATAATTTCGGTGAGAACGTCGCGCAAATCTTCGAGGTCAACATCAAGCTTTTTGACCAATTTTTCATAGCGTTTGTTGGTGAAATCATCAAAGTGATCCCGAACGACTTCCACCGCCAATTCATGCGGCGGCGTTTGATCTTCAAGCTGAATCAACAAACACTCTCGCAAATTCCGAGCAGCGATACCCAGCGGCTCGAATTTTTGAATTCTCTCCAAAACCCCTTCAACGCGCTCTTCGTCAACGTCCAGATTGTGCGCTATGACGTTGACGTCGCAGGACAGATAGCCGACTTCATTAATATTATAAATAATGTACTCGCCGATCTCGTTATCAATATCGGAAAAATTGAGCAGGTGCAATTGCGCCATCAAATGATCGGTCAAAGATTCAGTTGAAACTTCGGGGCGCTCAAAAACTTCGGCGCTATCGTCGCGAGGCGCGCGGATGTCTTGATGCGTATCATCGCTGAGGATATTTTCCCAATCATCGTCATCCAGCATCGTATCCGCGTTGTCAATATCTTCGACGGCGTCTCCGCTGTCTTCCCCTTCAATGCGTTCTTCTTCTTCCTCTTCTTCTTCGTCCGCTTTGGCCTCTTCCGACTTTTCGTCTTGAGTTTGCTCTTGCTCCATATCCTCAATAACTTCCAAAAGCGGGTTCGCTTCAAGCTCGAGTTGGATTTGCTGCTCAAATTTTAAGAGCGGCAATTGCAGCAACGAAGAAAGCAAAACCTGTTGCGGCGACTGAATTTGTTTTTGTTCAATACGTTGGTGTATGCCTATCATGCCCGACGATTCCTTTTAGTTACGCTCCTGAATAAAGTGTCAACTCACTGTGGCAAACAACAATTAGAACTTCAACGGTCAAGGCGAAATTTATCGCCCAAATATAGTTTGCGCGCTTCCGGGTCGCTGGCCAAATGGTCCGCGGTTCCTGAGAGCAGCACGTTTCCTTCATAAAGCAAGTAAGCTCGATCCGTGATCGAGAGCGTCTCATGCACGTTGTGGTCAGTGATGAGAACCCCGATCCCGCGAGCCTTTAAATTCCTGACGATCTCCTGAATATCTTCAACGGCGATTGGATCGACGCCGGCAAATGGTTCGTCCAGCAAAATGAATTTCGGCTCCGTCACGAGTGCTCTCGTTATTTCGACGCGCCGTCGTTCGCCGCCGGAAAGCGTGTAAGCTTTGCTTTTCGCCAAATGAGCAACGGACAATTCGTCGAGCAAACTTGCAAGGCGCTCCTTGCGCTCGCTCCGACTAATCGGCAGCGTTTGCAAGATCGCCATAATATTTTCCGAAACCGTCAGTCTGCGAAAAATCGACGGTTCCTGTGAAAGATAGCCGAGCCCAAGCCTGGAACGCTTGTACATCGGCAGCTTGGTAATATCGCGATCTTCAAGTTTGATTCGGCCCTTGGTCGGGCGAATCATTCCGGTGATCATGTAAAAAGTCGTCGTTTTTCCTGCGCCGTTCGGCCCGAGCAACCCGACGATTTCGCCCTGTTGCACTTCGACGCAAACGTTGTTGACGACCTTCCGCTTGCTATAAATTTTCACAAGGTTTTCAGCCTTGAGAATCAC
>CAXHAT010000225.1:0-11534 GCA_964014485.1 uncultured Deferribacteres bacterium
ACTACAAGAACTCCAAACCCTGATGCTGTAGCTGAAAATCAGGCTGAATAGTCACAAAAAACCCAATTTAAATTGTTGTTAATAATTAAATTAACCATTTTACCGGCGCCGGTAAAATGGTTGGATAGTAGGGAAGTGCTGTGGGAGCCTTTGAAATTCTGTTTTTGGTTATATCAACGATAGCGTTTTGCTTTTTGGCTGGAGCAAACGTTATCTTGGCCCGTTTGATTTTTAGAGCGATGCGTGCGCCGGGCGGTTTCGAAGACAAACGAATAAGTCTCAAAAAACTCACGAAGCAGTACAAAAACAATGAAATCGAAGATGGATGGCTGAAAAAGCAAATGAAGTGGTTCTTATGGCGTCGGCGAGGATTTTATATTTTTCTGGGATTGACGCTTTTCTTATTTCTGGCTTTTGCAATTCTAGCGGCAACGCTTGAATAAGAAACGACCTCAATCTCAAAGATTCAAACCGTCAAGGCCGATTTGATTTGTCTCAAAAAATCGCCGACAACGTCACGCGCTTTTTCTAAATTTTCATTTTGAGCGATCAAGTTGATAATCGCGCTGCCGATAATGACGCCGTCGGCATGTTGCGACAGTGAACGCGCCGTTTCCGCATTAGACACGCCAAATCCAACCAGAATCGGGTGCGAAGTTTCTTCGGCCAAATTGTTCAAGTAAGAAACTGTCGTCTGCGGTAATTTTTTGCGTGCGCCAGTAATTCCCGTCAGCGAGACGGCATAGATGAAACTGGTTGTTTTTTCAGCGATTAAGGCAATACGCCCCGGCGACGTATTCGGGGAAACGAGATAAACCAGCGACTGCCCGGCGGCGTTCATTTTTTTCCGCACCTCCTCAGCTTCTTCCGGAGGCAAGTCCGGCACAATGTAACCGTCGATTCCAGCGGTCTTTGCACGCTCGAGCAAACGCTTCCAGCCAAATTGCATGAACGGGTTGGCGTAGCCCATCAGGATGAGCGGGATTTTTGAAGTTCGTTTGAACTCTTCCGCGATGTCCAGCGTTTTTTGCAAAGTCATGCCGTTTTGCAGCGCTTGAAAAGAAGCGGCTTGAATGGTCGGACCGTCCGCTTGCGGATCGCTGAACGGCACGCCAAGCTCGATCAGATCGGCTCCGGCTTGTTCGATGGTTTGCAAAAGCGGCAGCGTCGCCCCGGCGTTTGGAAATCCCGCCGTGAGATAGATCGAAAGAATTTTATCGCCGTTCTCTCGTTTTTTCGCCAAAAAATCTTGTAAAAAAGTCACTCCGTCGCCTCCGATTTCATGGCTTGCATCACTGTGTTCATATCTTTGTCCCCGCGCCCGGAAAGGCAGACGACCAGCGTTTCATCGGAGCGCATTTTCTTGGCCAAATCTACCGCGTAAGCCACTGCGTGCGCCGATTCGAGCGCAGGAATGATGCCTTCCGTCTGCGAAAGAATCGCCATGGCTTGCAGCGCCTGTTCGTCCGTTACCGAATCGTAAATCACGCGACCTTCGTCTTTCAACCAGGAATGCTCCGGCCCGACCGCCGGATAATCAAGCCCGGCGGAAATGGAATGTACGTCCGCCACTTGCCCGTCGCCGTCCTGGATCAGGTAGGTTTTCATGCCGTGCAAAACGCCGTGCGTGCCGTAGCTCAACGTCGCGGAATGTTCGCCCAACCCGGCACCCTTGCCGCCCGCTTCCACGCCAAAAAGTTTGACGCTTTCATCATTCACGAATGGATAAAACATGCCCATCGCATTCGAGCCGCCGCCCACGCAAGCGACAACTGCGTCCGGCAAACGACTTTCAAGTTCCAGGTGCCGGGCGCGCGTTTCTTCGCCGATCACTTTTTGAAAATCACGCACAATCATCGGGTACGGGTGCGGCCCGACGACGGAGCCGATGCAATAAAATGTGTCTTCAACGTTGGTCACCCAATCGCGAATCGCTTCATTGACTGCGTCTTTCAACGTGCGGCTGCCGGAAGTCACCGGCGTAACCTTTGCGTTCAGCAATTCCATGCGAAAGACGTTCAGTTGCTGACGCACCGTGTCTTCCTCGCCCATGTAAACAATGCATTCCATGTCGAATTTTGCCGCCACGGTCGCCGTCGCCACGCCGTGTTGCCCTGCGCCGGTCTCGGCGATAATGCGCTTTTTTCCCATGCGCCTGGCCAGCAACAATTGTCCGACGACGTTGTTGATTTTATGCGCGCCGGTGTGGTTCAAATCCTCGCGTTTCAGGTAAATTTTAGCGCCGCCCGCGAATGCCGTCAAACGATCCGCCAAAGTGAGCGGGCTGGGCCGTCCGGCATATTCTTGCAGGTAATATTCGAATTCTTGCTGAAACGCCGGGTCGTTTTTCGCGACGTTGTATTCTTGCTCCAATTCGGAGATGGCCGGAATGAGAATCTCCGGCACAAATTTGCCGCCGAACTCGCCGAACCTGCCGCGTGCGTCAGGCCAGGGGGAATTTTTCGTCTGGTTTTGCATGACTTCCGTCACTTCTAAATGCCTCAATTTGCTCAAAAAGTTGTTTCAATTTTTCGTGATCTTTGATTCCCGGCGCGGACTCCACACCGCTGTTGACGTCGACGGCGTAGGGCGTCGCTTGCTTCACAGCGGTACGTATATTTTGTGGTGAAAGCCCGCCGGCGAGGATGACTTTCCCGTGCACCCCAGCTTTAGAAGCTTTTCGCCAATCGAGCGTTTTCCCTGTGCCGCCGTACGCGCCTTTTTTGTAGCCGTCCAGGAGAAATGCGCTCAAAACACGTTGGTATTTTTCAAACCGCGAGAAATCGAATTGCGGATCGATATTGAAAGCGCCAACGATGGGCAAATCGGAGAAATGCGTCAAGCCCTCAGGCGAAAAATTTCCGTGAATCTGCAGAACGTCCAGCCCGATTGTCGAGGCAATTTTCTCCGCCTCGTTTTTTGCAGGCGTGACGAAAACGCCGACGCGTGCGACATGCTCGGGCAGCTCCTTCGCGATCTTGCTTGCTTTTTCCGGAGTAACGCAGCGCGGACTCTTTTGATAAAAGATGAAACCGACGGCGTCAGCCCCGAGCTCGCAAGCAAGGAGGGCGTCTTTTTCACGAGTTATGCCGCACACTTTGACGCGAAGTTTTTCCATTTGCGAGTGTTTCAAAAATCGGAGTTACAATCAAGAGCGCATTAAATCGCCGCCATAATAGGACGCCGCAATACGAAATGCAACTTTTTCAAAAGAATTTCTGAGTAAGTTGTTGAAAAAATTTACGAACTTTGCCGGAACCAATTGTTTAATCGACTCGCCAACAACAGCAGCCGCAGCATCGTTTTTTCGACAAACATTTGCAACGTGCCCTGAAGAACCTTAACGCGTCATCGACTCCATTTTTTTGTTTCAAAACGTTCGCGCTCGAACACTTGCTGTTGCGTTAATGTATACTCCCGCTTGAAAAAAATTGCTTCCCATTGTTGTTCTTTGCTCAAATCGAATACTGGCTCGCTTTTTGAAATTATCGTCCAGACGTCTCCCGCGATTCATTTTGCCCCAAAAGGATTGAGCCATGATTAGAAACTACCTCAAAATCGCTTGGCGCAATATTCGGAAACACAAGCTCTACGCCGCAATCAACACGCTCGGCCTAGCCACCGGCATCGCGTGCTGCCTGCTCATTCTGCTGCACGTGCAAGACGAGCTGAGCTTCGACGGCTTTCACCAAAACGCCGACAACATTTATCGCGTCCTCGAAACGCGCGACCGTCCGGGGCAGGGCGAGTTCGTCAGCACCTACACCATGGGCGCGGCGGGCCCGGCGATGACGGCGGACTTGCCGGAAGTGCAAGATCATGTGCGCCTCTTTCAGGGCTGGCGCTTGACGATCAAGAACGACGAGCCCGGCCTGATCATGCGCAATTACTTCCTGGCCGATCATTCATTTTTTAATATTTTCGATTTCGCAATGCGCGACGGCGACGCGCGCACTGCGTTGAGCGAACCAAATTCGGTTGTGCTCACAGCGCCATTGGCGAAAAAATTGTTCGGCAATGAAAACCCCGTCGGCAAGACGCTGAAAGTGGAAGCGGAAGATTTTCCGGAATTTGGCGAGCCGCCGTTCCTTGTCACCGGCGTGCTGGAGGAATTGCCCCACAATTCTCATCTGCAATTCGAATTGCTCGTCTCCCTGAACACCGTAAATCGCTTCGAGGGCTGGAAAAACTATTTGAGTTCCTGGAGCAGCGGATTTGTCATCAATTATATTCTCACCACTCCCGCCGCAACGTTAGACAAGCTCAACGCCCACATCGAAACGCTCAACCAGAAGCACCGCGAGCCGGAAGTTGCGAATGCGCGCAAGCTTTCCGTGCAGCCGTTCCGCGACATTCATTTTCATTCCGCGCACATTCAGGGCGAAATAAATGCAAACGAAGGCGAACTCAATTATGTCTACATTTTTGCGGCGATTTCGTTTTTTATCCTGCTCATCGCCTGCATAAATTACATGAATCTCGCCACCGCGCGTTCGATGCGGAGGGCAAAAGAAATCGGATTACGCAAAGTCGTCGGTGCGGAGAAAAAGCAATTGATCGCGCAATTTCTCGGCGAATCGATTCTGACCTGCGTCGTGGCCTTTTTCCTGGCGATTGGCTTGATTGAATTAATCCAGCCGTTGCTGCCCGAAATCGCGGGCAAGAGTCTGTCGTTTACGAGCCAGATCAGCGGCTCCCTCTTGCTGGCGATGTTCGCGCTGGTCGTTTTCATTGGCCTGATTTCCGGCGCGTACCCGGCGTTTTATTTATCGCGTTTTCAAGCGATTTCTATTTTTAGAGAAAAAGTGCGCGGAGGGTTTGGCGAGAGCGTTTTTCGCCGCATTTTGGTCGTCACACAATTTTCGCTGTCGATCATCATGATCGCCGCGACATTGGTCGTCTTCAATCAACTCGAATTTATTCAGGATAAAAAATTGGGCTTTGATCAGGAGCGGCTCGCGGTGATCGACATTAACCACGACGACGTGCAGAGCAATTTTCTGGCGGTCAAAACCGAGCTTCAGCGCGTCCCCGGCGTGCAAAGCGTCGCTGTCTCCTCGCGCGTGCCCGGCGATTGGAAAAATTTCCGCAGCATAAACGTCACGTTAGCCAGTGCCGCCGAGGACGAAACCACGCGCATGTTTTTCAATGGCGTTGACGAAGGTTTCCTGCAAACCTACAAAATCAATTTGCTGCAAGGCCGAAATTTCTCGCGCCAGCTCGCTTCGGACACGGCGGCGGTCATTCTGAACGAAACAGCGGCGAAGCAATTGTTCACGGACTCGCCGATAGACCAAATTATCGAAGTTCCGTCCAACGAATTCGTCGGGCACGTTATCGGCGTGATTGAAGATTTTCATTTTCATTCGCTGCACTCGAAAATCGAGCCGATGGTGCTGGGTTTTATGCCCAACGGCGGCAGACATCCGATTCACGGCATCGATTATTTTACCCTGCGTTTAAGCGGCACGAATCTTTCCGAGACCATCGCTCAAATCGATCGCGTTCACGCACAATTCGACCCCGTCAATCCGATGGAGTTGGCTTATCTGCAGGATTGGCTCCGCAACAGCTACGACAAAGATGCACGCATCGGCAGTCTGTTTGGCTTGGCGGCGGGGCTGGCGATTGTCATCGCCAGCATCGGCCTTCTCGGCCTGGCCGCGTTTATGGCGGAACAACGCACGAAAGAAATCGGTGTGCGCAAAGTGCTTGGCGCCACGGTTTCGCGCATCATGGTTTTGCTTTCGAAGGATTTCGCCCTGCTCGTCGTTATTGCCAATCTGATCGCCTGGCCTGTCGCCTGGTTCGCAATGAATCAATGGCTGCAAGGCTTTGCCTACCGCATCGATCTCGGCCTGAGCGTCTTTGCCGCCTCGGGATTACTGGCGCTTTTGACGGCACTGCTCACCGTCAGCGTCCAGGCCGTCCGCGCCGCCGTGGCGAATCCGGTGGATGCGTTGAAGTACGAATAATTCTATTAACTAATGTAACGCAACTGGCTTTGAAATACAAACACGAATCCGAACGTCATACCCGCGGAGGCGGGTATCCAGAAAATGGCGCCGACTGCTGGATACCCGCCTCCGCGGGTATGACACAAGGGCGCGTTTTGGGACAAAGCGCGTAGCGTCTGTTATTAATCACTTTTACGGGAAGAGTCATGTTCAAAAACTACCTCAAAATCGCGCTGCGCAACCTACGCAAGCACAAAACTTATTCGGCGATCAACATCACGGGCTTGGCGATTGGGCTGGCGGCTTCGCTGCTTATTCTCTTGCACGTGCAGGACGAACTCAGCTTCGACGGTTTTCACACGAAAGCCGACCGAATTCACCGGGTTGGATTCAAGTTTTTGCAAAGCGGAAACTGGATGGAATCCGGCACCAACGGCTGGGTGATTGGCGACGTTCTTGAAAACCAATTCTCTGAAATCGAGCAGGTCGTGCGCATCATGCCGTCGCGCGGCGTTATCGGATTCGAAGAAAAACGTTTTCAGGAAAACGGCCTTGCTTATGTCGGCGAGGATTTCTTCGAGATGTTCTCCTTCCCGCTTCTCCAGGGCGACTCGCAGCAAGTTCTCCGTGAACCGAACACCGTCGTGCTCAGCGCAGCCATGGCGAAAAAATACTTTGGCGCGCAAAACCCAATCGGCAAAACGCTGGATTTTAATGACGGCCGCCTGCAACTGACCGTCACCGGCGTAATGGCTGACATGCCGCAAAACTCACACTTCCGTTTTGACGCATTAATCTCAAACGCAAGACTCCGTCAGAACGCCTCGAAGCCGTTTCTCACCAATCCCGGCTGGACGACGCAGTGGATTTACCTGACGCTCAACGAACATGCCGACCCGAATCATCTCACGGCGCAATTCCCCGCGCTGATCGATGCGCATTTCCGTCCGATGTTTACCCCGGACATTTATGAACTTGTCTTGCAGCCGCTGCCCGATATTTATCTCGACTATAAAATCAGCGACGCGATTGGCCCGCGCGGCGACCGGCGGCAGGTCTTTATTTTTTTGATGATCGCGATTGTTCTCGTTCTGATTGCGTGCGTCAATTATATGAACCTGGCCACGGCGCGTTCGGCGGACAGAGCGCGCGAAGTCGGTATGCGAAAAGTCCTCGGCGCGGAAAAAAAGCAGGTCGTTCGGCAATTTCTCATCGAGTCCACCCTGCTGACGTTCTTCGCGCTGTTGATCGCGCTGGTTGCAGCCGAATTGGCGCTGCCGACTTATAACGCCTTTACCAACAAATCATTGACGATCGATTTACTCGGTGATTTCGAAACGTTCGCGTTGTTTATCTCGCTCGCCCTTTTGCTCGGCGTATTTTCCGGCAGCTACCCGGCCTTTTTTCTCTCCGCGTTTCAACCGACAAAGATTTTGCATGGCCGGTTTTCAGATCGGATGCACGCGAAATCGCTGACCGCCTTGCGCCTGCGACGCATCTTGGTGGTGGCGCAATTTTCCCTGTCCATCATTCTCATGATCGCCAGCGCGACGATCTTCGACCAGCTCGGGTTTTTGCGCAACAAGGCGCTGGGCTACAACAAAGACCAATTGGTGTTTGTGCCCATGCAGACGCTCCCGCGCGCGCAACTTGAATCGCTAAAAGCTGAATTTCTCGCCGACAGCCGCATTCTTGACGTCGGCGCATCGAACATTCGGATTCCCGGCGCGCTGGAAAGCACAACGTTTTACACCGCCGAAGGTCTCACCATCGATCCAAACAAAAAACCGTCGATGAAGCAGGTTCTTGTCGATCTGGGTTTTTTCAAAACGCTTGAGGTCGATTTTGTCGAAGGGCGAGGCTTTTCCAGCGCTTTTCCTTCAGACACTTCGGACGCTGTAATCCTCAACCGGGCGGCGGCGGAACAGGTTGGGTGGGATGAGCCGATTGGCAAATGGTTTGAAGCTGCTTCGATTGCCGGCGGCCCGCGACGAGGACGCGTCATCGGCGTCACGGAAAATTTTCATTTCGAATCTTTGCACTCTGAAGTCAAGCCAATTGTTTTTTACGTCTACCCGTCGTGGACTTCCTGGCTCTACCTGCGCATTCAGGGCGATGATTTGCCCGGCGCTTTGGAGCACATTGAAAACACCTACGCAGCATTCGTCCAGGATCGTGAATTTACGTTTTCCTTCGTCGATGATGACATCGGCAAGCTTTATCAGAATGAGCGGAAATTTTTGCAAGTCTTCACATTTTTCACCGTTTTGGCGCTTGTTATCGCGGGCTTGGGCATGCTTGGTCTCTCCGCTTTTGCAGCCGCGAGTCGCACCAAAGAAATCGGCGTCCGCAAAGTTCTCGGCGCTTCAACGGCCAACGTTATGGCGCTGCTCTCCAAAGATTTCATCAAGCTTGTTCTTCTGGCCAATCTGATCGCCTGGCCGTTAGCGTGGTTTGCAATGGACAAATGGCTGGAAAACTTTGCCTATCGCACCGACTTGGGGCCGGGCCTCTTCGCCGCGGCCGGCGCCCTCGCTCTCGTAACCGCACTGATGACCGTCAGCGTCCAGGCAATCCGCGCCGCCGTTTCGAATCCGGTGGATGCTTTGAAGTATGAGTAAATTCGTCCTCGATTTCACTTGCTTTGGTTAATCAAGCTAAGACGAATTTTGTTTTACTGACGAAAGATGTATATTATTTTGAAAACGGTGCATGGACAAATTCATGGAAACATTATTGACATGAAAACGCAACAAATCGTGATCGACGTTCCGGAGCATGTTTTATTGGCGGAGAAAACAAGCGCGCATTCGTTTGGGGACGAATTGCGCCTTCTCGCCGCCGTGAAATTTTATGAACTCGGTCGTTTGTCCTCCGGGTGGGCGGCGGATTTGGCTGGTTTATCACGCGTCGAGTTCTTGCTGTCGCTCAAAAAATTCAACGTTTTCCCGCTGGAATCTGAGTTATCAGAGCTGGAAAAACCCAATGCCTTCTGAGTAACTCTTCGTGAGAGTAACGCAGACATCCTTGTCTGCAAGTTTAAACGAAAGCTTTGACTCGCAGATAAGGTTGTCTGCGCTACGGTCTTCCCGCTATTCTCCGCAAGGAGTTACTTGATGATGAAAACCGCAAACGAGTTTGCCAGGTTGAAGAGTTGTAAAACCATGAGTGAACCCAAATCACCCTGTTTCGAACACGACGATTTTTTGACGTTTCTGCGCACAATCGCCAAACACTCCGATTGGGAAAATCTCCCTGAATATCTGCAAGACGCCATTGACAGATTGCTTATCGATGAAGCTCATACAGCAAAAAGCGAAGCGGTTGATTTTGAGGCGTTATTGCAGCAAAACGGCTCTCACTGATGAAATATCGAGTCAGGTTCACCCATGCTCGTCGGGGATTTTCTTCCCGCTTGACTTTCGTACAATCCCCAACGCAAGAATGTCGAGCGGATTGCATCCGCCTGACTCGGTTGCGGCGGGACGCAATCCCCGGGGCATTGGTTCCGCCGGGATTCTACGCGGGCCGCGCAGGAGAGAAAATCCCCGGCGAGCGCGAATCACTTGGGTCAGCAAGCGAACATTCAATAACTTGACTTTAGACGCCATGCAGTTTATTTTGTGAAATCACGCTTAAAGGAGACGCATGGCCGACCGAGAACTTAACATTTATTTCGACTTGAACGTTTATTCGCGCCCTTTCGACAATCAAAGCAACGCGAAAGTTCGTCAAGAAACGGAAGCTGTTCAATCGATTTGGGAGCAGTTCAAAAAGGGCGGGATGCGGCTCATAAGTTCTGATATTCTCTATTTTGAATTGAACAATATTTTATCCGCTTCAAAAAGGAGCAAAGTCGCCGATTATGTCAAACTCTGTGACGATCATGTCGATCAGAATGAAGAGATTTTGAAAATTGCCCTTGAAATTGAAGCAAGATGCAAGATTAAACCGCGCGACGCTTTACACTTGGCGTCAGCAGTTTATGCGGAAGTCGATTACTGTTTGACGTGTGATGGTCGCGTTGCGAGAAAAACAACAAATCGCTGCCTAAAACAAGTCGCAAAAATGTTCGACAAGCCTTACATTGCATTGATGGATCCGGTGAGATTTGTCGAAAAATTATTTTCGGAAGGATAATTTAAATGTCCACAAAAACACAAACAATAACCGCAACGCCGGATTTGATCCAGGAAGGCTGGGAAATTCTGGTACAAAATTTAGGACTGTTCCAGGCAACGCGATTTATTGTGGCGCTCGAACGCGGGGAAGGTGATACGATTCTCGACGTCGCAAATTATTGGGGCGATGCGAACCTGCATGACATTCACAAACAAATCCTGTTGGCCAAGGCAAATGGAGATTTGAACCTTTCTTGAATTCCTCATTTCTTAGAACCAAATTCATGGGAACATCATTGATATGAAAACGCAACAAATCGTGATCGGCGTTCCGGAGCATGTTTTATTAGCGGAGAAAACAAACGCGCATTCGTTTGGGGACGAATTGCGCCTTCTCGCCGCCGTGAAATTTTATGAACTCGGTCGTTTGTCCTCCGGGTGGGCGGCGGATTTGGCTGGTTTATCACGCGTCGAGTTCTTGCTGTCGCTCAAAAAATTCAACGTTTTCCCGCTGGAATCTGAGTTATCAGAGCTGGAAAAACCCAATGCCTTCTGAGTAACTCTTCGTGAGAGTAACGCAGACATCCTTGTCTGCAAGTTTAAACGAAAGCTTTGACTCGCAGATAAGGTTGTCTGCGCTACGGTCTTCCCGCTATTCTCCGCAAGGAGTTACTTGATGATGAAAACCGCAAACGAGTTTGCCAGGTTGAAGAGTTGTAAAACCATGAGTGAACCCAAATCACCCTGTTTCGAACACGACGATTTTTTGACGTTTCTGCGCACAATCGCCAAACACTCCGATTGGGAAAATCTCCCTGAATATCTGCAAGACGCTATTGACCGGTTGCTTATTGATGAAGTTCGGAACGAAAAAAACGATGCGGTTGATTTTGAGGAGTTAATGCAGCAAAACGGCTCCCACTGATGAGATATCGAGTCAGGTTTAATTCTGTTTGAAATTGACGACGCAAATCGCCTTGCCATCGTTTGGAGAATAGCTCACCGAAGAGGCGCATATCGATAATCACTCTACCGCCATCTCGAAAAATTCCGCCAAATCAGCGAACCTGCCGTTTTAAAATGCGCAAACAAGCGCAGTGAACGTACACACAAACCATAGATTTGAGTCGGGGCGGCGCTTTATTCGCGCCCGATAAAAACGCACGGCAAGAACGCCGCGCGCCTGCCTGAGAAAGGATTCTCACAGCAAATCCCAGCAGCAAAAATTCATTTTCGATTCGATGGCTTGAACTTCACCGGAAGCAGAGCATGGGCGCTTTTATACCCGCCGAAGAACGCATCCGTTTTTCTTTCCGCAACGCTTTTACCTGACAAACGCTCACATTTGCATTTCAACAATCCGGGAAACAGGAACCGTGTATCAAAAATAATTTCTTACACCAGTACTGTCCGGTTGTTGAAATATTCCTGGCGCCTTAATGTGTTAAAATACATT
>CAXHAT010000226.1:0-11527 GCA_964014485.1 uncultured Deferribacteres bacterium
GGCTTCTATAACTGGCGAAGAAGGCCGGAATTGTCATGCTGGAAGCATCTTTTTTGATCCAACCCTTGAACTTTTGAGCATGATCTGCACTGAGCGACAACAAAGATTCCTTCAGAATGACAAAACGGAGCCTTCCGACGGCTCGAAAATACAGTTTACAAAAAGTGTCAGGTAGAGAGTCAGTCTATTATTTATGCAGGCGGAGCGCTGCGCAGCTTGATCGGCTTTGCTGTTTTTTTTCGAACGCGCATGTTCAGCATTTCCACGAAAACGGAAAACGCCATGGCGAAATAGACGTAGCCCTTGGGAATATGCATATCAAAACCTTCGCCAATCAAGGTCACGCCGATCAAAATGAGAAAGCTTAAAGCCAGAATTTTAATTGTTGGATGATTTTCGACGAAACGGCTGATTGCGCCTACAAACGCCATCATGAAAATAACCGCTGCGATAACGGCGATTACCATAATTGATACATGATCAACCAAACCGATCGCGGTGATGACGGAATCGAGTGAAAAAACGATGTCCAAAATGCCGATTTGGATGATCACGCTCATAAACGAAGCCGCCGCTTTGCCGCCGCCATGGCCTTCTTCGCCTTCAAGCTTATTGTGAATTTCCAGCGTACTTTTCGCAAGCAGGAAAAGTCCGCCAATAATCAGGATTAGGTCACGCCCGGAAACCTCTTGCGCAAAGACGACAAACAGCGGCTTGGTTAATTTCATGATAAATGTAAGCGACAGGAGCAGCAAAACGCGCGATATCATCGCGATGGCCAAACCGATCGTACGTGCGCGCTGCTGTTGCGCTTTGGGCAGTTTTCCAGCTATAATCGAAATAAAAATAATGTTATCAATGCCCAAAACGATTTCGAGAATTGTAAGCGTGCCTAGCGCTATCCAGGCTTGCGGATCAGACAGCCATTCCACGGAATATCCTCCAACAAAATCTTGATTTACTCGGCGCCCTGAGTTAGAAGCAGATTTCGCTGCCTGACACTTTTTATGTGGACTTCTGTATCTGGCGAAAAGCCTGGGATTGTTATGCTGGAAGTATCTTTTTTAATCTAACCTTGAGCTTTAAGCACAAAGCTATAACAAAGATTCTTTCAGAATGACAAAACGGGACTTTTCGCCGGTTCAAAATTGCAGTTCACAAAAATAATGTCAGATAGCGAAGAACCAGATAAATGAGCGATCCGAAAGTCATAATTTTGCAGAATAGATTTTTTTCGCGAGAATGGCAAAAGATTTAGGGGTAAGCAGGTATCGGAAGGAAAGAGTTCAGCGCAATAAGCCCCAAAACGCCCCGGAGCATGACGCGCCACATATTCTCAAAGTTCGCGGCGCGTTGCAATATTCTATTTTCTACAAGGTCAAATGACCTTATTTCAAATAAATCATCTTGCGGGTTTGGACAAACTCCCCAAGATTCAGGCTGTAAAAATATTGTCCGCTCGGCACGCGCAAACCCTGCTCGTTTCTTCCGTTCCACCGCACCTCATAAACGCCCGGATATTGATTTTCATGAACCAACGTTCGCACTTTTTGGCCGGTACGGTTGTAAATCGCCAAACCAACTTTGCTGGTGTGCAGCAATTTGTAGCGGATAATCGTTGACGGATTAAACGGGTTCGGATAGTTTTGCTCCAGCGCAAAAGCATTTGGAGTGAGATTATTTTCCGGCACAGAAACAGCCGTGCCGGATTCAAAAACATAGGCCGCGCCGGTATTTTCCGCCCCAACATCTTCCAGCCAAGCCCCCACGACAAAACGATTTCCGTCTATAGCGCCGGAGACGCCGAACGCGTCGTTTTCAGCGCCGTCATTCGCAAGCAGTTTTTCTTGCTCCTGCCAGTCGTCGCCGTTTTTTGCAAAAAGATACGCAGCTCCCGCATCCTGGCCTTTATCGTCATCTCCGGAAGCCGCCACGACGAGGTTATTGCCTGAGATTGACACGTCGCATCCGAATTGATCTCCAGCGGCGCCTGTTTTCGCCGTCAGCTTTCTTTCTTCTTTCCAGGCGTTGCTTTGCAAGTGAAAAATATAGACGGCGCCGGCGTCCGCGCCTTTTTCATCATTCAAATGCGCGCCAACGACTAATCGCTCGCCGTCAAATGCGATGCTCCCGCCAAACTCGTCTTCTTCGGCTGCGTCGTTAGCAGTTAGTTTTGCACTCTCAATCCACGCAGCGCCCTTTCTCTGAAAAATATAGACGGCGCCGGATTTTTTTCCTTTTTCATCTCGTTCGGGTGCGCCGATTGCGATATGTTCGCCTGCGATAGCCACGTCGGCGCCAAAAGCGTCTCCGCTTTCACTGTCGCTTGCACCCAACTCAGCGACTTCCACCCAGCTTTTGCCGTCTAGCTCGTAAACGTATGCTGAGCCCGATCCGCCGTTGTCGCCCTTCACGCCAACAACGGCGATATTTCCTTCGATGGCGACTGAAAATCCAAAAAGATCGTCTCGTTCAGCATCTTTTTTGACGACTTTTTGCAATTCGTTCCACTGCCCGTTTTCAAACTGAAAAAAGTAAGCGGCTCCTGATTCTTTTCCTGCGTGTCGATCTCCGCAAGCGCCGACAATCGCGTTGGCACCGGACAAAGCAACGTCCCAGCCAAACTGTGCGTAGGAGCTGACGTCGCTCGCAACAAGTTTCTGTTTTTCCCGCCAACCGCCTTCGTCAAACTGGAAGATGTATGCTGAACCAGAAAAACTGCCGCTCGGCCTGTCTCGATGTGCGCCGACTAAAATCTGGTCGCCCTCAATCGCGACGGCATTGCCAAATTCATCGGCTTTCGAGCCTTCACTGGCCGTCAGTTTTGAGTTGGTTATTTGCTGAGCTTGCGCCAAACCAGCAAACATGAGCGTCCACCAAGTCGCTCGTAAATATTTTTTCATTGAAGCCTCCATGCTGCAATTTCAAAGATGTTATTGTCCCTTTCCCTGGACGCCAATTCTGCAATTTTTGAAAAATGATAGGCAGGAAATTTTTCTCACGGTTGTAAAAGGCAATGTTTGTGCCCTTTTACAGAGAACTTCGGTGCGAAAAAATTGAAATGGGAGATTGATGCTGGTTGGTCAAAATGCAGCGGGAAAAAACTTATTTGAGAAGAGAGAAACAGATGAATGTTTTTCACTCATCTGTCCATCTCCTGAATAAACAGGCTCTCTTCAAAAATCTATACTGTGAGGTGAGATATTAGAAACGGTCTTAGGCTTGAAACTTCGGGTTTTTCGTTGAAAGAAACTCTTTAATTGGCTTCGCGCGTGACGCACTGAGCGGCAAACTGCGCTTCTGCGGCTCTTTCAACAAAACCTTGCTGCGTCCGCCGGAGATTGGAACAATGTCCCTGATACGGCTGACATTAACGATGGCCGAACGATGGATTCGCGCAAAACCGCCTGGATCGAGTCGTTTTTCGAGTTGATCTAACCCGAGATCGATTGGATAACGCCTGATCTCAGTGTATGCATAAACGAGGCGAAATTCGGTGCCGAACCAAATTACGCGCTCTACCGGCAGCAGTCTGAAACGGCCTTGGTGTTTTACCACCAAACGGTTCAAATACGACCGTTTGCCGATAACACTGCTCGGCGGCGTAAATTTCGGGGCTCCGTTGCCTTCAACTTTTTTCTTGGGCTTGTACAAAGCGTCGAGCAAGTCCCTCAAATGCTGTGCGTCGACCGGCTTCACCAGGTAGTAACCGCCCATCTCCATAATCATGGATTCCGCATTTTGCGGTTCCTTGCAGACTACGACTTTGGGGATGTCTTTGGTGACGCCGTTCAGGCTTTGAAGTTGAGAACAGAGAGGGAAGGCTGAAAAGATGAGATTGGGGGAAAATCGCTCAATTTTTTTGTGGGCTTCCGCAACGTTAGACGCTTCGGCAATTCCAGTGAATTCAGGGGCGATTTCTCGTAGCAGCCTAGATAGTCTTTGTCGCGAGTGAAGCTCTTCATCAATGATTAAAGTAATGAGAGGATCTCGCGTAGAGGAATGATAAAAACTCACTTCCTACCTCCTAACTTTTCATTCCCGGCACACTGTTTAGCGAGGATTGAATAAACGATCTATAATTTAAACTTAAAAAAATAAAGTGAAAGATTTTTTTTAAAATTTAGTCGTAAATTCCCGCAAAACAAAAGGGCGATGCTGCAACTAAAACGTTTAAACGAAAAGCTCTGTTTTTCAGCCTAAATTTGGTTAGAAATGGCAGCGTTTTCCGAAACTGCGACAAGAGCCGCGTTCAAGCGCCATCGAAAGTCTGCGGTTTTGCGAAGGTACGATGATCAGTTTTTTTAATGCTGAATCATCTGTTTCGGCTGAATGTTGTAAGCTTTCAGGCGACGGTAAAGCGTCGTTTTCGAAAGACCCAGAATTTTGCCGGCGCGCTTTTGATTCCAATGCGTATCCCCAAGGACTTTCAGAATATAACTTTTTTCTACGTCCGCCAACGTCGGCGTTCCCGAGTCGGAGTCCAACAAAAACTCGAGGCTGTGAAGAATGCGCTGAGGCAAGTGGCTGACGCCCAATTCACGCGTGGGAGAAAGCGCCACGCCATGCTCAACCGCATTCATCAATTCCCGAATATTGCCAGGCCACTTGTACTGCGTCAGTGCGTTGAGCGCGTCTGAAGTAAACGCTTCGATAGACTTTCCGAATTTCTCGGCATACATCTTGAGAAAATGTTGGGCAAGAATCGGGATGTCTTCCTGGCGTTCACGCAGAGGAGGTAAATGGAGCGGAATAACGCTGATGCGATAATACAAATCTTCGCGAAACTCAGAGTTTTGCATCGCGACCTGCAAATCTTTATTCGTCGCCGCAATTATCCGAACTTTGACCTGCTTATTTTCGTTAGAACCGACCCGCCGAATCTCTCCGTTTTGTATAAACCGGAGCAACTTCACCTGGAGCGTTGGGCTGGTTTCCGCAACTTCGTCCAGGAAAAGCGTGCCGCCGTCCGCTTCTTCGACCAAGCCGCGCTTATTGGTGATCGCTCCGGTAAACGCACCTCTGACGTGTCCAAAAAGCTCGCTTTCCAAAAGCTGTTCCGGCAAACCGCCGCAGTTCACCGGTATAAAAGGCTTGTCGGCGTATGGGCTGCGATTATGAATGACGCCCGCGACCAACTCTTTGCCCGTGCCGCTTTCTCCAGTAATCAGAACGTTGCTGTCCGTGTTTGCCACCGCAAGCGCATTTTTGATGATGTTCCGCATTTCCTGATTCGCGGTGATGATTGTATCCACCCCATACTGCTCTTGCATGCCGCGCTCAAGCATGCGAACGCGCATACGCAATTGGTTGTGCTCCAACGCTTTCTCAACGGTGATCAGCAGTTCATCCGACTTAAACGGCTTGGTTAAGTATTCGTACGCCCCGTTTTTCATCGCTTCAACGGCATTGTCGATCGTGCCGTACGCCGTCATAATGATGACTTCAATATCCTGGAAAACGCGCTTTGAGTGGCGCAAAACTTCCAGGCCGTCAATGCCCTGCATCCGCAGGTCGCACAGCAGAACGTCGTAAATGTTTCGCTCAATCAACTTGACGCCGTCTTCGCCGTTACGCGCTTCCTGCACGTCGTAACCGGCGCGCTTCAACGTGATCGAGATTGTTTTCCTAACAGCGCGATCATCGTCAATAACCAGTATTTTCGCCATCCCTGCGTTCCCTTCCCGTCTTTGAAATTTCCATTTACTCACTACCTGACACTTTTATAAACCGTCATCTCAAACCGACGAAGAAGCCCCAATTTGTCATTCCGGAGGAATCTTTGTTATCGTCCGGCACAGATTCGCCCCAAACCTTCAAGGGTTCGATCAAAAAAATGCTTCCATCATGACAATTCCGGGCTTTTCCACCAGTTTCAGAAAACTGTATCAGAAGTGTCAGGTAGCAAGGTCTATTTATAAAAGTTCAGAATCAGGCAAAAAAAAGCCGACAGAAATTACGTCGGCTCCTAAAAATCTTATAGCTATTTAGCGGCTTTTATGCGTTCTCAACGTGACACTTTCATCTATACTTCTGAAACCGGCAAAGGTGTCAAGTAATGAAACTATAGGCTATTTTTTCTTCTTTCCCCAAAACTTTTCGAGTTTTTCTTTTCTCGTTTTAAGCTCCTTAATTCGCGCCTGAGCTTTCTTCGCGAGCGCACTCTCCGGCTCCAACTCGATCACTTTCTCGAAAGTTTCGATGTGCAGCGCATGGTCGTCCTTGTTTTTTTTGACGTAGGCTTCAGCCATGTAAAAATAAGGTTCGCCGGACTCAGCGCGAATATTCGTCGCATAACCGAATTCAGAAATCGAATCCCACAAATCGTCAACGCCGCCCTTTTGGTAAAAACGCCTTCCGCGCGCCATGTGGAGAAAATACTGCGCGTCTTTGTGATCTGCATTGCTAGCGACGGCTTGCTCAAAGGATTTTATCGCTGCGTCCCACTTGCGTTTATTGTAATGACCTTGCCCCTTCACGAAAGACGCATCCGCGCCGTCAGACGAAGCTGCAATTTTGGATAAAGCGTCTTTAACAGCGGCGTCCTCCGGTCTGATTTCCGCGGCCCTTTCAAACTCAGCCTTCGCTTTCGCTTGATAACCCGTCGCTTGATATTTTTTCCCTCGGGTCAAAAATACATCAAAAGATTCAGGCGTCATTTTTTCCGCGCGTTCAAGCAGTTCCAAGGCTGACCGCAAATTTTCTCTGCCTTCCATGCCCTCGGCTTTTTCAACGTAAACATCTGAAAGCGCAAGCTTTGCATCTCTCAACTCTGAATCGACGGCAACGGCGCGTTCGAGCGCCCAAATTGCGCTGTCCGCCTGGCCGATTTTTGCATAACTTTTCCCCAATAACATTGCGGCTTCGCTGTTTGTCGAATCGCTCAGCATAGCCGCTCGCAAAATTGGAATCGCGGCGCTATGATTTCCCGCGGACATTTCTTTTTTCGCCAAACTAAGTTGGCTGGAGCCGCCGCAACTAAAAACGACAAATAATCCAAATACGAAAAAGATTCTTCTCAAATTCAAAGTATTCTCCAAGTGTAATCGTGATTTTCGCCCAAAAACTATGTACTGCCCGAAGCAATGTCAAGGCGAATCTCCTGATGTTTTTGGCGCAAATTTCAAGGCTCTCATCACGGCGTCGTGCAAAATCGGGCGAAACGCGATGATTTTTCGATTCACGCGCGTCGGATGAACGCGGTTGGTCAGCAAAATGACAAATAACGACTTATCAGGGTCAACCCAAATCGACGTCCCGGTATATCCGGTATGCCCAAAAGCGCGCATACTCATAAAATGTCCGCTGCTGCTTCTCTCTTCGCTTCGCGTGTCCCAGCCAATTGCGCGCGTGCTTTCCTCGACAAGATTTTGACGTTTGGTAAAGGCGGCAATCGTTTGGCTTAAAATAAAATTGCGTCCCTTGTACTCGCCAGCATTAACCATCATTTTCAAAAATGCGGCCACGTCGGTCGCCGTGCTAAACAAGCCTGCGTGACCAGCAACGCCGCCCAGAGAAAACGAATTTTCATCATGTACTTCGCCGTGCACAAGGCGGTCTCTCCACTCATCAAGTTCCGTCGGCGGGATTCGGTAGAGCGATTGCTTTGGCGGGTTAAAAAACGTCTCCTTCATGCCCAGGGGCTCAAAAATATTCTTCGCGCAAAATTGGTCTAAAGGCATGCCGGAAATCTTTTCGATAATCTTGCCGGTTAAAATTATCCCAAGATCGCTGTACCTGGATTCTGAGCGCCGCTCATACTCAAGCGGTTCGGAAAAAATTCGTTGAAGCGTTTCCTCAGAACTCAGGTTTTCGAGATAATAACGTTTGAACGGCGGCAGCCCGGAGGTGTGAACAAGCAGGTCTCGCACTGTTATTTCCAACTTACCCTCGCCCTGAAACTCAGGCAAATATGATTGAACCGGCTTTTCCAGATCGAGCTTTCCACGGTCAACCAGGAGCATTGCAGCCGTCGTGGTCGCGACTACCTTCGTCACGGACGCAAGATCAAAAATGGCGTTCAGCGGCGTTTCTTTTTTGTACTCGCCGTACCCCAAAAAGCCGTATGCCTTAAAATGCCTGATTCGATTCTTGTGTGAGACCAGCAGAACCGCGCCCGGAAAAACGGAATCGACCAGCGCTTTTCGCATTTGTTCGTCGACGGGGGCAAATTTCTTGCTCGTACGCTCTTGTTCAAGATCGAGCTTCACCCCTGAGCTTCCGCAGCCTGCTAAATTAAAAAAACATGCGATTCCGACGCCCCCAAGCGCTTTTTGCGTTAGAGAAAAAGCGTTAGAAAACAGGCTCAAACGACGGCGGCTGCGCATCTCTATTGCTCCCGCCGATGAACGTTCGCGCCTTCCCAAGCTTCGGCGGAGGAGTCGAAGTGCTTGATATATTTCAGCAGACCGACCATGTCGAAAATTTTCTTAAAATGAGCTGACAGTCCATGCGCGCGCAACTCTTGCCCGGCCTCCTGTGCACTGGTCAGCATCGTGATGACGACCGACATCCCGGCGGAATTTATGTATTCTACATCTTCGAAATTCAGGATCAATCGGTGCGCTTTTGCATTCGAGGCTTTTTCATAAGCGGCGTTCAGTTTTTGCTCGGCGGTGTGGGTCAAGTCACCGGCCATATTTAGAGCGGCAACCTGGCCGTCAAGCTCAAGATTAACGTGAAAATTCTCCAACTTTGAACTCCCTCAAGAAATAGTTTATCGGATCGCCGCTTACTGGCTTTTGTTAAGCTCCATCACCAAACGGGTCAAATGTCCGCGACTTTTTGTTATACTATACTCTACGCGTTCGACCAGCTTTTCCATTAAAAAAACGCCCCAACCGCCTGCATTGGCGTCTTTTTTCAGCTTGTTTTCTAAAATCGGTCTTTCAGGATGCGAGTCCAACCCCCTGCCTTTGTCGCGAATCTCAACTTCCAGAACGTTCTTTTTTACCCGAAAAACAACATTGACGTCCGTCTTTGCGGACAAGTGATTCCCATGCTGCATGGCGTTTATGCATGCTTCAGAAACGGCGGTGGAAAGGTCTTCTTGCCTTTCCTTGCTTAACCCGGCGGACTTGGCGAGCTTTACCGCCGTGTCCATCGCAATTTTTTCGTATCCAAATTGCGACGGTACGCTAAGTTTAATTGTTGTTGGCGCAGACTTTTTCATTTTAGCTAAACTTGGCTAAAACAATCGTGATATCATCAATATGAGCGGCGTTCTTTGTAAAAGTTTCGGCGTCTTCCACGAGATTGTTCAATTGGTCTAACATGGCGAGATCGCCGTGTTTTTCTATCGAATTTTTAAAATGCTCAAAACCGTACATTTCACCGGATTCATCGCTCAATTCCACGATGCCGTCAGTGTAACAAACGAGAAGGTCTCCGTTTTGTACATCGAATGCTTGTTCGGCGTAATCCACTTCGGGGCGAATTCCAAGTGGAAAACGATCCGCCTCAGATTGAGGCAGGAATTCCGCCTTGCCGCCGCGAAGCAGAATCGGCATTGTTTGTCCGGCGTTTGTGTAAAAAAGCTTTTTCTCTCTGCGGTCGTAAATCGCCAGGAAAACGGCAACAAACATGTATCGTTGAATGTCTCGAACAAGTCGTTTATTCGCCAGCTCAAGAATCTTGTCGGTTGAATCGCGCTCGTCCGCTGCAAATCGCAAAGCGCTGAGGGAGCTGCTCATCCCAATGGCGCCCGAAACGCCTTTGCCGGAAACGTCTCCGATAATCAAGGCGAATCGATTCTCGTCCAGAGGGATAAAGTCATAAAAATCGCCGCCGACCTCCGTGGCCGGGATGGATTTCGCTTCAATCGTAACGCCGGGGAGATCCGGCTCTCGCTCCGGCAGCATGTCCGATTGTAAACGCCTGGCGATTTCCAACTCCTGCCAAACGCGCATGTTCTCACGCAAGTTCGCCAACATGTGGTTGAAGTGTCCGGCCAGCCTACCGATTTCATCTTTCCGTTTGACGGGTATCGTCACGTTCATGTCGCCGGATGCGACCTTTTTCGTCGCGCCGATCAATTCTTGCATGGGGCGGAACATGCGAATAACAAAAAAATTGGCGATGAGCAGCGATAGAACGCCGAGCACAATCACCCCGGCTGTTACACGCTCAAAAACCGCGTCGGCCTGACCGTGAAGATCGTCTTCATAACCCGAGGACATAATGACCCAGCCCCACGGCGCAAAATAAATGTAATGTCCAATTTTTATCGCGCCCTGCCGACCGCGCGCTTCAGTGCCCTGACGATAGGTAATAAATCCGGATTGGCCATGCTCATTCCCGCCGCCATCGATTTCTTCGAGAACTTGTTTGATGTGCGGAAAATTTCCGATGTAGTTTCCGGCGTCAGTCGGGTGAATGATCAACGTGCCGCGATGCTCCGGGCGTGCATCGTTGGAAAAGACAAACATGTACCCTTCGTCAGCAATGCTTACGCCCTGAATCGCGTCAATGAGAGCTTCCGCCGGTTCGCCGCCGTTGGTGTCAAAATAGTTCTGGCATTGCAAAAATGCGTACTGCGAACGACCTTGCAAAAGTTCGCGCGCCAAAGTTTGAATAACTTGCCGCGACTCGCTGATAATCAGAAATCCCGCGATCAGAAGCGTTGCGACAATGTCGATAATAATGACCAGACTAAGTTTCGTCCGGAGCGTCATTCGCTTCGCCCTCGTATTTCAAATTCATGCGCTCCATTTTTCGCTGCAATCCCAAGCGGCTCAGCCCAAGCCTGCGCGCGACTTCGCTCTTGTTGCCCTTGGCCGATTTTAGTGCGCGGCTAATCAGCAGACTTTCCAGCCGGTCAACCGCTTCACGCAACGTTTCCGGCATATTGTCCAAATTGAACAAATCCGGCGTCGTTTCTTCCGAAAGGTGCGGTGAAAGATGGTCCGCTTCAATCGTTTTTCCTTCATCGGCCAAGGTAACTACGCGCTCGATTTCGTTCTCCAGCTCGCGTATATTTCCCGGCCAGGGATATTTTTCCATCACCTGGATCGCTTCAGCGCTAAAGCCTTCCACTTTGTTGTTAAGACGTTGCTGCATTTTTTCGAGAAAATGGCTGGCGAGAACAGCGATATCATCTTTTCTTTTTCTCAACGGCGGGATCTGAAGCTCTAAAACGCCAAGCCGATAATACAAGTCTTCACGGAAATTGCCAGCTTTGATTTCGGCTTTCAAGTCCTTGTTTGTTGCAGCAACAACGCGAACGTCGATTTTGATTTCGCGATTTCCGCCGACCCTTCGTACGGTGTGTTCTTGCAAAGTTCGCAAGAGCTTGGCTTGCAAATTGAGCGACATATCGCCGACTTCGTCGATGAAAATCGTGCCGCCGTCAGCTTGCTCAAAATAGCCGATGCGCTTGGTCACACCGGTCGCCGCGCCGCGCTCGATGCCGAAAAATTCAGATTCCGCAAGATTTTCAGGGATGGCCGTGCAATTGATCGCCACAAACGGCCCGTTGACGCGAAAACCGGCATTATGAATCGCCCGCGCCACTAATGCATTGCCCGGC
>CAXHAT010000227.1:0-11480 GCA_964014485.1 uncultured Deferribacteres bacterium
TGGCTCGAAACCGGAGTTTCGCGCCCATTTTCATTCCCAAACCGGAGTTTGGGAATGAGCTGTAAAAAACTGGTTTTTCCAAAAAAATGGGGCGTTCATGGGAGCGCCTCGTTTCTCCCCGCTTTTGCTCACTCCTGCTCTCCTCATCATCAGTTTTGTTTCGTTTCTCTGGTCATCGCATGGGCGCATTTGTAGTTTTAGCCAAAACAAGAACCCCTCCATTTTCAGGAAACGAATCCATGAAATATCGAGCCCTTGCCGTATTTTTGCTTTTCCCCGCCCTTCAAGTTTTGTCCCAAGATTCGCCGACCACGCGTGAAATGAATTTGATTTCATGGCAGGAATTCGCCGATTTCGTGCCGGAAAAAATTCGAACTGTTTTACTGCCGACCGGCACGTTGGAGCCGCACGGCGTTATCCCGAACGGCTCGGACAACCTTGCGCCTGAAGCCATGGCGCGCGATTTGGCGGATGATCTCGACGCGATGATCGCCCCGACGCTGAACTACGGCGTCACTGGCAGCCTTGAGGCTTATCCTGGCGCCTTCTCGATCAGCGAGGAAGCCTACCGCCTGTTCATCGCCGACGTTTTTGCGGGCATGGCGAAAAACGGCTTCAAAAACGTCATCGTGCTCAACGGACACGGCGGCCCGCAGACGGCGATTTTGCGCGACGAAGCATCAAAAGCTTCGAAAAAACACCGTATCCGGACTTTGGTTATTAATTGGTGGTCGCTGGCTTCAAAAGAGACGTTTGAAGTTTTTGGAGAAAACGGGGGACACGCCGGAAACAACGAGACAGCCTACATTCAGCATGTCGTCCCGGAGCACATTCATCCAGAACGCTACTCCCCGGAAATGACGACGGCCTATCCAGCCGGAAGTTGGCAAGCCCATCCTTTTCCTTCATCCATCGGACTCTACGAAGCCGGCCAAGGCTTCCCGACTTTTGACAAAGCGCAAGCTAAAGAATACTTTGAAAAAGTTAACAAGCGCGTCTTTGGCTTGATCGATGACGTGATCAAAAAGTGGGATTTGGCAAAACTCTATGAAGACTGAAAATTAGTTGAAAGAAGACAATCATTTTTGGGGAATTGACGGCTGCAGAAAAGGCTGGATGGGTGCAGCAATAACCGCGGATTTTCGGTTTGTCAAACAGCCTGTAATTTGGCAAACCGCCGCCGAAATGATCGAAACAATCCAAAAAGACCGTGGGAGCGTGATTGACGTTCCGATTGGTTTGACAAGCGACGGTTCGGGCGTTCGCAAGTGCGAACCGGAAGCGCGAAAACGGCTGGGCAAGAAAGGGTCGTCTATTTTTTCTCCCCCAATGCGGGAAGCGCTCTATGCTGAAAGTTACCTGGAAGCCAAATCAATCAACTTCAAATTCTGCGGCAAGAAAATTTCCAAGCAGTCCTGGAATATTATACCCCAAATAAAGGATGTTGATCGAATTCTCTCGCGCAATCCGGCTCTGCAGACAAATTTGCGCGAAAGCCACCCGGAGCTTTGTTTTTGCATGTTGAATAGCCGGGCGCCGATTTTTGAAAATAAAAAAACGACACGGGGGAGGGCGCTTCGCCTGGCGATCTTGGAAAAATTAACCGCCAATGCGCGCGCCTATTTCACCAAGAACAAAGATTTGTTTCTCAGGAAAGATGCTGGCGAAGACGATATTGTTGACGCCATGATCCTCGCGTACGTCGCAGCGTTTGGAGCGCAAAACGGTTTTTCTTCGATCCCGGAAAAGCCGGAGTACGATAGCTGCGGATTGCGAATGGAAATGGTTTTTGCCGAATGAATTGACATGTAACTCTGACAGGGCTCCGAATCCTGTCAGAGTTTAGTCGGTTATTTGTATGCAAAGGTCGCCAATCGCTTGGATAACTGAGTGCCAATTTCATAGTTCTCTTCGATTTGGATGAAACCCCAACGCTTGAAATAAGTTTAAGCGCCTCAAGAATACATCTAAAAACTCGGAGAGGCGGAGAATGAAAAAAGAACGACTGGCGCATCATTTCATGGGGCGAACGATTATAAAAATAGCGCTTCTTTTTATTACATTTTGGGGATGCAGTCTCGATTCGAATTCGGTTTCAGCGCCGAGCAATGAAAACGCCTTGAACATTCTTTTCATTGGCAACAGCCTGACTTATGAAAACGACTTGCCGGGCATTCTGGCGGCGTTGATCGAGACGGGTGAGGCGGGACCGGCGGAAATTGTTTCCGCGACATATCCAAATTTTGGACTTATGGATCACTGGGGAGGCGCCGGTGAATCCAGGGCCACGATTGAAAAAGGCGGTTGGGACGTCATCATTATGCAGCAAGGCCCTTCCGCCACCGAAGGCAGGCCGTCGCTGCTGGAATACAGCGCGCTTTTTGCGCAAGAAGCGGAAAAAATAGACGCAACGCCGGCGATTTACATGGTCTGGCCGTCGCGTCTGCGCTCCTTCGATTTTGACGGGGTCAGCGAATCGCACCAGATGGCGGCGGAAAACATCGACGGCTTGCTTTTTCCAGTGGGGGAAGCGTGGCGCAAAGCGTGGAAAGCGGATTCTACGCTGGCGCTTTACGCATCCGATGATTTTCATCCGAGCGTTTTGGGGAGTTATCTTGGCGCGGCGGTCATGTTTGAGCAACTCACCGGAACCGCGCCTTCGAGCCTCCCTGTCGAGCAACTCCAAAAATTCAGCAATCTTTCGCGAATCACCGCTACAACTTTCTCCAAGCTCCACGCTGCTGCGGAAGAAGCCAACGAGACGTTTGGGCGAGAAGTCTCCGGCTGGCCGCGCGACGGCAATTGAATTACATCTGATGTTACGCAATTGGGCAATGATATGACATTTGATTAAGAACTTTGCTCTACGCGTCATTCCTGCGGAACCAGGAATTTAGTGGCCATGCACCATTTTCTGGATTCCTGCCTCCGCAGGAATGACCTTGAAAAACGTTTTGGAGATCAAACAGCTTTATTTTCAATTGCAATATTCGACTCGGACGGAAACCAACCTATGGCATGCATTATTGTCAAGCGCGTAACATCAGTTACATTTGATTGCCATTGAAAAGAGCTGCGATCTTGCTTTCCGTCGAAGTTTTTATTGATCACAGTTTTTGAGTTTGTATATTTTCATTGACCGTAGGGGCGCCGTGTAAAAGCGCGGCTGAGAGAGCACCCTTCGCACCTGAACCGGATAATGCCGGCGTAGGAAACGGTTTATGATTTATCCTTGCAATTTCATTTTGCTTCGACGAAAGCCGTTTCCCAGTCCGGGAGTCGGCTTTTTGTATTTTAAGGGAGGATGAAATTGTGAGACGCTTTTTTTTATATTTCAGAACCGTTTTTTTCATAGTGATTTTTTGCCCATCGCTTTGGGGACAAAACAATTTTCGAATTTCTGGTAAAATCATCAATCAGGAAACCGGCGCTCCTTTGCCGGGAGCGAATGTTTTGGTTGAAGAAACGACGCTTGGGGCGACAGCAAATTCTGATGGGATTTTCCGCCTGCCGCTGCTGCCGAAAGGAAAATATAAAATCAAAGTTTCACACATCGGTTTCGCGACGCAAACGAAAAATATTTCACTTGTCGCTGATGTAATGAAGGTGGATTTTCAGTTGAACGCGGAAATTCTGTCCGGGCCGGTTGTGACCGTGGTTGCGAATGAAGCGCGGGAGCGTGAATCGCCTGTAACTTTTGCAAAGATTGAAAAGAAAGAGTTGGACGCAAGATATGCTTTTGAAGATATTCCGGAGATTCTTGCCGAGCTGCCGTCAACTACTTTTTATTCTGAAGGCGGGCATGGGCTGGGCTACAATTATCTCAGCATTCGCGGCTTCGATCAACGCCGTATTTCGGTTTTGATTAACGGCGCGCCGCAGAATGACCCGGAAGATCACAACGTTTACTGGCTTGATTTTCCAGACTTTGCGGCGAATGTACAGTCCGTGCAAGTGCAGCGCGGCGCCGGTGCGGCCTTCTATGGGCCAGCGGCGATTGGCGGGTCGATCAATATTCAAACGAATTATTTTTCACCGGATCCGGAGGCAAAAGCTTATTTCGGACGCGGCGCCTACGATACGCAAAAAACGTCGCTTTCGCTCAACTCGGGCCTGCTAAAAGATAAGTTTGTTCTATTTGGCCGCGCTTCTCGGCTGGAAACCAACGGCTACCGTGAACGCGCGTGGGTTGATTTTAAGAGTTACTTCTTTGGCGCCGCCATGTACGGGGAAAACAGTAATTTGCGTCTGCATTTCTACGGCGGCCCAATCAAGGACGGGCTGGCCTACGTCGGCGTCCCAAAAGATTTCAATGAAGACGCTGAAATGCGACGCACAAATTTTCTCGGGCCGGACGAGATCGAAAATTTCAATCAACCGCATTTTGAAGCGCTCTATGAGCGTAAACTATCGAATTCCTGGACGTTCAACAGCAACGCATTCTTTATTCGCGGTTACGGCTTTTTCGATTTCGACGGCAGTTGGGGAACGCCGGAATATTTTCGCCTGACGCCTGAGTATGGATTTGAGGTTACGGAAATTCCGTCCGACGCTTTGATTCGCGCTTATGTGGACAATCGACAATTCGGATGGCTGCCGCAGTTCAGAAAACAATTAACTCGCGGCGAAGTTGTTTTCGGCGCTGAATTGCGCCGCCATAGATCCCTGCACTGGGGCCGTCTACAACGCGGGGCCAATTTACCGGCTGAAACGGTTGGCGACGACGCGCGACGATACTATGAATATCGCGGCGGGAAAAATATTTTATCGTCATATGTTCATACAAATCTTCAAATTGCCCCGAAGCTCTTTGTTATGGGCGACTTGCAGTACGCTTTTAAAAAATATCGCATTTTTGATGAAACGTTTGTCGGCACGCAGTTCTCAACCCCCTATCATTTTCTCAATCCGCGCTTTGGCTTGAATTATAATTTGAGCGAGCGAGTAAATCTTTACGGCAGCGTATCACGCACCTCGCGAGAGCCGCGCTTGAAAAATTTGTATGACGCCGCGGAGGCGAGTACGCCTGCTTCGTGGGGTGCGGTTACGCCGCAATTTGAACTCAACGAAAATGGAGAATTCGATTTTGAAAATCCGCTCGTCAAACCGGAAAACTTGTTGAATTTTGAGCTTGGCGCAGGGTACAATACGAACCGGCTGCACGGCGCGGTCAATGTGTACTTGATGGATTTTCAGAACGAAATCATCAAAAAGGGCGGGCTTGACAGATTCGGTCAGCCGATTACGGGCAATGCGGAAAAGACGAAGCATCAGGGGCTGGAAATCAGCGGCGCCGTTCAAGCGTCCCGACGTTTTCGTCTTAGCGGCAACGCGCTTTTTAGTGTCAATGAACTCAAATCGTACACAATTTTTGACGCCGGGGATGCGCCGATTGTTCTGGACGGCAATCGAATCGCCGGGTTTCCCAATACGCTTGGCAATTTTCGCCTGACGTACGCCTGGCGAGATTTGCATTTTTCAACAATAGTCAAGTATGTCGGCAAATTTTATACAGACAATTTTCAAGATGAAACGAGGACGGTCGACGCATTCAGCGTCGTTAATTTCAGCGCACGTTTGAACCTGAAGATGGTCGGACTTCCGGGCTTGCAAATCCAGGCGCAGCTACGAAATGTACTCAATAAAAAATATTTATCTCACGGCGAAGGCGATGATTTTTTCCCGGGCGCGGTTAGGAACGGGTTCCTGGCTTTGCAATACGCGCTTTAGGCGGCTAAAATGCGAATTATCCGCATGATCGGATTCGATGCGGTATATTACCTGCATTGATAGGCGAAATTCGCCTGCGCCGGCAAGTCTGACAGCAACTCGCTACACATGAAATAATACTTGCATCGTGTTGGTCTTAAACCTATTTTCAGCACTTATTTTTTGGAATTTGAGCGTGTGGGACGTACTGGAGCCGAATTTTATTGCTCACTAGTGTCGCATGCATATTGTTTTATAGTTTGGTTAGTTGAACAAAAATGAGATTCAGACTCAATGAAGAAATCTGACAAGCGTGTTCGGATACAGGTTTTTTCAGGGTCGAGCTCGCAGTATAAGCAGTTCGAGTTGAGCTTGAACAAACTTGCCGTACTTTGCGTCGCCGCGGCTTTGGGGTTGACCTTGTTGGTCGCCGGAGGCGTATTTGTCGTCAACAAAGTGAAAAATGATGTTGACCTGGGCTCGTGGGTGATAGAACATTTTAGTTTCGATAGCGAAGTTTTTGCCGCAGAGCTTAACTCGCCGAAACAAAGCTTATACTCAGCGGAAAATATTGCGTTTACCGGAGCGTCGTCCGACAGCGGCGATTTTGGATACCCTGAAGGATACACGCAAAATGCGTTGATCGTTGACGAAGGCGATCATGCTGCGAATGAGCCGCCCTCCCTTGCTGAAGACAGTTCTGAAATCAGCCAGGCAATCGGCGATTTGGAGAAAAAGTTCCACGCCGTGCTTGATTTTCAAGACAAGCTGGACCTTAACCCGAACAGCTTGAAACACACTCCGTCGATTCCCCCGCTTTTGCAGGGTCGCATCTCTGATCTTTTTGGCAAACGGAGAGACCCTTTTAAGCGCACCTTGCGTCACCATCACGGGCTTGACATTGCGGCGCCGCGAGGCACTGAGATTCATGCTCCGGCTGCGGGCGTTGTAGAAATCGCCCAAGTGAATTATGTGAAAAACCGGGGTTATGGCCGGCAAATTCGCATTCGTCACGGCGATCAGATTCAGACGGTTTACGGGCACCTGCATCGCGTCCACGTAAAAGCCGGCCAAAAGGTTAATCGCTGGGACGTTATCGGTACGGTAGGCTCGACAGGCAGATCGACAGGCCCGCACTTGCACTACGAAGTTTGGAAAGACGGGAAGTCGATCGATCCGATGGAATTTATGGTCAAGTAAGCTTCCGGGCTTGATTTAGCTGTTCAGAATTTTAAAACCCGACGAACAATTGAGTTCGCCGGGTTTTTCTTTTTTGGACTGATGATAGTCAGGATAGGAAAGGCCGCCGATTAAAACGTAGTATTTGATTTTCATTCCATAATTATCTATAATCCGCCTTCTTTTTACGTCATGTTTTGAACACGAGGATTTTTAGGCAGGACGCCGAGATGCACGCATTGATTCGAGCTTTATTTATGTTGAAAGTCTTAAGCGTCTTGGGCTGCCTCCTTCTCATCAACTTACCGCCTGCTTTTGCACGCCAAAACGATTCCGCTTCATGGCAGCCAGCCTCGCTTTTTACAAAAAAATTAAATTTGAATGGAAAATGGCGCATCGCTGACGAAAACGGCGATTTGGGCGAAACCAATGTTCCCGGCGCTCTTTCCAACGACGGCAGAGTCTCGCTCAGCAAGAAATTTTTTCTACCCGATTCTTTAAAGGGCGCCGGCGTCCGCTTGCACGCTTTGGGCATCAACTACAATTGCTTGATCGAAGTGAACGGTTCGTTCGTGGCCGGGCATTCAGGAGGACACACGTCCTTCAGCGTCGATTTAGACCCGGACATTCTCGTCTATAACGCACAGAATACAATTACAATTCAGGTTGACAATGAATTGTCTCCAACCTCCACTTTGCCGCTGAAACACCGACCGATGGGCTGGCCTGACCGCTTTGGCGTTTTGTGGGATATTTACCTCGAAGCCATCCCGGTCGTCCTTGTTGATGATTTTACGCTTAGGGCAGACGGTGCATCCGGCGATTTTCTCATCGACGTCCAAATACGCGTGCTGCACGAAAGCGCAGGCTCTACGCTGCAAGATCGCTCTCTGACATTGCAAGCCGAACTCCGGGACGAAAGCCAGGGGAAGACGCTTGTCAGAAGTCAGCCTGCGGACGTTACAGTGAAATGGACCTCGAAAAATAGAGTAACGCTGCCGCCAATGAATCTGGACCCAAAAATTCAATGGAGTCCTGACGATCCCCGACTTTTAACCCTCAATTTGTTCTTGAGAGACGGCGAATCGGTTCTATATCAAAAGTCTGCTGAAGTTGGCTTGCGCGACGTCGCGGTATCCGGCAAACAATTCAAGCTAAACGGCCAGCCGTTTACGGTCAGGGGCGTTGATTTGATGGAGAGCTTTGACGGCCTCAGCGGAGCGGAATTAGACAGTTCCATCGCGAATACGGTCAAGCTCATCGTCGGGCTTGGCGTCAATGCGGTTCGCATTGTCGGACATGCCGCACATCCAAAATTTCTGCAAGCGTGCGCCCGCAGCGGTTTGTTTGTTCTCGAAGAAACGCCGGTTTATTTCGCTCCGGCCGGACAACTGGCCGCGCCTGATTTCAAACAAAAAGTGATCAGAAGTCTCGAGGAAATGATCCAGCGAGACAAGAACAATCCGGCTGTGTTCGCCTGGGGCATAGGCACGAATTTGCAAAATGAAGCGATTGAAACGATAGAATTTCTCAAAGAGCTAACGCTGCATGCAAAGAATCTGGACGACAGGCCCGTTTACGCTGTAACGCGCGACGCTTCAGGCTCGCTCAACGATCTCAGCATTGGCGTTGATTTCTTCCTTTTTGATAACTTTGGTCAATCAGAGCTTTTGTATGATCCTACCGCTTTTAACAAACCCGTTCTGCCGGTGACGGGTTTTTTTGCGGAATCCCCAGTGTTGAGAAAAAGCGTTAATGATCCGCTTCGAAGCAAAATAGAAGCGGAAGAATTGCAGGCCTCGCGGTTGGAGCGTTCACTAAAAACTTTTAGCGCCGACCGAGAAGCCTATGCAGGCAGTTTTATTCACACACTCAAGGATTGGCGACCGCCGTCCCCGATAGGAACGCTTGGCTCAGATCGGGATATGGGGCTTGCCCCTGCAGGATTGATTCGCGAAGACGGAAGTTTACGCATTGGTTATCGCATCGTCGCCGCTGAATATTTGGGAGAACGAAAACCGCCGATTTCACCGGACGAGATTCCTGCAGCGCAAACCATGCTGTTTACGTTTTCCGGCGTCACCGTCATTCTCATTTTTCTTTTCTTCTTGAACAGGGATAAAAAACTGCGCTCCCAGCTTCGACGCGCCTTTCTTCATTCGCACGGCTTCTACGCGGATATTTTTGAAAACAGAAAAGTCCCGGCTTTCGCAACGATCGTTCTCGGTTTGCTGCAAGGCGCTATTTGGGGGATTCTGATAAGCAGCGTGCTTTTTACATGGAAGGAATCGCTGTTATTCGATGAAATTACCTCCCTGATTTTGACCAATGCGCAGGTCAAATCCGGGCTTGTCTGGCTTGTTTGGCGGCCCGGTTGGCTGATTGCGAGCATAGCAACGGCCTATTTTCTGTTTCTTGCTTTCATGGCGCTGTTTTTTCGTATTTTAAGCATGTTTTTTAGAGGCGTGACAACGTTCAAACAACACTTTACGCTCGTGTTTTGGACGGCGATTTGTTACTTGCCGCTCGCAATTGTAACGCCGGTTGCGTATCGGTTTTTAAACGACAATTCTTTTGTTTTCTTGCTTTCCGCTTTCGTCGCCGGGTTTGTTGTTTGGCATTATTTGCGGCAACAGCGCGGCGTTCGCGTTTTGTATATTCTAAGCCCAATCAAATCAGTGCTGTTATTTTTGAGCCTTGCCGCACTTGTTGTTGTCGGCGGACTCTACAGTCTTGATCGCAGCCACGCGATTTTTGACTATTTCAGCTATTATTGGGCGCTCGTTCGATAAACGGAGTTTTGTTTTGTATCTGTCTCGATTACGATTGTTCGGCTTTAAATCGTTCGCCAACAAAACCAACATAGATTTTCATGATGGAATGACGGCGATTGTGGGGCCCAACGGCTGTGGAAAAAGCAACGTGGTCGACGGCATTCGTTGGGTGCTTGGGGAGCAAAAGGCCGGCGCTCTGCGCAGCGAAAACATGCAGAACGTCATTTTCAACGGCACGCGCAGCCAAAAGCCGCTGGGCATGGCGGAAGTTTCCCTCACTATTATCAACACTCGCCACGTTTTACCCATCGAATATTCCGAGGTAGTCTTGACCCGGAGGCTCTTCCGCAGCGGCGAGAGCCAGTACTTGATAAATAATGCCGTTTGCCGCTTAAAAGACATCGTCGATCTTTTCACGGATACGGGCATGGGCGCGAACGCTTACTCTGTGATCGAGTTAAGCATGGTCGAGAGAATTTTGAACGGCAAGCCTGAAGAACGGCGGCAGATTTTTGAAGAAGCGGCTGGGGTGACAAAATATAAGACGCGGCGTAAGGCGGCCTTTCGAAAATTAGAAGCGACAGAGCAAGATTTAATACGGCTGTCCGATATTATCAGCGAAGTTGAAAAAACCGTGAATAGCCTCAAGCGCCAAGTGAACAAGGCGCGGCGCTATCGCGATTTAACCGACGGCTTGCGCACGTTGGAGTTGGATTATTCAGCTTTTCATCTGGCCAAAATCAAAAATGAACTTGAGCCGCTGCTGCTGCAATCGACGGCGTTGATCGATGAAAAAGAAGGGTTGAGCGCAAAGCTCGGTGAAGAAGAATCGAAGATCGAGCAAGAACATGTCGAGATTTTGAAAATTGAGCGAAATCTCAATGATTATCGCGGGAAGCTTTCGGCCAATCGACGGAAGATTCACGAAAAAGAAGAAGAAATACTCGTCAGTCAGGAGCGGACGAAATCCGCTGAAGCAGGTAAGGCGCGCGCGCAACGAGACATTCAGGAATTGACCGTTCGGCAAAAAGCGGTTTCTGAAGAACAAGAAACGCTGCAAGAAGACCAGGCCGAGCTGCAAATTAATATTCAGAAAAGAGATCAAGAGCTTCAGAAAGCGGAAAGTGATCTGAAAGGGGTGCGAGACAAGTTTTCTACGAAAAGGGCGGAGCGCCGAGAAGTCGAACAAAAAAGACTGCATCATTTAGAAGCGATTGCCGAAGGGCGGAAACGAGAAGAAACGCTGCGCACCCAGACGGAGCATCACAAAAATCGTTTGAACGCTATCGCAACCGAAGAGCGGCGGGCTTTGGAGCGGGAGCAAAGCGCCAAACAAAAGCGCTCTGAATTTGAACCCCAAAAAGAAAACTTGCTCGAAGAAATTGCTGATCTTGAAGAAAATCAGGCCATTGCGAAGCGTGATATTGAAATGTCGCGCAAATCCGTCGATGCTTGCAAGAACGCGTTGCTTGATTTACAAGGCAAAATCAACAGCCGCAAAGATCGAATTACGATTCTCAATAAATTCGCCGAGTCTTACGAAGACTATCCTGACGGCGTTCGTTTTCTACTGCTGGAAAATGAAAAACGCACCGAAGCGTTCAGCACGGTCGGGGATGCGATTTCCGTCGAAGAGCGGTATCGTCAGGCCATTGAAACGGCGTTGGGCGAAACCGCCGTCGCCCTGATCATTGAAAACGACGCGCAAGCAAAACAAGCGATTGAAACGTTGCGCGAAAGCAAGAAAGGCGCAGTCACTTTTTTGAATTCGCTTGCTTTCAAAAAACAGCGTGATCCAGCCGTTCAAGATTCAAAAAT
>CAXHAT010000228.1:0-11438 GCA_964014485.1 uncultured Deferribacteres bacterium
ACACCAAGAAGCTCGTCGGCAGCGTCAGATGTGTATAAGAGACAGGAATTGCTGCGCACGCGCTTCGCCGAACCGGAGGGTTTGGAGAAATTTACCGAGGCGCGCGAGCATTTTCAGGGATTGATCAAAAGCGGCCAGGCCGTGCTTTACGCCAGCCGCGAAACCGAGGAAGGACTGCGCCGCGTCTGCGTTGTTCCGCGCGGCGAGGGCGGGCTTTTTCGCAAAAAAGAAGATTTCCAAATTCTCGCGGAAAAACTGGACGAAAACGCCGCGACAGTGCTGGAATTTCTGAAAGAAAACGGCGCTTCGTTTGGCCGTGATCTGATCGAAGGCACGGGATTGCCGAATCTGCAAGTGCAGGACGGTCTGCGCACGCTGGCGCAACGCAGTCTCGTCAGCGCGGACGACGCGGAGACGTTTTTCGAATTTCTGCAACCAGCTTCAGCCGCGCCAACGCACGGCGATCAGCCGCCGGAACAGCCGTGGGCGAACCGCACGCAAGGCTGGCAATCGATGGGCAGGCGGCGACCGACGCGCCACGAATTGCGGCAAAAAATTCAAAAATTATCGTCGATCAAGGACGTGCGCTGGTTTTTGACCTCGTCTTTCGCGGCCTACGGCGCCGTTTTCGATGACAAGGAGCGCGCGGAACGTCAGGCGCGTCTGCTGTTGAACCGCTACGGCGTTTTGGTGAAGGAGTGGTACCGGCGCGAAAAAGGCTTGCTGCCCTGGCCGCGTCTTTTTCAGGTTTTGAAGCGTCTGGAGTGGCAGGGCGAGATTCGGCGCGGCTATTTCATCGAAGGACTTTCCGGCGTGCAGTTCGCATTGCCGGAAGCGGTCGAGCTTTTGCAAAAAATCAATGGCGCCGGGGCGAAAATTCCCGTCGGATCCGCGCTGGTGAGCACGGCGGACCCGGCGCTGCCGTTCGGCGGATTCACGGATTGGGAAATCGTCGACCGCGAGGGCAAGCGCATCAGCGTGACGCGGCATACTTCAAATCATCTTTTATTTGCGAACACTTTTCCGGTCGTTTATCTTGAAAATTTCGGTCAGCGCATCTGGTTCTGCCGCGAGTTTCAGGAGAAACGATTTGGGGATTTAATCGCCGCGCTCAAGAATTGGCTTTTGCTGCCGCCCAACCTACGTCCGCGCAGCAAACTGCAAGTTTCAAGCATTGACAATGTTCCTGCGGTTGCGTTTGAAAAAGCGGACGTTTTTCTGGAAAACGGTTTTGAGAAAAAAGGCGAGCAGTTGGTGTTGTGGCCGTCTGCGGTGTAAATGTCAATTTTCAAAAGAGCGAAGATCGGATCAAGCGCAGCGAATCCGGCCTACGTGATTTGGTATTGAACGAAATGAGCCGAAGAAGCGTTTTTTACAATAATCGCATAGGATTAGAAGCGCCGTGACAGGATAGTTCAATATTTTCAGCTTTACTGATTCGGGTTTCTTCATCATTAAAGAGAGAAACAGAGTTCATGACACATTTTACTAGACGGACTGCAGCCGCTGTTTGCGCACTGCTTTTGTTTGCTTCGAGTTCATTCTTGAAAGGACAACTCAGCGAAGATTGGCCTGCTTGGGGAGGCCCAAACGGCAATTTTATTGTGAATCCCGGCGTTCTTGAAGCTGACCAGCCGGTACAACTAAAAGTCGCCTGGAAAAGAAAGCTGGGCTCCGGTTATTCGGCGATTTCCGTCACCAGTGACATAGCGGTGACGATGTACTCGGACAGCACTTTCGATTATCTTACGGCTTTAGATCCGGCTAACGGCGCGGAGCTGTGGCATTTTAAAATAGATTCAACCTTTCCCGGGCGCTTCGGCTCCGCAAACGGCCCAATTTCGACGCCGCTCATTTCACGAGACAGGGTGGTTGGTCTAAGTGCAGCGGGGCGGTTGTTCGCACTTAATCGTAAGAGCGGTAAGCTGGTTTGGGAAAGCGATCTGGCTGCGGATTTTGGTGCGCCGGAACCGTTTTACGGTTTCTCGACTTCGCCGCTGTTGTACAACGATATTTTAATTGTAGAAACTGGCGGGCTTTCTGAAAACGCGATTACCGCCTTTGATCCCGACAACGGGAAAGTGCTTTGGAGTGCGAAGAGTGATACGGTTGAATATCAGTCGCCTTACCTATTAAAAACCGGCGACGGCAATCAACTGATCGGGATCACGAACCGTTCGCTTTACGGCTTGCAGCCTGAGACTGGAAAGCAGTTGTGGAAATACGATCATGGCGGCAACAATCATCCAATGGGAGCGTCAAGCGGCAATCTGGTGCATCTTGGCAACAATCAATTTTTCTTCAAAAACAAAGAAACAGGCGGGAAATTGCTTAGCCTGGATTATGCAGGGGAGGTCTACCAGGTCAACGAAGTTTGGCAAACGACGGATATTAAAGGCACTTATATCATTCCGGTTTATCACGACGGCTATATTTACGGCTACAACAGTCGAATTTTTGTTTGCGTTGACGCTCAAACCGGGAAGCGAGTCTGGCGTTCACGCGCGCCGGGAGACGGTTTCCCGATTATCGTTGATAATCATCTGGTCGTGATCACAAAGAGCGGTAAGCTAAGCATCGCGCCCGCTTCACCGGAAGGTTATCAAGAAATCGCCAGTATAGAGCTTCTCGACAATCTTGTCTGGACGCCTGCTAGCTTTGCTCATAACCGATTGTTTCTGAGAAGCTTTACGGAAATTGCCAGCGTGGAAATCGCACCTTCTGAAATTCTTGCCCGCGCGGAAGAAGAAGCAGTCGGGGTTGTACCCAATTCAAAATTTGCAAAGTTTGTTAAACAAGTTGAAGGCGCAGAAGAAAAGCAAAAGCTTGTTGAAGAGTTCATGCAAGGGCAGGAGACGTTTCCGGTGATCGAAGGAGACGACGTCGTTCATTTCGTGTGCCGGGCGGAGGCGCAGGATATGGCTTTGATGAGCGATTTAATCGGCTGGCGAACTGATCGCCCTATGCATCGCGTCGCCGATACGGACTTGTTCTATTATTCGTCCCGATTGGAGCCCGACGCACGCTTGAACTATAAATTTATGAGAGATTTTCAAGCGCGCCATGTTGATTCCCTTAACGCGCGGCGGCACGGTTCGATGTTTTACGGCTTCACGTCCTGGTTCAACATGCCGAAATGGAAAAACCCTGATTATCTCGAAGCTTCGGGAGGATTAACAGGCCGTATCGATTCGCTTCAATTCAAGAGCGTAAAGATTGACAGCGCGCGCATGATCGAAGTCTATCTGCCGGCCGGATACGATGACTCTAAAAAAGATTATCCGGTTATTTATCTTCACGAAGGCAGGCTTGCTCGTGCATTGGGGAATGTTAAGACGGCTTTGGATAATTTGATCGGTCGGCAAATTCAACCCGTCATTGTCGTTTTCATGCCGTCTTTTTATGGGGATTCGTATGAAGAAATGATTGGCGGAAACAGGGATGCTTACGCAGAAGTGTTTGTCGAAGAGATTTTACCGAAAGTTGAGACGATGTATCGCGTGCGATCTGGCGCTCAAAACCGACTGAATATGGGAAATAGCTTTGGCGGATTCATGGCTTTCTATACGACATTTAAGTATTCCGAACTCTTCGCGAATTTTGCGGCTCAGTCGATGTACTGGGATGAAAAACTCGGCAAGCGGTATGCTTCATTGATTTCGCCAAACGCCTCAAAAATGAAAAAAATCTACTTTGGCTGGGGTAAGTACGATTTTAATAGTCCGTTTGAAAGTATCAATATCATTGAGACAAGCCGCAAGGTGGCGAACTTGCTGCAATCGCGCGGATACGAATTTGCGGGCGGCGAGGCGAATTTAGGCACAGGTTGGACAAACTGGAAAACCCGCCTCGACGAAGTTCTAACGACGTTTTTTCCGCTTTCGGATGGTGAATCAGAATAGAATGAACGGTGAGCGTACTACAAATTTCAAGTATCGACAACGCTCCAGCGGCTGCGTTTAAAAAAGCGCGCGTTTTTCTGGAAAACGGTTTTGAGAAAAAGGCCGAGGGTTTGGAGTTGTGGCTGTCGGCAGTGTAAATTACAAACAATTTTCAAAAAAACAGGCCGAATTACGCATCGCAATCCGGCCTGAGTAGTTGTTATCCGCTATAAACGGTTGTCGGCTTTTAAAAAATCACTCAGGATCTTTTCGGACATAACATGCGACGCCTTCATAGGCGTATCCGTTAGCTCCGTTGCGCAGCTCGTTCCAGTTAATCGTGTAGTAATGATCTCCTCCCACAGAGTGCCAATATCGATGAAGCGGCACAGTACTCCTTTCCTGCTTCGGGAATACATAGCATTCGATCCCTTCATATATCCAGCCGCCCCCGCCTCCGCCTAACTCGCTTTTATCGGTTGTATAGAAGTGATCATCTATGCCTGAATGATAATAACGATGCAACCCAACTGTCTTGTCTCTCTTTTCGCTGTAAACATAACATGGCACACCGAGGTAAGCGTATCCCCATTGCCCAGGTGAAAGCGCATTTTTCTTGATTGTATAAAAGTTGTTTCCAGGACGCCACCAACGGTAGAGGGGGACTGTTGGTTCCAGAACGGTAACTCTTCTAACTTCGACATTATTCGTTTCATTGGTTTCATCAACGTCGCCATGAACGTCGATTCTTGCTAGCGTGTCAAACTTTCCGGATTTTTTATATGTGTGGTGCAAAGATACTGTTGTAGACTTTCCGGCTTTCAGCCCGGGCACAACGGAAGGTTTGCCGGGGTTGCCGGAATGGTAGTCCCAGCGAACGGTAAATTTACCGACGTCCTTGTTGCCCTGATTTTTTACGATGATCTTCGCTTCCGTATTTCGATTCTTGATCGGCAGAATCGGATTCAGTATGAAGCGCGTGATCATCAAGTCCGCTGTTTTGGGAGGCTCTTTATGGCGGATTCGAACAATAGCGCTCGTTTCATCCTCACCGTCATCATAGTTCAACTTAATGGCTGCGCTGCCCCGCGGCGCTGTGAAGCCGTTTAAGTCGACGACAAGATGGTCTTCGGCGGACGCCTTAATTGAGATTTCTTTGTCAGCGATGGTTACTTTCGGCTGCTTGCCGTCCGGGAGCAGCGATTCGCCGATAATCTCCAACTCGTCAGTTTCGCCGACCAGGATATCGTCCGGGAAAAGATACAGGATACGCGGTTTTTGATCGACAACTTTATCCAGCCGTGCTTTGAGGCCGACGCCGGTAAATTTCATAACCCAAGCTCTAACCTTAGGAACGATCGCCAATGAGCCAAACACGAGCAGGTAAGCGCCCATCAAGGAAAAAACCAATATACGCGTCAGCCCTTCCGGCGCGCCTTCCTTAAACAGAAACCAGATAAAACCGAACATGCCGACGCCCAGCAGTATGAGCGAGATCACCAAAATGAGATTATACATCGCACGATCAAGAACGTAAACCGCCGTTTCCCCTCCAACAACGATGATGTTCTTGACCCTCTTTTCAAGATCAATAGCTATATCCTGGATTTGCATGCTTATCTGATCGATAAGCCCTTCCGCTGCATTTTGAATGTTGCCGATGACTTCCGTTTGAATCCTGTTGAGAACGCTCTGCAGCTCCAACAGCTTGTTGCTTGTCGCGTCATCGAGACTGTCTAATGTAATCCCCAAATTCTCTTGATAAGTCTGGCTCAAGTCTTCAACAAGAGCGTTGAGACTGTTTTCCAGTTGCAAGAGCCTCTGGCGAACGGCTTCGTTGGCTTCACCAACGACTTTGCTGATCTGGCGGCTTATGGATTTCGCGCCGGAAACCAATCCCCCTATTGTGGCTGCTAAAAATAACATTTATTTACTATCCTTTTATTTTAAAGCATTGATTGCTTGATTTTTTTTGCGCGCGGCCGCTGCGCTTATTTCCCTATGACGATAGTATTTTGTTTCTGTCCCATTTTGCTCCGTCTTCTTTCAAAGGGAAGCGTATGATAAGCGGATTTTTCCGGGAGTCGTGCAATTAGAGAGCATGGTGGTTCGATCGAGCATTGATAATGCCCCCGCGGCAGAGTATGCAAAAGCGGGCGTTTTTGGGGAGAGTGGTTTTGAGAAAAAAGGGGAGCCGTTGGTGTTGCGGCCTTCGGCGGTGTGAATTCCAAGCGGCAAATTTTAGATGAGAAAGTAGAGACGCGACGCATCGCATCTCTACTGGATTATTTATTTATGCGGGAACGGGTTCTTTGTGATTGGCTGTTTCCGGAGTCGGTTCCAGAACGGCGAATCCGTTGCCTTCGTCTTCATCAGATTGCTCGGCGGAAGTTTCTGCGTCAAAAACAGCGCCGCCGGACTCGTCTTGCGATTCAGGCTCAGTTTTTTCGGATTCGGCCATGACAATTCCGCCCTGGCTTTCTTCCGCTGCCGCCGTTTCAGCATCGGCGCTTTCCTGAACGCCTTCTACAAAACCGCCAAACGCTTCATCAGCGCCGTCTTCGGTAATCGCGTCCGCTTCGATGAATTGTTCCGCTTCAACAGCAGCTTCAACTTGGGTCTTCTCACCGTTTGCCGCGATTTCATCTTCACCAAAAATGCCGCCGTAGCCGTCTTCCGTTTCATTATCAAATGCGGCGTCAAAATCGGCGTCTTGCAGTTTTGGCGCAGAAGCTGAAACGTCATAGGAAGGTCCGCTGCCGGTATGGATGAATTCATAATCGATCAAGCGCAATCCCTTCTGACCAAGTTGTTGCCACTTGGCGCGGAAGTTTTGCCAGGTGACGTTCGCCCAGAGATAGTAGCCGCCGCCGCCGCTCATGAAAACGCCGGAGTAGCGATTCTGACCATTCACGCGGTGAACATTCATGTCGACCAGGCGCAAACCTTGCCTGCTCCATTCGCGCCATTTGGCGACAAAGCTGCTCCAGGTGACGTTCGCCCACAAGCCGTAGCCGCCGCGTCCAGGGAGCCAAACGCCGGAGTAGCGATTTCGCCCGTTAACCGTATGGACGTTAATATCGACCAAGCGCAAGCCTCGTCTCGACCATTCGCGCCACTTTGCGACGAAACTGCTCCAGGAAGCGTTGACCCAAAGGCCGTAACCGCCGCGCCCCGGCAGCCAAACGCCGGAATAGCGATTCTGGCCGTTGACATGATGCACGTTCATGTCCACAAGGCGCAGGCCTCTGCGGCTCCATTCCTGCCATTTCGCATGAAAACTGCTCCAACTGGCGTTTGCCCAAAGACCATAGCCGCCGCTTCCAGGCATCCAGACGCCGGAGTAGCGCGTACTGCCGAAACGATGATGCACGTTCAAATCGGTAAGCCGCAGGCCTTGCGCCGCCCATTGTTGCCATTTGTTTCTAAAACTGCTCCAGGAAGCGTTCACCCAAAGACCGTATCTGCCGTTCGCTTGTTTCCAAACGCCGGTGTGACCTTTTTTGAAGAAGCGCTCATACATTTTGGCGTTCGAAAGGCGGTCGCCGAAGCTGAGTGCGCTCCTTTGGCCAATGGTCACGCCGCTTTGCAAGGGAACGATGGTCGGCTGACCGTTGGTTGAAAACGCCCACGTCGGGTAGTGCATGATGGAATCGTAGTCATATTCATAATAGTCGGTTGCGCTGAGCCGCTTTTGAAAATTGCTTTCAAAGCCGGGGGTGATGTTCTGCCAGTTGATGGTAACGTAACTGTCGCGATCCGAGCGTGATTGTTCGTGATAATGGCCGAAAGCATGGCCGATTTCATGAATAACGGTTCCGGCGCTGGCGGCGTCGGAGACGCGAATCAACTGTCGTCCGCCGCGCATGCCGATGCGTGACGAGCTCCAGTTGGCGTTTGGATTGCGAACGAACTCGACATAGTTCGGGTAAGAAGCGGCGTTGGCGGCGGTTCTTTGAACAAGGCGCATCCCGGTGTTTATCGTCCAATGTTGAATAGCTTGCGTAACGCGGTTTTGGTTCGGCAAATTGCTGTTAATGACGTAAGGCATCACGCCGTTCGTCCAAAGATATGCCGAATTGCGCGGCAACCCGACGCCTTGCAGGACAACATCGCTGCTTGAGCCTGCGTCCGCTTCTGCCGGAATCCCGTTGTCAGACGCGCTGGCTTGTTGGCTCGCACGAATGGCGGCGGTTTCCCGTTCAACTTCCTCGGCGGTTCCCAACTCAACGCACCCTTCACAGAGCGCGATTCCGTTAGAGACCACGTATTCAACGGGCTTGTTGGTAACGCCGGGGCCGGAAAAAAATCCGGTCTTGACCTCGACTTTGCTCTCCGGCGCTTCGTTTTCAATTTCGCCGGCTTGAATTGTCTCCTGAAATTTCTTGCTCATCGTGAACTCCTTTTTATGCAGGTATTCATACGCCGCAGAGATTTGCTCTAAATTCTGCTTACGAGAACATCCTGCTGTGCGGGTTTTGCAGCCAACCGTTTTAACGAATGAATTGAGGTGGTTAGATAATCTCCGGGGGTGAGGTCGCCGTCACCGTTCACGTCAACGTGGACGCGCAGTGATAAATCCGCATCAGGCGCTGAAGGCGGAAAATCGACGGAAGCGTGGAAAATCGCCGGGTCGCTTTCAACCGAAACATGGTAAAGATGATTTTCCGAGAGCGTTTTTGATGGAGCGCCGGCTTCTGAAATATCCTCGATGTAAATGTGTACGTTGGCGTCCGGCAAGTTCGTTTCCAAGTTATCAAAATGAATGGCGACCTCGAGTCGATTCATGGTTTAGCTCCGTAGTTTCGAAAATATCGATTGGCTTGTTTTTTTGTGCGCTCGGCCGCAGCGCTTATTCTTTCTGACAACGGTGAGTAGCCATTCTCCCACCTTAACTATTGTGAGATTGGAAGATGATTACAACGCGCTTCCAATCGTTTTGGCTTGATTGCTGTTTAAGACCATCAACGAGGGCGCTTTTCGAATTCAGCGCGTTCTCAAAGCTGAGACGGTAGAAGAAATGTCGGCCGTGAAATCATCTTCGGAAGGGCTGTTTTAGGGCGGGAGCAGACAATAAATTGGGGAGCGCGCACATCGGCGGCTGTAGTGGGGCGTGACCTCAATTTATGCTGACCACATTTACAAATTATTGCCCATGGAAACCGAAATATTTTTTTTGAGTAAGCGCAAAAAAACGGCGAAGTTTTAAACTGTGCGGCAGAGACGCAACGGATCACGTCTCCGCCAATACACTCAAATTACTTCATAAGCAAGAGCTTCTTCTGTGCCGTGAATTTCCGGCCAACTGTGATCGTGTAGAGATAAAGTCCGCTGGCCACAGGCGCGCCGGAGTCATCCCTTGCATCCCAGGTCACTCGGTGTATACCGGGCGTGTAATCGCCGGAAACCAGCGTGCGCACGAGCTGTCCCGCATTGTTGTAGATGTTCAGCGAAACATTGCCTGCTTCGATCAGATCAAACTGAATCGTTGTTGTCGGGTTGAACGGATTCGGATAATTCTGATGCAGGGCAAACTCCGTCGGCAGACTCTGATCATTGTTCATTGCTGATTGATCATTGAAAGCCGCCGCTTTCGGATTCTGGCAGCGATCCAGGGCGCTGCAATAGTCTTCCCAGGCTTTTCTGTAATCTTTGATCGCGTCGCCGAAGTAGTCTTCGCCGTATTCCGCGTCGCCGTCCGCGAGATCGTCTTCGACGTCATCGGCCATTTTGCCCGTCGGATCAGGATCGCATTCGAGCGCTTGTTCCCTTTTCTCCAAAGCAATGTGTCGGGCGAGATCGGCCAGGGTGGAAGCAATCGGGTCGGTGCCTTCCATCTCTTCACGGGCTTCTTCGAGGGCCTCGGCGGCGTCGCGCATGGCGTTGAGCATGTCTTCGATTCCGCCCTCTCCTTGCAGCGAAATTCGGGTGAACTCCCGAAAAAAATGAGCCTGACGATGAATCGCCAGGCTCATTCAGAAACATGAACTTGACAGCACTAAAAACCATACGTCGTGACGCAATCATTTTTCTTAAAAACGTTGCCGGAGGTGTATGCGCTATAATTGTAGATATCGTAGTAACCATTGTCGAACGCTTCATTCTTCTTGACCATGTTGTCGTTGGCGTACCAGTACAAGGCAATGCCGCAATCACCGTTGTTGTTGCAGATATTGTCCGAACCGATGGTGTTGTCTGTAGAATAGAACAGTGCGATGCCGTCGTCATCATTGTCGTTGCAGACATTGTCCTCAATTTCGTTGCGGTGACTCCAGTACATCCAGATTCCCTCGTCCGTTCTGCTGCCATTGAATTCGTTGCCCTTAATCTCGTTGTCATCGCAACGGTACATTTTGAGTCCCTCATCTTTGTTTCCAGAAGAGATATTCTCGTCGAGGGTATTGCCATGAGATTTGTACATCTCGATGCCTTCATCATCGGTGCTGACGTCATTGTCTTTGATCAGGCAGCCGGTGGCGTAAAACATATCGATACCGTCACGCTGTCCGGTAATGGTGTTGTCCTTGATCGTGACGTCCGAAGACTGGTAAATTAAAATTGCGTCGTAGTATCCGTCAATCGTGAAGCCGTCAAGTTGGACGCCGGAAGTGTAGTAGATTCCGATGTAGCCGTTTAGAACGGGTGCGCCTTCGCCGGTAATTCTGAGATCCGCGGTCGTCACCGTCACGTACTCGTTATAGACGCCGGATTTCACTTTGACCTTGGTGCCGGGAGCGGCGGCATTGACCGCTTCCTGGATGGTGGCGTAGTCATCGGGCACGGTGATTTTGTTGCCGCCGGCAAGGCGGTTCACGGGGGCTTTTGCCTTTGCGTTCAAACCGGCCAAAATTTCAGCCGCCCGCGCCTCGATTTCGGCGTGCTCCCGTTCAATTTCCGCCAGATCTTCGGCCAGTTCCGCGTCATTGATTTTTGCAATCGAAAATTGATCGGCGTCATTCGTCCCCGGCTGTGTCGGATTGTGACTCTGGTCGCATCCCCAAAACATGGTCAGCGCCAGAACGGTTAGAAAAGCGAATAGTCTTTTCATGATGAACCTCCTGAAAATTTTATGGGGTTATGTGTCTGAACAGCCAATGTCATCAGGATAGGCGCAGCGTGTTTGAAGCTCCCCCTCTTGAAACTAACCTTTACCCATAAGTCTGGGCAAATGTACAGCTCCAAAGGAGCGGGATGGAATAGCGAAGGGCGAAGCCCTGGAAATCCGAGGCAATTTTGTTTTCACAAAGCCCTGAAAGGGCGAAATAAATCGCCGTCTTGGCTTCGACGCTGCATTATGCCGCCCTTTCAGGGCTTTGAAGAAGGCGCTGGGCGCTCATTTTCCAGGGCGTTGCCCTTCGCTATTACATTTCGCCCTTTCAGGGCTTTTTTCAAACCACCCAACCCAACTTATGGGTAAGGGGTAGTTCGAAGGGGGGCGGGGGGATGTTTGAAACTGTTGCATTTTCGCCGACGCCCAAAAACATCCTCCCAACCCGGACAAGCCGGAACCAATCAGAAGCGATCATTCAATCTCATGACTTAACGCAGAGATGCAAA
>CAXHAT010000229.1:0-11412 GCA_964014485.1 uncultured Deferribacteres bacterium
TTATCTTCAGCGATTTTTCCAGATAGTCGAGTGCGGCGTCATAATCGCCCCGCGCTTTAAAAATCTGACTGATGTTGTTGAGCGTCGTCCCTTCCCCGGCGCGGTCGCCGATCTCCTGCTGAATCGCAAGCGATTTTTCCAGATAGTCGAGTGCGGCGTCATAATCGCCCCGCGCTGAGTAAATCTGACTGATGTTGTTGAGCGTCGTCCCTTCCCCGGCGCGGTCGCCGATCTCCTGCCTTATCTTCAGCGATTTTTCCAGATAGTCGAGTGCGGCGTCATAATCGCCCCGCGCGTCGTAAATCTGACTGATGTTGTTGAGCGTCGTCCCTAGTTGCTTTTTTTCCTCTTGCGAGCCGGGCGCCGCCATCTTTCGGTGCGCGATTTGAAAAAAATGCAATGCTTCGGCAAATTTTCCCAAATAATGAAAAATTTGCCCCAGACGGTTAAGCGCCTCCCAATTCGCTTTCTCGCCCAGCCGCTCAACCATCGGCAGCAGGAGCGTCAAGGCCTGGGCAAAATTTTGCCGGTTAAAAAACAGGCTGCTCAGGTTTTCGGTCAGGGCGTCGGCTTCGCTTTGTAAAGCGGCGGCCTCAAAATGCTCAATCGCGGCGAGGTCGTCGCTAATCAGGCGTGTCACGTTTTTGCCCATGAATTGCCAGTGGCGCGCCAGGCGGGCGCGGGTTTGTTTTTGCGCCTCCGGCGGCAGGTGGCGGTCGGCGAGCAAGGTTTTCACCAGCGGCGGCGTTTGCCAGGTCGGCAAGTCGTTCAAGGGCAAAACCCCGGCGTCAAGCAGGCTGTAGTCATTCAAGCGCTGCAGGGCGTTTTCCAGCGCGGCGTCGGCCTCCCAGAGCGCACGCGCGCCGTCAACAATCAGCGGGCGCGTTTCCAGGCAGAGCTGCTGTAATAAGTTCTGCTCGTTAGCGTCGAGCCGCCGCCAAAGCTGGTCAAACAGCAGGTTTTGGCGCATGGCTTCGCGCACGGTATGAACGGCGGCCTGCCCTGTGGAATAATTGTTCAACGGAGCGTCGTCCGGCACGGTCAGGCCGTCAAATTTTTGTTCGAGCTGCGCCCAGGTTTCCGGCGTTTTGCACAGCAGTCCGGAGGCCCACTCAATACTGCGGAAATTGCCGCCGAGGGCGCGGTGTATGTCGCGCTTGTCCTCCGGCGTTATGGCCGCGGGCCACTGCCAGTCACGCATAAAGCGTAAAATATCGCCCAGGGTCGCGTCCGGCAATTCGGTGTTTTGCATCTCCAGGTCGGGCGTCGGGTAGCGGCAGGTGAGCAGAGCGCGGCAGCGGTCGCCGAGGGCAAGCACGGCGTTTAGGCAGGCTTTCAGGCCGGAGAATCCGGGCGTAAACGTGCGCGTTTGCAGGTCGAGGGCGTCTTCCAGGTTGTCAAAAATAAACAGGCAGTTTTGGCGGGCGGTCAGCCAGTCGAGCATTTTGCGCAGGCGGGCGTCACCCTCGAACAGTTGCAGTTTTTCCAATTCATCCTTGCTCGCCAGATCAAAAAGCGCTTCGTGGAGCTGCTGCTCCAAAGCCACGAGATCGAAGGGCGGGGTGAAGGCGAAGATTCTCAGTTCAGGTCTTTTCTTTTTCAATTTCATCGCGGCTTCGTCAGCAACGGGAAAAGTTGGCTGTTCCTGCTGTAGTTTCATCGCGAAATGCCCGGCAACCGCGGTCTTGCCGGCGCCGCCCATGCCGTGAATCATCAGATGCGGCGTGCGTCCCTGCGCCCATTGCCGGAACCATCGCCGCCGGAACGCCCGCCGTCCAATAAAGCCGTCCTTTTTCACCAACAGATCGCCAATTTGCACGTCGGCGCGGCGAGTGCGGGTGATTTCTTCCGGCGCTTTGTCCGGGTCATGCCAGGCGAGGCTCGTTTTGCGCGCGTGCAGTACGGGAATGCTCCATTGCAGGGTGACTTCGTTGGGCAGGTTGCGCCGGGCTTCGGTCACGGCGCGGTCGAGGTCGTGCCCGGCGCTCATCTGGCGGTACATTTCGGCGGCAAAATGGGTGGCCGCCGCATCGCCCACGGAACGCCTCATGCCAATCACCAGGGGAATGTGTTCGTCGGCCAGCGCGCGTGCAAAAGAAGGGATGGCCTGCGCGGCGTCGGCGCGAGCGGTCTGGCAGGCGGAGAGCGTGACGCAGGGCGCGGGCTTTTGCGCCGTTTTGAGCGCATCGAGCAGTTCTCGCGGGGTCACGGCGCAGTGCAGGCCGGTGGTCTCGTCTTCAAAAGAGAGCACGGGGCCGGTTTCTTCCAGCTTGCCGTGCATGCTCAGGTGGATCACGTGGTAGGTTTCGCGCCGGAGCCAGTTTTCGAGCGTTTTCAGCGCGCCGTCTTCCGCCACGTCCACCACGGCCTCGCCGTTGGAGATCGCTTCGTCGAGTTGGCTGAACAGGGCGTTTTCCTCGGCTTCAAAATCGAGGCGGGATTTTTCGGGATCAAGGTCTTCCGGCGAGGCAATAAAAAGCAAAATGCGCAGGGGCTTGGCGGGCAGATCGAGCTTTTTGTCGTCGGGTTCGGCGCTGCGGCGCACCAGGGTAAAATCGGGATTCCGCGCCAGAAATTGCAAGCGCTCGTCGGCGTGAAACGTCATTTCCCACGGCAGGTTTTGCACGGCTGCGTCTTCGGAGAGCAGGTTCAGGCGCACAAACGTTTGATTCGCCAGCGCTTGTTCGCGCGCCGCGAGCACGGCGTCCAAGCCGCCGTCGAGAGAATCGGCCAGCAAAGACCAAAGCTGCGTGCCGAGGGCGAGAATGTCCCGGTCGCTCGGCGACTGGCGTTTTTCGAGCTTGTCGTCAAAGCTTTTCGCCTTGCGAGAAAGTAAATCGAGCCTGTTTTTTTCAGGCTTGGGTTGAATGGTCAGTTCGACTGGCATGGGTTTTCCCCTTGTTAAATCATGCTGTTCCAAAGAGATTTTTTTGAATTGCTAAAGTTTTTTTACCAAAAACATTCATTAACGTCATACCCGCCCCCGCCTGCGCGAGGATAAACTCCGGCGGGTATCCAGACAGCGGCGCCACTGGCTGGATACCTGCCTGCGCAGGTATGACGCCAGGGAGCGGGTCGAAAAAAGAGCGAGCATTGAATAGTCACATAGCTTTCTATCAATAATTGTTCGCGCACGTCATACCCGCCTGCGCGAGGATAAACTCCGGCTGATCCAGGTTTTGGGCGCCGCTGTCTGGATACCTGCCTGCGCAGGTATGACGCGAGGGAGCGGGTCGAAAAAAGAGCGAACATTGAATAGTCACATAGCTTTCTATCAATAATTATTCGCGTACGCCATACCCGCCCCCCGCCTGCGCGAGGATAAACTCCGGTTGATCCAGGTTTTGGGCGCCGCTGCCTGGATACCTGCCTGCGCAGGCATGACGCGAGGGAGCGGGTCGAAAAAAGAGCGAACATTGAATAGTCACATAGCTTTCTATCAATAATTATTCGCGTACGCCATACCCGCCCCCCGCCTGCGCGAGGATAAACTCCGGTTGATCCAGGTTTTGGGCGCCGCTGCCTGGATACCTGCTTGCACAGGCATGACATGTGAGTGGTTGTCCTTGGCCAAGAAAAAAGTCAATCCGCTTCATAGCTTGTCGTATAAATCTTCCCATTTTGGGTTCATATCTTCAATCAACTTTAGTTTCCAGATGCGTTTCCATTTTTTAAGGCGTTTTTCTCGCAGAATCGCTTGATACGGATCATCGATCCTTTCGAAATAGACCAGCAGATGGGTCTTGTGCTTTTTGGTAAATCCGTCGATCAGGTTGTTCCGGTGCTCGTAAACGCGCCGCATTAAATCATTCGTGACGCCGACGTAAAGCGTGCCGTTTCTTTTGTTGGCGAGGATGTAGACGTACATGGGTTTGGGCATGATACGTTTCTTTACTTTTGTTTCAGATCGTTCTTGATGAAGCTGTTCTGGAACACAACAAAGTTCACTTAAATCATACCGCCTGCGCGAGGATAAACTCCGGCTGATCCAGGTTTTGGGCGCCGCTGTCTGGATACCTGCCTGCGCAGGTATGACATTATGGGACTGTTAAAAAAGCCGACATAACGTAATTGCGGACTTAATCATTTGGGCTTCCGCGAACCGCCGCGAAAGATGGTTCCGGTTTCGGCGATTGCGCGGGGCAAGGTGACGATGAGTTCGTTTTGACAATATTGACAATTGACCATCACTTCCACTTCGCCCTTGGCGTTTTGGGGCGCGTCCGGGGCTGGATTGAGGTGAAACGGCTTGCTGCAATGATCGCAAGTGACTTGATAGACTTTTGGCTTTTCATTTGGCTGATTCATGGCAAATCCTCGTTTGAAGTTCTTTTCATGCAAGCCGTTCGGTCGGCAAAACAGATTCTTCCCAACCCGGGCAAGCCGGAACCAATCAGGAGCGTGATTCAATCTCATGACTTAACGCAGAGAGCTTCGCAGAGTTTTTTTAAAACAAAAATTTAGATATCCGTTTTTGCGCTATCGTACTTCGGATCTCTGCGGGGTTGAACTCAAAATTAAAAGTTTTCTGCGCATCTCTGCGTCCTTTGCGTCTCTGCGTTTTGGAAAGTCTTGCCAAAAATTGGCAGAAAATTGCTTTACAGAAACTAAACGACAATTTTAAAAAACAAAGCGGGAGAGCAGGGTCGTTCAATCCCGCTACAAATTCTCCGCAACGACAAGCACCCCGGCGGCAAAGAGGACAGCGGAAATCAGGAGAAATCCCCATTTCAGCCAACGGGCAAGCGAATAGACGCGCTGTATTTCTTCAGCCGCATTGCGCGTGTGTTTGTAGGGCAGCGGCATGAGCACAAGTACAGCGAAAATCGCACTGATCGCCCACAGCCAGAACGGCCAGCTTGCCAACTCCTGCGGGGTCGGCGTTTTGAGCGCGGTTTGCACTTTCAGCGCTGCCGTGAAAAGTCCGGCAAAAACGCCGACCGCCGTGATGAGAAACTTGGCCGCTTCCTCCAGCCGTGCAAAGCTGTCTTTAAAATCTTCCCGCGCGAAATCGACCCAGAATTTGTCTTCGTCGTTGGGTTTGCGGCTCTCGAGATTGATAATTTCGTCGGACATGAGCATCGTCCTTTTGTTGTGAGAAATGACATTCGTGCCGGCCCAAACGGGCGTCGTCCCAAAGAGGTTTTGCAAGAAAACGAATTCGCGCTTCAAAAGCAAACGCATGAAATGAAAAAATTTTTTCTTTTCACTTGACATTTGACGATCACATCGCTATTCTCGCGAAATGAAAAAATATTTACATCTTTTAACGCCGCCCGGCTTCTACTACTCAGCCGGTCAGCCGTGCTTGCGATCTTGATCGAAAAGTAAATCGCCCCCGGAGTCAAACGCTTCAGCGCTTGATTGTGATTTCCCGTCACTGGGGTTGTCCAAAAACATGATTTTTGAATGAAAAACACACCACATGTAGGGGTTCAAAATCTTGAACCCCTACGACATGTTGTAGCACAACTTAAAAATATTATGTTTTTGGACAGCCCCACTTCGAAAAAAAGTTACTCATAAGCAGGAATCCATCATGCCCCGCCCTCCGGCAAAATAGATTCCTCCTGAATGACATTTTCTTGAGAAAGGTTTGCAATAGAATCGAATTTATGGATAAATCACATTATCTCCACCTCAGCAAGCGCGAATGCCAAATCATGGACGTGGTTTACAAACTCGGTCAAGCCAGCGCGTTCGATATTGAAAAACATTTGGCCGATCCGCCGAGTTATCACTCGATTCGCGTCACGCTCGGCATTCTCGAAAAGAAGGGCTATTTAACGCATCGGCGCGAAGGGCAGCGCTATATTTTTTCACCGACCGACTCAGCGGAAACGGCGCAAAACTCAATTTTGGAGCACGTACTCTCGACATTTTTCAAAGGCTCGGCGCAGAACATCGTCTCGGCGGTTTTGAACATGCAAGCCTCAAAAATGTCCGACAAGGAGCTCGACAAACTCACGGATATGATTGAAAAAGCCAAAAGAGAGAATGCGAAATGACGGCCTGGTTGGTGAGCCTTTTCGACCCTGCGGCGCCCTCAGTCATTTTTCTTAACATCGTCGCCAAATCGACGATTATCTTCCTGGTCGCAGCAACGGTGAACGTTTTCCTGCAACGCGTCTCCGCATCAGTTCGCCACTGGGTTTGGACGCTCGCCTTTTTGGGCATAATTCTCACGCCGTTTCTTTCTTCATTCACGCCGCAAAAAACCATCGCATTGCCGGAGACGGCGTTTGAAAAAAGCGCGCCTGTCAAAACCTCAAAAAATGAATCGCCGCCGCGTACCGAAACAAAATTTCAACGCAAAGATTCTGCTGAAACCGCCCAACATCCGGCGCCGTCGACTGAGCGGCCTGCCCAACCGATTGCAGATTTCCAGACGCTCGACGCAAAGAGCGTTTTTTTCACGATTTGGCTTGCGGGGGCCGCGCTTCTGCTGCTTCGTCTGCTCTTCGATCTGTCTGTGCTCGCGTTTATCAGTCATCGGGGCGCCAGACCCCGGACCTCGGCATGGTCGCGGGATTTGCGTGTGTTTAAATCGCGTTTAAATATTAAGCGAACGATTCGAATCGCCACGAGCAGCGTGGTTGAATTCCCGCTGACCGCAGGCGTTTTTCGTCCGGTGATTTTGATTCCCGAACACGCGGAAAAATGGGACGCCGAGCAGCGCCAGATGACGTTGCAACATGAGTTGGCGCACATCAAACGCTTTGATTTTCTGAGCAATATTCTGGCGCAAATGGTCTGCGCCGCGCTCTGGTTTCACCCTCTGGCATGGTTCGCCAAACGCCGTTTGCAGATCGAGCGTGAAAAAGCTTGCGACGACTACGTTTTGCGTTCCGGCGCCCGTTGGAACGACTACGCTTCCTGCCTGGTCGAAATCGCCAGAAAATCCCCGTTTCGACAAAAATTTGCGCCGCGCGTCGTCGGGATGGCGCACCAGGCAGAACTCAAAATCCGGTTAAAATCGATCTTGAAACCTGGAACGCCGCGCCGGGGACTGAGCGTCGCCGCTTCTCTCTCAACCGCCGCTTTCGCACTCGGCGTCATGCTGAGTCTGGCGTTTTTTAAGTTGGAAAAAACAGTCGCAAGCATTGCGGGAGACGTTCAAGATCAAGTCTCAGAATTCAATGTCAAAAATGACTCTGCATTGGCGTCGCACGGTTTTGACACGCGATCTTTCGCATCCCTCTCGACGGCGCTCAAACACAAATCACCCGACGTACGCGCTGAAGCGACGTTGGCGCTCGGCGAATTGCATGATGAGCGTGCAATAAAAAACCTGGTCGCGATGCTGAAAGACGACAACGCGCAGGTTCGGGCGAGCGCTTTGAACGGATTGGCGCAATTCGGCAAAAGAAAGAATTTCCACGACGTTTTGCCTTTTGTTTTAGCAAAAGGCCCGAAAGTGCGCGCAGCATCGATGAACGTTTTGAGCGCCATCGGCTGCGAGCCGGCGTTTATCGCGATCTCGCACTTGTTAGATGATGAAAATCCAAAAGTTAGAGCCGCCGCCGTACGCGGATTAAGACCGTACGAGCGCTGGCTCTTTTCCAAGCCGCTTTTTCATTTCGAGAAAGAGCAAGCATCGATCAATCGTCGTTCTCTCTCGAAAGTAATCCCTCGCTTCGATTCGCGCAGCGCGCAGGAAATGCTTGAAGACTTGCTTGAAAACGACCCTTCTCCGGCAGTTCGCCAGGAAGTCGTCGAGGTATTGCATCATCAAGGAATAATTATTCGCAGCAACAAAATTTAACCTGCCCCTCAGGAAATCATCAAAGCCCTTCGCGGGCTTTTTTTAGACCGGTAGATGAAAAAATATTTTCATGAATTTGGAACTCAATTGAGTGTGACAGAACGATTAAGCGGCAAAACAAGTGTTTTCGAAAAAGTTCATTGTGTTTCTGAACAACTGATGTTACGCGCGCCAGCGCATTTCCCGATATTCTAGCGTAAACATCGTCTCATTAGCGCCGGGCTTCAGCCCGGTGACGAATGCAGCGTCCGACGTCTTCTCCTCCGCCGCGCAGGCGCGGCGGAGGAGAGAAGGGAAGCAGTCTTCAAAAGTCTCCGCTCTGAAGAGCGAAGCTAATGAGAATCACAAACGACCCCGAAGCTTTCGTCGTGCATTCAAAACGTTGAGCGCGTAACATCAGTGAATAATTGTTCTGTCAAAAAACGGTGACGGGCAAAAATGAATATCAAATTCCTTACCCTCTTTGTCTTTCTAACTCTTCTTTTCGGTGTCAAGGCGCAAAATCGAGCGCGAGTCGAGGTCAAAATCGAAAAAATCGCTTTTCAGAGCGGCGGAGAAACGTTGCGCGGCGATCTGCGACTGCCGATCAAACCGGGGCCGCATCCGGCGTTCGTGACGGTTCACGGCTCCGGCTACACGACGCGGAACGGCCACTTTGTTAAGACGTTCGCTGAGCGTTTCTCACGGTTGGGATTCGCCGTCCTGACTTACGACAAGCGCGGAACGGGCGAATCCGAGGGCGAGCTGCCAAAAAGCAATAAATTCGGCATGCGCATTTTCGCCGATGACGCTATCGCGGCAATCAAATTTCTAAAAGAGCGCCCGGATATTGATTCGACGCAGATCGGCCTCGAAGGCGTAAGCCAAGCAGGTTGGATCATTCCGATGGCGGCGGTCGAGTCTGGGGACATCGCTTTCAACATCATCGTTTCCGGCCCAACGACGACGATTTTTGAAGAAGATTATTACAGCGATTTGACCGGCGACAACCAAGCCGTTCCGACAAATCTTCCCGCCGAAGAAATCGAAAAGCGCGTGCGTGAAAAAGGGCCGCGCGGCTTCGGAGCCCTGCCTTGGCTGAAAAGAATGAACATTCCGACGCTCTGGATTTATGGCGAGCTCGACCAAAGCATCCCGGTTTTTCTCTGTCTGGAAATGCTCGACAACTTAATCGAAAATGACGGCAAACCGTTCGAGTACAAGATTTTCGAAAACGCAAACCACGGCCTGAAAGTCGCGAAAACCGGCGGTCGCTGGGAACGTCCCGTTCCGCGCAAGACGGTTCCAGGTTATTTCGAAACGATGGAAGAATGGTTATTTCAGCGGATTAGTTTTAAAGAACAAAAATGACGCTAAAAACCAACGACACATCTAAATCGAGAGTGATTTAGTCCACCCGGTAAACCGTCGCCTTGCGTTCGCCGATTTTTTCGAGCGCGGCGATTTGCACCAAATGCTTCAAGTCTTTTTTCAGCGTGTGGATAGACGTTTCGGAAAAACTGTCGTGAATCTCCCCAACTTTGCAAGGGCCGTTCGCTTTGACGAATGTCAAAATTCGTTTTTGCCGCGGATTAAGATGTGACGCTTTCCGTAATTCGGTTTGCTGAAGCTTCAACTCGAGCTTCGTTGTTAAAGTTTGCAGAGATTTCAGAAAAAACAGCATCCAGTCGTCAATGATTTCCACTTCGGTGTTACGATGCTGATGCCCTGCCATCAACGCGGCGTAGTAAGATTTTTTGCGCTCTTCAATCAAATGCTCGAAGGAGATGTACTTGATGAAATTATACTCTTTTTTGAGCAGCAGAAAAGTTGTCAGCAAGCGGGAAAGTCTGCCGTTGCCGTCGTGGAATGGATGAATAGATAAGAATTCATAGATGAACAAGCCAATAACGATGAGCGGGTGAATTATCCGATCCTCGAGGCGCCGGTTCGTCCATGCGATCACGCTTCGCATTTCTTCCGGAACAAGATGCGGTTCGGTAGTCTTGAAAATGACTTTTTGCGTTCCGTCGGGATAGGTCACGACGACTTTGTTTGTCAATTGTTTATAGTCGCCGCGCTGACGGTCGTCTTTTTTGCTGTGCTTGAGCACAATCCCGTGTAATTGTTTGATATAGTTTTCGGTGAGATCAATATCACGGAAACTTTCCAAAATTATTTCGAGCGTCTCATAATAACCGGCGACTTCCTGAGCGTCTCTGGTCTCGAGTTTTGAGATTTCCAGCTTGGCAATCAGTTTTTTTACTTCATTGTCGGAAAGCGTCGCGCCTTCGATTCGCGTCGATGAGCCCACACTTTCAATCGTCGCGACAGTTCTCAATTCATTGAGAAAGGAAGCGTGCTGATTTTCCAGAACAGACCATCTTCCTTTCGATTCGTCAATCTTGGCGATCAGATTCAATATTTCATGAGCCGCGTTGGGATCGAATTGAATTTTAGCTTCAAAAGTATCCATAAATTATTCATAACGTATTCAAAAACGACTGAAATTATCTATAACTTATCCATAAATTATTCATAATTCAAGTCGAAAGTTAGGAGGTCGAACATGCAGTTTCAACTAAAGTCCCCGCAATTTAAATCGGTTTTCGCTCTGTTTCTTTTTTGTGTACAACTGCCTTCTGGATTCAGCCAATCCCAAAAACTCATGTATCCTGAAGCGAAGCGCGGCGATCAGGTTGACGTTTACCACGGTGTTGAAGTGGTCGACCCGTATCGCTGGATGGAAAACCTGGAGTCCGAAGAATTGCAAGCCTGGATGAAAGCGCAAGATAAATTGCTGACGGATTTTCTCAGCGACCGCAAACTGGTTGAGAAACTCGCGAACCGCATCCACGAAATGACTTCCAGCGGCGCAACGCGCGGAATACCAAGGCGGCGCGGCAAGCGCACATTTTTTTCCGAGACGGATGCAGGGAAATCATTCAGCAAGCTCTATGTTGAAACGCCAAAAGGTCGAGAACCGAAATTACTGCTCAACTTTGAAGAACTCAACCAGGACGGGAAATCGGTTTCCACCAGTTCGTACAGCATGAACGGCGAGTTCCTCACGATCAATACAGCAGAGAATCAGTCGCGCTGGCAAAGTCTGCGCATTATGCGTGTTGACGACGGTGAATGGCTGCCTGAGACGCTCACCGGATTTTATAGCGGGCGCAGTTCAATCGCCTGGTCGCCGAAAGAAGACGGTTTTTTTTATGGCAGGTACGATGTTCCCGACGATCCGCAAGCGCCGTTGGGCGAGGGCAAAATTTATTTTCATAAAATCGGAACGCCGCAATCACGAGACAAACTGATTCTCGAACGTCCGGACGCGCCGAATTTGAGCTATGGCCTGCGCACGACGCATGACGGCCATTACCTGATTTTCAGCGTGAACACGGACGGCGGCTCGTTCAACGGCATGTCGGATCGCATTTTTCACAAGAACCTGCGCAAGGCTGACAGCGAAGTCGTTGAGCTTTTCCCCGATGTTGATGCTGATTTTGCTTTTGAAGGCAGCGACGGCGGCAAGTTTCGTTTTCGCACCTCGCACAACGCCCCAAATGCGCGACTGGTTGAAGTTGACGTCAAACGGTCGGCGCCGGAGCGGTGGAAAGAATTGATCGCCGAATCCGATGAACCGATGATGACGGCTGTCTCTTATA
>CAXHAT010000230.1:0-11313 GCA_964014485.1 uncultured Deferribacteres bacterium
TGTCCTTTCTCGAAAAGAATCTCATTTGGCTCGCTTCGGTGATAGCGGTTGCACCGTTGCTTGGCTTCCTCGGCACCGTTTGGGGAATGATCCAATCTTTCGATTCTATCAAAAAAGCGAATGACATTAGTCCGGCGATTGTGGCTGGCGGTATTTCCGTCGCCTTGATCACCACAATGTTTGGTCTTGTCGTCGCTGTTATTATTCAAATCTGCCATAACTTCTTCATCTCCCGGATCGATAAACTTATTGTCGATATGGAAGAAAGCTCTACGGAATTGGTCGATTCTCTTATCGAAATGAAGGTTTCTTCTTAGGCGCCCGCTCAATGGAGTAAATATCTATGGTTAAGAAAAAAGAACGCGGCGTTGAAATTCCAACGTCATCGATGGCGGACATTGCGTTCCTGATTCTGATTTTCTTTATCGTCGTCTCGACAATCGATATCGATAAAGGATTGCAATTGGTTTTACCCGCACCGGGTGAGGAAAAGGAAATTCGTCAAGAGAACATTACGAATTTGCTCATCAATGCTACAGGGCAAATCATGCTTGACGAAGAACCGACGCCAATGCCCGCAATCAAAAACGCCTTGCGGGAAAAGCTTATTCAAAACGATAAATTGATCGTTTCAGTGAAGACCGATCGCGAGACGGACTATGAGTTCTATTTAACAGCACTCGATGAGGTAAAGCAGGCTTTCGCCCTGGTTGCGATTAAGCCGAGAATATCCATCGCCGAACCGGACCAGTAAAGCATAGACAGGTGATTTATCATGCCTATGAAAATCGAAAAAAAGTCGAAGGTAACGACTAATATCCCAACCTCGTCCATGCCGGATATCGTGTTTCTTCTCTTGATATTCTTTATGGTCACGACGGTTTTTAAAGAGTTTACCGGGTTGCAAGTGACTTTGCCGCAAGCAAAAATGATTGAAAAACTGCCCGGCAAACGCGATATTGCTTACATGTGGATTGACAAGGCAGAAAACATCTCTGTTGATGACAAGCTGCTGACTGCGGAACAAGTTTACGACATCATGAACGCCAAGCGTCGTGACGTCAACCACCCGTTAAAAGCCGTGTCAATGAAAATTGATAAGGAAGCGAAAATGGGCGTTGTTTCGGATGTTCAACAGCAACTCCGAAAAGCCGACGCCTTAAACGTGAACTATTCCGCAAAACCAACATCATAAAAAGAGGGTGAATCTATGAAAAAAAACCCCGCGGTTGATCTACGGTTACGGTACAAGAAAATGTTTGAGCTCGGCATGATTATCTCACTGGGCCTCATCCTGCTTATCTTGTACGGTTTTCGGGACATTTCAACGGAAGCTCAGGATTTCAGCGTTGACCTGCCTGAAATCGAAGTTGAAGAAATACCGCCTACTGAACAGGTGCAGCGACCTCCGCCCCCTGCCAGACCTTCAATTCCAATCCCGACGGAAGATGAAGACGTCCCTGAAGATGAAACGATTGACGCTACGGATATCGACTTTGAAGACATTCCGCCGCCTCCGCCGCCCCCTGAAACGGATGAAAGTTCCAGCATCTTCGTTGCGTATGATGAAGCGCCGGAGCCTATTGGCGGTTTCGCAGCCATCCAAAGAAACTTGGACTATCCTGAAATCGCACGGAAAGCCGGGATTGAAGGACGTGTTATCGTCAACGTTCTCGTTGATGTTAACGGGCAGGTCGTGGAAACGAAAATTCTGAAGTCTTTGGGACACAGCGGCTGCGATGAATCGGCGATCAAGGCGATTCGCGCCGTGAAGTGGAAGCCGGCAAGGCAACGAGACCGGGCAGTGAAAGTCTGGGTCGGGATTCCCGTCATCTTTAAGTTGAAATAAAAAAACTTTTCTTTGAGTTTATTAGAAAGCGGTCATTGGCCGCTTTCTTTTTTTGTATCCGTCTCAAAGTGTACGCCCGGAATGCGCCGTGAGAACCCTTGTATTTGCATCCACAGTTTTCGTTTTTGTTGTTGCATGCGTAAATCCGTTTGCGCCAAAACTTGATACGGAAAATGTTGGCGGGGGCTTGATTACCGCACAGAAATCTCCGGAAGAAGTCTTTCAAAATTTTCAATACGCTTATACTTTTAGAGATTCTCTGCTTTATGCAGACGTGATCGACAGCGCGTTTACTTTCGAGTATTTTGACCCAAACCTTGGCTCGTCGGGCGGCTTCAGTTCTTGGGGACGGGATGTAGAAATTCGTACGACCGGACGCTTAATGAGAGCGTTCGACGCTATCGAATTAACTTGGCTGAATATTATCTATCAGGACTCGTCGCGGGCGGAATCGGAGCGAGTGATTTACCGAAATTTTAAACTCACTTTTGTTGGGAGTGAATTGAACGCTTCAATCCAGGGCTATGGCATATTTACTTTTAGAAAAGGTTCGGATGATAAATGGCGCATTCGCCGATGGGTTGATGAATCGAGTCTATAATTACTGGAATAGGCTTCTCGATATGTTTGTTCGGAACGGGAAGCGATTCTATGAATAGTTAGTTTGCAATTCAATGAGATATATGGGATGTTTCAAGAAAAGACCGCCAATTCTAACCAGGACGCTTTTACAGCGCATGCGTTTGAGTATATGGATTCTCTCTATAGCACGGCTTTGCGACTGACGAGAAACCAACTTGACGCGGAAGATCTGGTTCAAGACACCTATATGCGCGCCTACAGGTTCTTCGACAAATTTGAGCGTGGGACAAACTTCAAGGCGTGGATTTTTAAAATACTCACGAATACCTTTATCAACCGGTATCGCAAGAAGGTTAAAGAGCCTCAAAAAGTAGATTTTGAAAAGGTCGAATTCTCATTTGCTGAAGACGATGAAGACAAGACGCTGAAAAACCAGGCTCACGTTGATGAAAACATCTATGACAAAATTTTCGACGATCAAATAAAAGACGCGCTTGATAAATTGTCAGACGATTTTCGCATGGTTGTGATTCTTTGCGACATTCATAATTTTTCTTATAAAGAAATCGCAAAAATGATCGGAACGCCGATTGGTACGGTGATGTCGCGTCTTTCTCGCGGCAGAAAGCAATTGCAAAAAAATCTGGAAGAATACGCCGCAAGCGAAGGTTATATTCAAAGAAGACCGCCAAAATAATGAACGCGACATTTGTCGCATGAGTGTTTAGGCAGTTTAAATCATTATCGAGGTATTTTATGGAAGTTGAGTGCTCAAAATACGCTCCACTTATTTCAGGTTTGATCGACAACGAAATCACTTCTTCAGAAGAGTCTGAGCTTCGTGCTCATCTTGAGAAATGCTCAACCTGTACTTTACAATTCAATCAAGAGAAAAAAGTAAAGCAATCCCTTCAGGACACCTACAGAACTGAGGTTGCGCCAGTGCATTTACGAACCAGGGTTCGACGTGCGCTTTCAGATATTGCGCCGTCGCCGGGTTTTTGGGATTTGCTTGCACAGCTTTTTTCTCGGCACACATTGAAAGCGACGTTTTCCGTTGCTGGTCTCGTTCTGTTGGCCGCCTTGCCTTATGTAATGAACGTATCGCAGGACAAAGAAAATTTGCAGAATACCGCCTCCTCGCCGCTCGCGACAATCGCCGGGGCGTTAACATGCGCCGACTGTGAAATTATGTATGAAGCCGGGCACAGCAAGACTTGCGCAGAGTACCATCATTTGGGAATCCGCGATCAAGAGGGCAGGCTCTGGCGATTCACGGATGCTTCGGCGGGCAAGGACTTGCTTCGTGCCGGCAATAACATGCAGCGACAATTTCAAGTCCAAGGGCATACTCTTTCAGATAAGCACTATAACTATATCAGTGTAAATCGCCTGGAAAAAATTTGATACATTCGCCCCGGCTGTTTCAAGCCCGCCCGTTTGAGTACGGGCGGAATTGCTCCCATTGCCCTGCTCGAAAAAGCGGCGTCGATACGCGATTTGGTTAGACTGACGTTTCAATTCCATCCCGCAAATTTTATAATCCCGCCTTTAAATCAACTTCCAGAAATTTTAAATGTGAGAAAGTCGCCCGTGGGGCAGATTCTATTCATCATTAATCCGATTGCCGGATCGAAAACGAAACAAGCACAAGTCGTCGAATACATTCGAGCGCAATATAGCAACCGCACTTTCACGCTTTATAACACAACGGGGCGAGGGGATGCTGTAAAAGCGACGAAGAACGCTTCTCAAGAAGGCGTTGATACCGTTGTCGCAGTGGGCGGCGACGGCACAATAAACGAAGTGGCGACCGGACTCTTGGGGGCGAAAAAATCAGCGATGGGCGTCGTGCCGATTGGCTCTGGAAATGGATTTGGGCGTGCACTGGGCGTTCCGCTAGAATTCGAAAAAGCAATTGATATTGTTTTTACCGGAAAACCGCGAGCGATTGATATGGGCAAGGCGGCGCATCGGCATTTTTGCGCCGTTGCCGGCGTAGGATTTGACGCCATTGTCAGCGCGGCATTTGACGGGTCTGAATTACGAGGATTGAAGAGCTACGTAAAGCATGCGCTGTTTGAATTCCTTCGCTACAAACCGCAGGCGTTGACGATCACGTACGACGATCACCAAACAAATTGTAAGCCTTTCATGGCAACCGTTGCTAATGCAAATGAATTCGGAAACGGCGCGGTCTTGGCGCCGCGTGCGAAAATGGATGACGGGCTTTTGGATTTGTGCATCGCACACGAAATGTCCTTCCCGCTATTGGTCTCAGCGGCGGTGAAGATGTTTCGAGGCACGATAGAAAAACATTCCCGTGTTGAGCATCATCAAGCCAGGTCTGTCGTTTTTCGGAAGAAGGGCGAAATTCAGTTTCACGTGGACGGCGAGCCTGAAACGACGCAAGATGAACTAAAAATTGAAGTGATCCCAAGCGCCCTCCGCGTTTGTTGCGGGAATTAAGGATTTTTGGAAAAGATGACGATTCGAAACTCAGAAAACGCGCTTGTTGTTTTTGCGAAATACCCGGTTCCCGGCGAAGTCAAAACGCGGTTGTCGAAACAAGTGGGGCGGGATGCGGCAACGGCTTTTTACGCTTGCAGCATTCGTTACTTGCTTAACCGGCTTCAGCAAAAAAGCGGAATTTTTGACATCATCATCGCTGTTGGTCAAGAAAGCCGCTTGCACGATTTTCGTGCGGAGTTTACTGGCGGAGATGGGTATGTAGCCCAAGACCAAACGCCAGATTTAGGCCGACGGATGCGCACTACTATCAAGGATTGCTTGCATGACGGCTACAAAAAAGTCGGCGTTATCGGAACAGACAGTCCAAACTTGCCAATTGACGCAATTGTTGAAGGTTTTGAGCGTCTGGATACAGTCGATCTTGTGGTTGCTCCAGCGGAAGACGGCGGGTATTACCACATTGCCGTCGGTGCAGACATTCCAGCCCTATTTGAAAATATCGAGTGGAGCACCGAGACTGTTTTTGAGAAAACAATGCAGATTGCAGACTCGCTTGAATTGCGCGTACATGTGGGGCCCGTTTTTTATGATATTGATGATGTAAGCGGTCTGAGAAAACTTTGGCGAGACGTCCCCGGTTTTTTCACCGCCAGCGGACTGCTTGACTCGAACCCCGAATTAAAAAACGCGCTTCTTCTTTAATTTGCCCTTTAAGAAATGCTTAACATCGTTGTCATCATCCCAGCTCTGAACGAGGAAAAATCCATTGGGAAAGTCCTCAAAAGCATTCCCCCTCATCTGGCCGCCCAAGTTATCATTGCTGATAATGATTCGAGCGATGACACCGCATCAGTTGCTCGCGCTCATGGCGCAACGGTAGTACTGGAAAAGCGACGCGGTTATGGCTGGGCGTGTTTGCGCGGGATGAAAGAGGCCGAAAAATTTCATCCGGAGGTCATCGTCTTTTTGGACGGCGACTACAGCGACCATCCTGAAGAGATGACGACTCTCGTAGAGCCCATTCTAAGCGGGCGTGCGGACATGGTCATTGGTTCTCGAACTCGCGGCGAACATGAACCCGGCGCTTTGCTGCCTCAGGCCAGATTTGGCAATTGGCTCGCTTCTTTTCTCATCCGATTGTTTTGGGGTTTTCGGTACACGGATTTGGGACCGTTTCGGGCCATTCGATGGACGGCGCTAAAAGAGCTGGCAATGGAAGATAAAACTTATGGCTGGACGGTGGAAATGCAAATCAAGGCAATCAAACACCGTCTGCGGATTGTGGAGGTGCCGGTGAAGTACCGGAAAAGAATTGGCCAATCTAAAGTAACCGGTACGCTTGCCGGGACAGTCAAGGCGGGTTATAAAATCCTGTGGACGATTTTTTCCTACGGATTCTCCCGCGGCTGATCTCGTCGCGAGTACTGAAAAAGCCCTTGGTGTGTCATTCTGCAGGAATCTTTGTCATCTCCCGGCACTGATTACGCTCAGGCGTTTCACTACCTGATACTTTTTGTCTAGGCTTCTAAAACTGGCGAAAAAGGCCGGAATTGTCATGCTGGAAGCATCTTTTTTGATCCGGCCCTTGAACTTTTGAGCATGATCTGTACTGGACGATAACAAAGATTCCTGCAGAATGACAAAACGGGGCCTTGCGACGGCTCGAAAATGCAGTTTACAAAAAAGTGTCAGGTGGAGAGTCAGGCGTTCAAGGTTTACATCAAAAAAATGCTTCCAGAATGGCTATGTTGGTTTTGTCAACAGTCTCGTCCTGGTTTTTTTCGAAAACTACGCGGGAGACAAAGGCGCGCCGATCAATTGAAAATCCAACTCCGCCTTCTGTTGGGCTAAAACCTTTGGCGCAGGTGCGGCGACAACGCAATTTCTGCCGTTGGCCTTCGCCTTGTACAGCGCTGCGTCCGCTTTCTTGAGCAAGTCTGCGCCGCTGCTGGAAATTTCCGGGAAAGAAGCGAGTCCGAGCGAAACGGTGATTTTACCGAGCGGCTGTGAATAGGCCAGATCGAATTCAATTTGCTCGACGGCGCGGCGAAGCTTTTCCGCGACGCCAAGCGCTTTCTTTTTGTTGATTTCCGGCAAAATAATAACGAATTCCTCCCCGCCAAATCGTGCGATAATGTCCGCCTTGCGCAGACTTTCTTCCAGCGTTTTCGCGACTGTTTTCAACACTTCATCGCCCGCAAAATGACCGTGCGTATCATTGAAAGATTTGAAATGATCGATGTCAACCATCAGCACCGACAGTGGTCGTTTGTACCGTTGCGCCCTTACCATCTCACGCTCAAATCGTTGATTGAAATAACGCCGATTGTAGATTTGCGTCAGCTCATCGGTAAAAGTCAACTCGCAGACTTGCTGATAGATGATAATCTGGTCCAGAACTCTGGAGAATTGCACCGCCAATCGTGAAAATGTTTGCGATTCGGATTTTGAAAAAGCGTTTTTCGCGCTTCGGTACAGGTTGAGCGCGCCCAAAGGCTCTTCGGTTGTCGGGCTGAGGAGGGGGATGCACAAGAAGCTGCCGTTTTTTTCACGAACAAGCTGGGATGAGCGAAATTGGCCGTTTGTTGCGCCAAGGTCTTCGAGCAAAACCGGTTTTCCGTCTCGAAAAGCTTCTTCAAACACGCCTTCATCAAGAGCAACAGCCTTGCGCAACTGTTTGTTGACGTTAAACCCGGATACGTTTTTCAAGGTGAGCTCTTGCGACTGCTGGTCAACAAGAAAAAGAGCGTATTTTTCGATTTGAAAAGTTTCATCAAGAAGTCGGGCGACCACGTCAAAGGCTGCGTCGATTTCGATCTTTTCGCTTAGGATGGCTGCGATTTGGTATAAACTGTAAAGCTCTAAAAAATTTACGTTTAATTCGCTTCCTAACTCAGCGATCTGATCGAATTGCGATTCCGAATCGGGGTGATTCTCAAGTGCTGTAAGTCGAAATCTTTCCATTTTACTGCCGCTCAATTTGTCTGGCTTTAAGTGTTTCCTGATAAAACAGTTGTTACAAAATGAACAATTTGTCCATAACCTTGCGCTAATATCAGTGGCTTTTCCCCATCTATTCCTGTTTTCACAAACTGCGTGCCAGAAGCGCATTTGTGATTTTCTTTGATCTCCCCATGAATTTTGGATGCAAGTTTTCGCTAGGCTATAGCAGGCGCTTCAGCGTTACTTGCTCCGGGAATGCCGAAACTGCAAGTTGCCGATTGTTACTGCGCCGCCGGATTCAGATATGTTGATTTTCTGATAAAGTGTATTAATTTGCAGATATTGTTGTTCTGAATGACACAAAATCTGAAGCAGCGTTCTTATAAAAAATGGATTTTGATTACAGTTGGGAAGCTCTTTTTCATCCCGAAAACCTGCCTGTCTTTAGCGAACCCAAGTGGGTTTTCGAATATGAAAAGTCAGGATTTTCTCTCGCGAACGCCTGGTGGCTGGCGAACGCGGCGCAACTGGCTTATTTTGACAAAGCGCAGATTAAGTCGGAGCTTGAGAAAATCAACATGGAGCTGGTAGCGTTCTTTGAGAAGAACGGCTCGCAAGGCTTTCTTGCCACTGAAAACCGTTTCGCCGTATTGGCGTTTCGCGGCACGGAGATCGATGAATTTGAGGACACCTGGACGGATATTCAATTTCCCCGGGTTCCATTCGAGCCGAAAGGCAATGTTCACAGCGGTTTCAAAAAGGCGTTCGAGCAGATTTGGGATCAAGTAGAGAAAAAGCTTGTAACGCTGGATGCTCTCGGCATTCCTTGTTGGTACACCGGCCACAGTTTGGGCGCGGCTCTGGCAACGCTTGCCGCGGCGCGCAAGAAACCGGCGGGGCTTTACACGTTTGGCTCGCCCATGGTCGGCGACCCTTATTTTGTGCAGCACTTGCGCAAAATCGCAGCGATTCGATTCACGCTTTGCACGGATATTGTGCCGATGCTGCCCTCCGAAATGGTTGGCTATCGTCATTGCGGCGTGCATTATTTCATGACTTCCCAAGCGCTGATGTTGAAAAGCCCGCAGCGAAAAGAAGTGTTCTTTTCAAAGCTTGCCGGGCGTTTGCGTTATGCCGCAATGCTGCCCTGGTTTAAAAAAGGGATGGTAAAAGCGCGTTCCCTCGCTGATCATGCGATTCCCAATTATATCGCAGCTATTCGAAAAAATTTGGAACGCCGAGGTAGCCTGGAATAAATATTTGAGGTCAAAGACGCTGAGCATGGAGTATAAATTCATCACAAATTGGCGCGTTGAAAGCACTGTTGAAGAAGTGACTGAAATTCTTGAACAACCGACCGAGTTGCCGCGCTGGTGGCCGTCCGTCTATCTGGACGTTCGTGAACTTGAGCCGGGAGACGACGACGGCGTTGGTAAAATTATCAGCTTATACACCAAAGGCTGGCTGCCCTACACGCTTTTGTGGCAGCTCAAAAGGACGGAATCGCGTTCGCCCCATGGCTTTTCCATTGAAGCGTGGGGCGATCTTGAGGGAAGCGGAAAGTGGGCGTTCGAACAGGATGGAAGCTGGGTGCAAATTACATATGATTGGCGCGTCAACGCCAACAAGCCGATTCTGCGCTATTTGAGCTTTATTTTGAAACCGCTATTTTCCGCGAATCATGACTGGGCGATGAAAAGGGGGGAAGAGAGTCTAAAACTCGAGATTTTGCGCCGCCATGCAAAAAATGAAGAAGAGCGCGCCGCAATTCCGTCTCCGCCAAAGCCAACATTCGCAAACTTGATCAAAAAGCGACGCGCGTTGGAAACTATTCAAATTCCTGCGTCAGAATCGCCAGAAAAGTCCTGATCCCTTCAAAATAATTTCCGACACGGATGTTTTCATTCGGACTGTGTTGATTGTTGTCAGAATTGACGGTCGGTACGGTGACTGCCGGTACGCCCAGCGTGTTGATAAACGGCGAAATCGGGATCGATCCGCCGGACATGCGTTTGCGAATCGGTTCCTGCCCAAACGCTCTCTTAAGCGCAGCGGTCAGCCAAAGACTCACTTCTTCATTGTAAGAAGTGCGAAAAGCGCCGTAAGAATGTCTGGCTGAAAACGAAACGATTTTGCCGTGTTCCATGCGCTCCTCGTCGGTCGGCGGACCTGCTGTAATGTAGTATCCCTGATTTTCAATGTGCGTCCGAATCAGCGAAACGATTCTTTCCGGATCAGTTTCGGGGACGAGGCGGACGTCGATTTCCGCCGTTGCCGTCGCAGGGACAATGGTTCGCACTTTATTGCCAACCCAGGCCGAGGCCATGCCCCGAATGTTGAGCGAAGGATATTGCACGGATTCTTGCAAAGTTTTCCCAACCTTGTCCGTCGATGAAATGCCGATGCTGCGCTGAATTTCGGCTTCATCGTCTGGAATTTCGGCCAGAATTTTTCGCGTTTCATCGTCTAATTTCACATCGTCATAATAGCCGGGAATCGTGACGCGCCCGTCGTCGTCCTTCATTGAAGCCAGCAGCTTCGAAAGCCGGAACGCCGGGTTGGGAACGTAATTGCCGAAATGCCCGCTGTGCTGAGGAAATTTCGGGCCGTAAACAGTCAACGTTACGGTGGAAATGCCGCGTGCGCCAAAGGTCAACGTCGGGCGGTTGGTGTAGTGGCGCGGGCCGTCAAAGATGATCAGCATGTCGGCGGCGAGAGCTTGGCGGTGTCTTTCTACGGCTTGCGGCAGGTTGGGCGATCCTTGCTCCTCTTCAAAATCCATGATGACTTTGATGTTGTAAGTCTGAAGAAATTTCTCGCCGTCAAATGCCTTGAGTGCGGCCAGAAACGCTGCCGCCGGGCCTTTGGCGTCTGAGGCGGAGCGCGCAAAAATACGCCAATCGGGGTCAATTTCACCGCCTGACTTTTCCCAGGGAATTGTTTGCCATACGCCGTCCTCGGAATTGGCTTTGAGCGTTGGCGTGTAGGGGCTTTCCTGAAACCATTTGGTTGAATCCACTGGCTGCCCGTCAATTTGCAGGTAGATGAGAACAGTTCGTTTCGCGTTCGCCGCCGAGCGTTCGGCCAGAAGGAGCGGAAATCCGTTGGAAGACAGAACAGTCGTCTTAAATTTGCGTTCGGCAAAAGCGGAGTCCATCCACGCGAGATTGCGTTGCAGATCGTCAGGATGGTGGGCGTCGTTTGGAATGCTCAACATTTCTTTGAACATTTCGAGCGAAGGCTTGCCATATTTGTGCGCAAGTTCTGCAATAGTCTTTTGATCAACGGATTGCCCGCCGCCGACTTTCGCGCATGAATGAAGCGCAAAGCCAATAAAACCTGACAATAGTAAAAAAATGTACTTCTTCATTGTCGCCGCCTTTTGATCAGTCTCTCAATAACGTTCCAAAAATGGCTCTTCCGGTAAATGCGTACTTATTACTCTCAGGCTCGTACACAATCTGCTC
>CAXHAT010000231.1:0-11278 GCA_964014485.1 uncultured Deferribacteres bacterium
AGAATATTTAATATATTGTTTATCATAGAGTTGAGAAAGCTACGGATGGACACTACTTAGTTCGTGCGCCTATGACGACAAAGGCGCAAAAGTGCATACGCTTTGCGTCTTCGTTCCTCCCGCCAAATGGCCGATTCTGCATGACCGGCGTCCCATTCTGCATGGTGACGTCGCGTTCCGCATGACATTTGGCCGACGCTGCACAGCGGCTTCCCTTGAAAAATTCGTATCCTGAAGCGGTCGACAAAGCGTGTTCTTGCACAGCTTTCACATCTCGCGCTTTGTCGAAATCAAAGCGTCGCCAAAGAAAATCGATGCTTACCAAGTGACAGTTTACGGATCAATTCAAGAGGACTCCGAATGAAAAATTTTACACCCGCCTTCTTGCTGTTTGTCGTCTTATTTTTTTCAGCCTGCTCCAACTCGCCAACATCCGCGCCGCCTGAGGCACCCGAAGAGAGCGCAAGAATTGTCGAGTTGCACAAACACGCTGAAGCCATGAAAGCCGAAGCCGAACGATTGAACGCCGCTTTGCGCGCCAGAGCCGACCGGGCGCGCGTTCGCATTGGAAAAAATGGCGCAAGTCATGTAACACCGCAAGGCTCTAAAATCACCGTCCCGGACGACTATCCGACAATCCAGCAAGCAGTGGACGCTGCGGGTCCGGATACGAAAATCAAAGTTAAAGCCGGACTCTACGAAGAAACGGTTGAAATTTCGACGGCGGGTCTTGAGCTGACTGCAGAAGGCGAGGTCACTATCGACGGAACGATTTTCGTGTATGAAACAGAAGGTGTAGTCATCGAGAACTTCAAAATCATCAACGGCGATCGCGTCAATCTGGGGAATACCTTTGTCTTCGATGGCGGCATCCTTGTCTACCTGGTCGACGGCGTTGAAATCCGCGACAATCATATCGAAGCAGTGCAGAAAGGGGCTCCGGGGATCGTTTGCTTCGAGTCAACAAATGGCCAGGTCAAAGGCAACACAGCGATCGACAATTTGAGCACCAATATCTTGATCTCCTTCTGCGAAGGATTTGAGGTGCAGGAAAACACCGTTTCCGGCGGGGCACAAGGCATTCGCCTCTACTTCGGCAACAGCAACGAAATTGACGGCAATATCTGCACGGGGAATCTCATCGGGATTCAGATTTTCGGCGGCGAGCATAATGAAATCACGGACAACGTCTGCGATGGCAATAATGACGGCCTCGTACTCTTCTTTGCGAGCAACAACGTGGTTGGTTCTGACAACCAATTGAACGACAACTTTCGCTGGGGCGCCGCCGTTGTCGGCCAGTCGGACAACAACGAGCTGAAGAAGAACACGGCGCACGGCAACGGTGATTGTGACATAGTGAAAGATCCTGCGGCGGGGCCGAACAATACGCTGAAGAAAAATGAGACGGATTGTATTTCTGGGTTTTGATGAAAGCCGCCCCTTTCCTCGCGGTTTCTCTGCGAAAGCAAGAATCCCCTGGCGGCAAGGGTCAATAGTTCCCTGCCTTCGTGGGGATGACGTAAAAGGTCAATTCTAACTTTTAAAAGAAAGGATTCAAAAATGAAAACGATGATCAAATTAAGCCAAATCTTTGTTCTTACCGCGCTCTTTGCCTGCAATTCCGTGAACAGTCCTGCCCCGGAAGCCACCGGCGACGATCAACTGGCCCGGCTTGGGAAGCCACAACCGATCTCGGAAGCTTCGCTTGCTGCAGCCAGGGCACAAATCGAAAAGATGGAGCAGCGTGCGGCTGAAGAATCGGTTGTCATCGAAAAACACGCCTCGGATCAGATAGCAACGCAAAGCTCGAAAATTACCGTGCCGGACGATTACCCGACCATTCAAGCTGCAATCAACGCGGCAAAGCGCGGCACGAAAATCAAGGTGAAAACGGGCGATTATTATGAAGTGCTCAGCATCACGAAAAACAACCTGGAGATCACGGCTGAGGGCGAGGTCAATCTATACGGCGCAGTTTACTACACCGGCGTGACCGGCGGCTCGATCAATAATTTCTTCATCGACGGCGATGTGCTTGGCGTCAGTGTGACCAGAAGCGAAGAGATTGAGATAGAGGATAATCGTTTCGCCGATACGCGCTTTGCCGTCTTTCTTCAGCGGTCTAACAACTGCACCATTAAGGGCAATAGTGGCGAAAACTGTGAAAGCGGCGTTTATCTGCAGGAACACAGTAACAACAATCGCATCGAAGAAAACACATTTGACGACTGCGATTACCCCATCTATTTGACGCTTGATAGTCATGAGAACGAAATCAGCGGCAACGTACTGACCAACGTCGGCGTCATTGGCGTCTCACTTTGGTTCGATTGCGAGAGCAACGAAATTGCCGATAACGAGATCAACGACTCTCCCGCTGCATATGGCGTTTATCTCGTTCTGTCCGACAACAACGAAATTGGGTCGGACAACCAGACGAGCAACAATCTTTACGGCGTCTTTGTGGACAGAGCTGATGGCAATCTGGTGAAAAAGAACGAAGCCTACGGCAATATCGAATGCGATCTCGTTCAGGAGAATGGTTCAAATACATTCATCAAAAACGACGCTGATTGCACAAGCGGCATATAGTGCTTTTTCAACATGTTCCATCCAATCCGAACAATCAAAGGAATACACGTCATGAAACGATTCATTCTGCTGGCACTGGCTTTCTCTCTCAACGCTTTGCTGGCTTGCAGTTCTCTGCAAAACCCGACTGCCGTTGAAACCGACGAAGCCCTTGAACACTTCGAAGCGCCTGAGCCGCTTAGCAAGGAAGAAGCGGCCAGGCTGAACGCACTTCTCGAGGACTTGCGCCGACGTGCTGCCGAGCGTCGCATCAAACTCGCGAAACGCACACCGGCGCAAATGGCCCTGCACGGCTCGAAAATTACCGTGCCGGACGATTATCCGACCATCCAGGAAGCGGTAGATGCCGCCGCGCCTGGGACGAAGATCAAAATCAAAACGGGGACTTATGCCGGAGACGTTATCGTGGTAGCCGACGATATCGAACTGACGTGCGAGGGCGAGGTGACCGTCGATGGGACGATCTATTACCAAGGGGTTTCAGACGGCTCGATCAACAAACTGACGTTGGAGACCGGCCTGGGCATCTGGCTCGATGAAGCCGAAGACGTCGAAGTTGAAGACAACATTTTTGGCGCCACGGAATATGGTGTTCATCTCATCAACTCAGCAAATTGTCAGATCAAAGGCAATCTGATTGAAAATGCCGAGTTCGGGGTCTATGCCGATGAAGGCGACGGCGGGCACCGAATTGAGGAAAACACGATGATCAGCGCCCGTTTTGGCGTCTATCTTTCCGCTGCTGGCGAGGACAACGAAATCAGCGGCAACAGCATCGCCTACACCGGCTCGGCAAGGGGGTTGGGGATTACGCTGGATGAAACAGATCACAGTCTCGTGAAGGACAATGTGATTCTCGATCAGACCAATACCTGGGCGGTCTTTCTCACCTCGGCGGCCAACAATAAGGTCGGCTCAGATAATCAACTCAACAACAACCTTGTCGGCGTCATCATCCAGAACTCGTTCGATAATCTTATCAAAAAGAATGAAATCACCGGCAATGGCAATTGTGATATCGTCCAAGCGAGTGGTTCGAATACGTTCAAGAAGAATGAAGCGGATTGCACGCTTGGTCTTTAATCTGAATGGGCGGTAACAGCCGCCCCACCCTTCCAAAACACATCAACTGAATAGAGGTAAATTATGAGACATTTATTCGCATTTCTGACCGTTTTGGGGCTTTTACTCGCTTTCGGTTGTGAAAACGTAACCGCTCCGTCGTCTGACGTCCTTGACTCGGGCGAGGACGAACTCACTAGAAGAGAAGCAGTTGTGGCCAGCGAGCGTATCGAAGTAGAGCAAGAACGGCGCGCCTACGAAAAGCGGATCGCCGAATACCGGGTTGTGCTGGCAAAACGGTCTGCCGACGCGCTGTTCCAGGGCTCGAAAATCACTGTGCCGGACGACTATCCCACCATTCAGGCGGCGGTAAATGCTGCTTCCCCCGGAACCAAGATTAAAGTCAAGGAAGGCTCCTACGATGAACAAGTCACAGTGATGACGGCGGATCTACGCATTACTGCGGAGGGTGACGTTTCGGTTGAGCAGGGTTTTCTGATCAGCAGCACCTCGGGCGTTGAGATCGAAAACATGACGATCAACAGAACGACGGGCGTTTCCACCGAGCAGGACGCCGTGGTCGTCATGGACTGTTCGGAGATCACCATCCAGGACAACGTCATCCATGGCGGCAGCGACGGCATTTGGATGGTCAACACTTCAGAATCGCTTATCAAGGGCAATGACATAACCGCCGTGCGCGATCAAGGCGTTGATCTCTACGATGGTTGCGAGGACAATGTGATCGAGGAAAACACCGTCGTTGCGGAAGAAGAAGCTGTTGAGTTGGATAAATTGTGCAACAATAACGAAATCGCGAACAACACGGTCACGAGCAATGGCGATGACGTCATCGATCTGGCGAACTCACACAACAACGAGATTGTCGAAAACACGATTCATTCTCTGTATGACGACGGCGTCGAGCTTATCGACGGCAGTAGTGGAAATGAGATCACCGAGAACATCATTATCGATTCGGAATCCGACGGCATTATTATCGAATATTCTTCCAACAATAGACTGACTGACAATCTGGTCGAGAACGCCGACGACAATGGCGTTGAGTTTCTCGGCGATTCGGCCAACAATACGTTCGGTTCAGGCAATATTGTGAAGGACAATAACGACAAAGGCCTTCTCCTCGCCAGGGATACAGTGAACAACACAATCAAGAAGAACACCATTTGCGGAAGCGGTAATGCGGATGTTGTCGATAGAGGCGCCAGTAATACGTTTAAAGATAACGAAACCGGGGCGTGCAACTAATCGGCTCTTGGCTTTTAGCCGTTGGTCTTTAGCTAAAAGCCAAGAGCTAATCGCTAACAGCTTTTGACATTAGATCATATGCATGACTAAGTTCTTGTTTTTTTAAGAACCCTTTATTTCTCGCCATTGCCACAAAAGGGCACAAAACTCACAAAAAGATTTTTTTGAAAAATTATTGAGATTTTTATGCGTTTTGTGTCTTTCAGTTGCGGTGACAGTTTTCTGAAGATTTTGTATTCTCTGTTTTTTCAATCACTTAAATGAGAATAAGGTCTATTATCTATTTTAAAAGGAGTTTTCTCATGAAACGTTTGTTTTTATTTCTGTTTGCGCTCGGTCTCGCATTTGCTTTTGGCTGCGATCAATTGAACAACACGGCGCAACCGTCCATCGATCAAACCAACCGGTTTGCTCAAGATGACGATGACGATCCCGCCGCTGACTTAGCCGAGATTGCGGCGTTCAAAACGCGCATGGCGCAATTGGCCGAAGCTTACCGCGCCAGAGTCGGTAAAGTCGCCCGGCAATCCGGCGAAGCGGCAATTCAAGGCTCAAAAATTACCGTGCCTGATGATTATGCTACGATTCAGGAAGCCGTCGACAACGCAGCGCCCGGCACGAAAATCAAAATCAAAGACAGAGGCTCGCCCTATGATGAAGACGTTGTGGTCATGACCGATGATCTGCGACTTACCGGCGAAGGCGGCCCGACGCTGGCGGGGTCGCTGAGTCTTATCAACTGTTCCAGCGTGCAAGTCGATAACTTTACTATCAATGACACCGGTACGCTCAACGGCATTGATATCAGCAAATGTGAAGACGTCACGATCAAAGACATGGTGATCGACGCCTTCGATCACGGAATTAGCGCCGAGTCTTGTTCAGAACTCCTGATCAAAGACAATGTCATCACCGCCGCGGATCGCGAACCAATCCACCTTTTTACCAGCGACCACTGCGAGATTGATGAGAATGTTTTGAACGCAACAGATGATGACGGGCTTGAGTTGGATAATTGCAATCACAATGAAATCACCGGCAATCATGTCGCATTCGCCGCATTCGAAGGCATTGAGTTGGATGAAGACAGCGACGACAACGAGGTTAGTGAAAATAACGTCAGCGGCGTCGGACAAGTCGGGATTGAAGTGGATTCAGAAGCCGACAACAATGAATTGAAAGACAATCTTTGTAATAGTGTGGGGGAGAGCGGAATCGAAATCCGGGGCGACAACAATAACGTTTCCGACAATGAGTGCAGCGGTAATGGCGACGACGGCATCCGATTGGTCTCAGGCGCCGAAGATAACGAAATCGGTTCGGGCAATACGTGCAGCAATAATTCGGAGCGAGGTATCCACCTTCAGTCAGGCGCGAACAACAACACGGTCAAAAAGAATCAGGCCTGCGGCAACGGCATTTCGGATATTACGGATAACGGTTCGGGGAACACGTTAAAGAAGAATGAAACCGGGGCGTGCGACTAACTGGCTGTTAGCCGTTGACTTTCGGCTGAAGGTCGGGAGCCGACGGCTGACAACAGCGATAACAACAAGGTGATCAAAAGCTCTAAATCTCAGTATTTAAAACATAACACAAGGCAATCCAACAGACGCTAAAAGGCGTTATTCGAACAATTCGAATAACGCCTTTTTATTTTGTCAGTACCCGCTGTTTATCTTGCATCGCTGGCGGTTGAGCGGTATGATTGATATAATATACGGAGCTTTCCTCAGTTTAATATTTATCAAAAGCCTAACCGCCGCCAATCGTTCTAACGAGCACAGTGGGTTTCATGAATCTTCGATCGAGAATTGTACATCTTGACCTCATATTGATAACGGTTTGCCTCTCTGTTGCGTCAGCGCACGCTCAAGACGGATTCCAGAAACGCCTGAAATTCGAACACATCACCGTTGAAGACGGGCTTGCAGCCAACCGGACATGGGACGTTTTGCAAGACAGTAAAGGCTTCATGTGGTTCGCGACCTCAAACGGGGTCAATCGCTACGACGGCTACAACATGAAACTCATCGACAGGAATGAGACAGGATTGTTGAAAGCAAACGCCGTCTGGTCGCTCATGGAGGACGAGCGCGGCCGGTTGTGGATCGGCGCCAATGGCGGGGGTCTCTCTCGTTACGATCGTGCAACCCAATCGATTCAGAGCTTTTTCGAAACTGTTCGAAAAGGGCGAATCGGCGGCCAGACAATCAGACGGATCCATGCTTCGAAGCAGACCCCTGGACTATACTGGGTGGCGGTTCATGGGCGAGGTTTGTCCAGAATGACAACGAGTGCGTCCGGCGACATGGAGATCGTCCATTTTGATAAGAGTACGCTTGACCCGAATGCAATCTCCTCATACGGCGTGAGTCAAATGTATGAAGATCGCAACGGAACTTTGTGGTTAGGGACCGGTTTAGGCGTGGTTCGACTTGATTCAGACAGCCCTGGCGCCGATCCACAGCAGATCACTTTTACAAAGTTCACAGTCGATTCGGCGCAGGGAAACGAACGCCCTTTTCGTCATGTTGACGCCTTTCTGGAAGATCGCTACGGCAGATTGTGGACGGCTGGCCAGGACGGACTAGGTTTCCTGGACCCAGCTCGAGAAAAAATAATTATTTATGCGTTCAAGCCTGAATTAGGTCTAACCGCCCCGCCAAGATATATCAGAGACATGCTTGAAGACCGCGACGGGCACCTATGGCTCGCTTCAACGCGTGAAGGGCTCTACCATCTTCGCCGAAAAGGAACCGAAATTGTTGCCGTGGACCGGTATACGCATGATCCTGACGATCCGCTGAGTCTGAGCAGTGATGACGTTCGCTCCATCTGCGAAGATCGCAACGGCGCGCTTTGGGCGGCGACCTTTTACGGCGGGATCAATAAATCGATCAAGAGCAAGTTCACCGCACTGCGCCATGAACCCAACGAGCCCAACAGCCTTGTTCGAAACAATGTCACCGCGGTGTGGGAAAGTGAGGCGGCCGGCGAGCGCTACATTCTGGTTGGCACGCGCGAGGGCGGCGTCACGCGGATTCGCTTTCGCGGCAGGCGGGAACCGGAATACACGCACTACCAGCATGATCCGAATAACCGCGCCACACTGAGCGGCAACTCTATTCTCGCGATCCGGGAATCACTTGAGCGTCGGGGGAAATTCTGGATCGGCCTGGATAAAGGCGGTCTCAATGAACTCGACGTTTCCACGGGCCACGTTGTTCGCTATAATGAGCAACGCGGCCCCGATATCGCCCGCAACGTTCGACAGATTTACGAATCGCCGCTTGAGCCGGGCGTCCTCTGGCTGGGCGCCAATGGCGGCGGATTAATGCAATTTGATTCAAGGACGCAAAAGTTCACTTCGATTCAACACAGAAGCAATAATTTTCTTGGCAGTGCGCTGAGATCCATTTTGCAAATTGTCCGCCTGCCAGGCTCCCCAGAAGTCTTGTCCGTGCGCGCAGGGCAGGAACTGTATGGCGTCTATCCTTCTCCGTACCTTCCGTCTGGGGCGGAAAGCAGCGAGTCATTCAACCAAGCGCGCCTCAGACAGATCAATATGATTGAGAGACAGGCCGATTCATTGCTCATTCTCCGCCAAATGAGACGCCCGAGACTCCATCCGACTAAAGACGGCGAATACTGGTACAGAACCCGCGACGGCCTGGCTAAATTTGATGAAAAATCACAGCAAATGATCTTCTTTGGGACGGCGGAAGGCTTGCCCCATAGCGAAACGCATGGCATGCTGGAAGATGATCATGGGAATTTTTGGATCGGCACGAACAACGGTTTAGCCCGATTTGATCGGCGAACGAACACTTTCAAATCGTATGACGTCTCCGACGGTTTGTCTGGCAACGGCTTCGTCTCCAGATCTTTCCACAAGGGTCGCAGCGGGCGATTCTATTTTGGCACGACAAACGGCTTGACCATTTTTCACCCCGATAGCGTACAGGACAATACGCAGCCGCCACAGGTTGCGATCACGGAATTTACGCTTCTCGGTGAAGAAGACGGAGAGCGATCAAACGCGTGGGTGGAGAACATGCTTCGAAAGAACCAGCCGGCGATCACTGAGCACCTGAACTTGCCGTATGCACAAAACGGCTTCACCATTGAATTTGCCGCTTTAGACTACACCGCTCCTGAAAAAAACCGTTACGCCTATCGCATGGACGGCCTGGATGACATGTGGGTTTCTTCCGGCAATCGACGGTTCGCCACTTACAACAACCTCGCTCCCGGCGACTATGTTTTTCGCGTCAAGGGCAGCGACGGCGTCTGGAACGAAACGGGCGCTTCGATGAAGATCACGATTCTGCCGCCGTGGTGGCGAACAGGCTGGGCGTATGCGTTCTATGCGTTTTTGGGCTTCGCCTTGTTCTATGCTCTGCGCCGAAACGACGTCAAGCGTCGCGAATTGCGCCATGAGGCGGAGATGCGTAAGCTCGAAGCGGAAAAGTTTCAGGAGCTTGATCATCTCAAATCCGGTTTTTTCGCCAACATCTCCCACGAATTCCGTACGCCTTTGACTTTGATTATGGGACAAATCGAAAGCGTAAAATCGACTTTGCGAAACCACGAGAGCGACTCAAAGCTCTCCATGGCTCTGCGTAATGCCAAACAGCTTTTGAATTTGATCAATCAACTTCTTGATCTTTCGAAGCTGGAAGCGAGAAAAATGCAGCTCAGCGCCTCGACGGGCGACATGCTTCCCTTGCTCAAGAGCTTGACGTACTCGTTTGAGTCTCTCGCTGATCAAAAGAAGATAGATTTGCAGTTTGAATGCGAATCCGATCATATTTATGCCCATTTTGACCAGGAAAAGATTGAGCGCATCATGTACAACCTGCTCTCAAACGCGGTCAAGTTTACCCCGGAAGGCGGGAGGATCAGTGTGCTGTTAGCTGTAAACAGTGAACTGAAATCCGTCGATGATCAGCTTACAGATCACAGTTTACAGATCACCGTCCGCGACAGCGGTATGGGTATTCCGCAGGATCGTCTGCCGCATATTTTTGATCGTTTTTATCAGGTTGACGCCTCGCAAGTGCGGGAACATGAAGGCACGGGCATCGGCCTGGCTTTGGTCAAAGAACTGGTCGAATTGCACCGGGGCAAAATTTCAGTCGAGAGCGCCGTCGGATTCGGCGCGACGTTTACGGTTCAGCTGCCGGTGATCAATGAACAATTACCAATAGAAGGATCGCTTCCGGAGCGCGGCGAGCATGCTTTTTCGCCGGTTGACGATGTTGTCGTTAATGCGATTGAGCAGCCGGCGGCCAAAAGCCAAGAGCCAACCACCGACGGAGATTTTATTCTGATCGTCGAAGACAACCCGGACGTGCGCGCGTTTGTGCGCCAGAATTTGCAGGACGACTATCGCCTTATCGAAGCCGAAAACGGCGAGGAAGGCTTCACCAAAGCGCACGAATACATGCCCGATCTGATCATCTCGGACGTGATGATGCCGAAAGTCGACGGCTACGAACTGGCGCGGCGACTGCGTGCAGACGAGGCGACCAACCATATCCCCATCATCATGCTGACCGCCAAGGCCGCCGAGGAAGAAAAAATTGAAGGCTTGGAAAGCGGGGTTGACGCTTACTTGCTCAAACCGTTCAGCACCAAGGAACTGCAAGTCCGCGTGCGGAAATTGATTGAGCGCCAAAAGCAACTGGCGACGCGTTTGGCTGAAGCGACGCCGCAAAACGTTCGTAAAGAAGAAGTTTCCCCCGCCGTCCGGGAATTTCTCGAACGCCTGAATGAAATCGTCGAAGAGCATTTGGCTGATGAAGATTTTCAGGTCGATCAACTGTGTCGGAAAATCGGTCTGAGTCGTCGGCAATTGCAGCGCAAACTCAAGTCTGTATTAGATTGTTCGCCCGCCGTTTATATGCGCAGAGCGCGATTAGAGCGCGCCAAAGAACTGCTCCTGACTTCCAGGCACACCGTCTCGGAAGTCTCCTTCATGGTCGGTTACGGCGACGTTTCCGCCTTCGCCCGCGCCTTCCGGGAAGCCTACCAAAAGCCGCCATCCGAATTCTTGAAAAGCTGACTTCCTGAACATCTTCTCGAAACTTTATTGCCTGTACGGCCAATTCTGCACGACGAATGGCCGATTCTGCATAGTAATGGCCAACACTGCATGAAGATTGGCCGACCCTGCCGAGCATAGCTTACCTTCCCGAACTATCTTATCCCCGCAAATAAACACGACTCCTTTGAGCTTCACATCTTTGACGAACGAAACACGATGCATTCAGAAATGACGGCGATTAAATCGTGTCCATCCGGAAACGCCCCCAAGGCGTTTCTGAGTTATTTTCAGACAGCTTGA
>CAXHAT010000232.1:0-11270 GCA_964014485.1 uncultured Deferribacteres bacterium
ACACCAAGAAGCTCGTCGGCAGCGTCAGATGTGTATAAGAGACAGCTTCCTCAACATGACAGCCCAAATCTTCGAACGCCCTCAACGATTTTTCGAGCACAGAAACCACTTCTTTTTGAACCGGAAACTGGCCGAGATCACGGCTCCAGCCTATGCGCGTTCCTTTGAAGTCTTTCTTGAGCGGCTCCAGGAACTTTTTGGGAGATTCGCTGATTGAGATTGGACTGCGGGGATCGAAGCCCGCCATTGCTGTAAGCAATAACACCGCGTCTCCAACATGACGCGCCATAGGCCCGATGACGGGGAGCGAATTCCAGGGCTGATGTTCGGGGTAATGCGGAATTCTGCCGGGCGAAGGGCGGAGGCCGACGATGTTATTGAAATTCGGCGGGTTGCGAACCGAACCGCCCAAATCGCTGCCATCGGCGAAGGGGAGCATACCGCTGGCCACGGCTGCTGCGCCGCCGCCGCTGCTGCCTCCTGCTGATTTTGTCAAATCGTATGGATTTCTGGTAACCCCAAAAACTGGATTGAAGGTATGTGAGCCTGCGCCAAATTCCGGCGTATTGGATTTGCCGATGACAATCGCGCCGGCGAATTTGAGTCGTTCAACAAAAAGATCATCAACTTCGGGGACGAAATCCTTGTAAATCGGCGAACCAAAAGTTGTGCGCATTCCTTTCGTCATTGCTAGGTCTTTGATCGCGATTGGCAAACCGGCAAGCAATTTTGAACGTTCAGATTCCCCAAAATTCTCGTCCATTTTGCGGGCCTGCGTCATCGCCCGATCCGCATGCAGTGTGCAAATCGCATTGACTTTTGGATTGACGCGGTCAATTTGCGCCAGAAACGATTCCACAACTTCTGCAACGCTGACCTGCCGCTGACGAATCATGTCTCTAAGTTCAATCGCGGTTTTAAAGCAAAGTTCGGGCGCTTGGGCGGGAGCGGGGAAAGATCGGTTGGCGGTCGCGGAAAATCCAGTGCCCGCAGCCGCTCCAATTACGCCGCCAACGTCCTTCAATGCTTTTCTTCGTGTCATTTTCTACAGGTTCGCCAGAGGACGAAATTTCAGCGACGCAAGCCGAGAATCTGAGGTTTGCCCTCCGCGTCTTTACAGATAAAAACCCTCGTCGGTTTGATCCAACCCAGAGCTCCGCCGCGACGGACCTGCACGTCAACTTTGTGGGTTTTCTTCTTTTTCAAAAAATTCGAATCCCCGATTTTGCAAAACATTTTTCCGTCAGTATTTTTAAAACTGTCATTTATGCGGAAACGCCACGAAGACTCACTGCTCCGTGCGAGACCGGCTGTGATTGCCAGATCCTCAAAATGTAATTCGTAACCGCCGTCTTGATTCTGGCGCAGCTCGAAATTGTCCAGCGGAGACATCTTGCCGAACCAATATCTCCCAATAATGTCCCGGCGCAGTTTTACTGTCTCAAACATATAATGCGCAGCGGCTGGGTCGGAATAATTCGCCTGCTCGATCACTACCCGCAGTTGCTCGTCCGTGAACGAAGTCACGATTTTGGCGCCCCAAAATGCGTCCTCGTACGTCATTAACTCAAACGCCGGATTGGGGATCACGAACTTGTATTTTTCAGGATGAAAATTATTCGTGTCCAACCTGCCGATTGCCGGGTAAAGAACATCGCTTGGCGTTTCCCAGTCGTGGCGATTAAAGCCGAGCGAGAGAAAAGCCCCGGTAATTTCCGGCAGATCGATGCTTTCTTCGTACCCGATGTTTTCGAGTTTTGGCTTGTATCCCTGGCTGCCTAAAATTGAACCGAAATCTATAAGGTAGTGGCGAAGATATTTCTCGTTTTCAAGATAGACGTTGAGGGTATTGTTTGCTTTGGTGTCATAGTGATTCAGCCAGGCCGCGATCACTTTTAGCCCACGCAACTCCCGGCGATGCTGGTGCGGAATAAAATCATTGGGATCGTCTTTTCTCATGCCTTCGTAGCGCCATGGGCCGAGCGGTTTTCCCGGCACAAATTTGCTTGCGATTGCGGGAATCATGCCATTGGAATGCACGACAACGCGGCTGAGCAGTTTTTCCAAATCGCCTTGCGTCATCTGCCGCATGCGCCCTTTTTCGCCTCGCAGTTCGACGCCTTTCTTTATTCTCAATTTTTCAGGCGAAAAAATGACGCGGTAGTTCTCAGGGACATTGTATCCAGCCGCATGAAAAAGCAATGTGCCGATGATCTCCGCGCCTGTGTTTAGTTCAGGCGATCCCGGAGATTCAAACTTGATGACCCACCTGATCCCGCGTTCGTCTGTGACGTTAAATCCGGGCGTGACGCCTTCTGTTTTGACGCTAAAAATTTCCCAAATCTGGCTCGTATCCGGCGCAGGATCGGAATAAGGGCCTTGGACGATTTCTTCAGTGGACATACGTTTTAGGCCGTTGCGATTGGTGAACCAACTGGAATTGGGGACTTCGCCAAAAGCGTCGGCATTGAAAGCGCGTCTTTTGTTGCCTGAGATATTGCGTAATTGGCGCGAAAAATCGAAAGATTGTTCGATTTGGTTGGAGATGGATTTATCGATGATGTCGCTCAGGATGACAATGTTCGTTTCTTTTGGCTCCGGAATCGGTTGCCGGTCGTCCGGGAGCGGGGAGGATGTTAAAAAGCCTGGACGTCCGGCGCATGAAAGGAAAGCAGCGGCGCAAATGAGAAACGTCAGGTTTGACAAGAGTTTTAAGAAAAACGCTAAAAAGCGCATAGAAAATTCCTGATTGAGTGGTCGTCTGATTCGAAGGCAAAAAATAGCAACTCTTGACGACGAACAAAATTCTTTGCGACGGAAAAAAACGGATTGTTAACCCTTCTTAACCCGGTCTTCAGTTTTGACAACAAGTTCGTACAACACCTAAGAATGCAACTAGGAAATCCTGAACTGTCATGCTGGAAGCATCTTTTTAAATCTTTTCCTTCGAAGTAGAAGGAACGTTCTTGCCTCGCGACCTAAATAGATTCCTGCGGAATGACAAACCGGAGGGCTCCCTAGATGCTTTCTAAGAGAATGGCTTGGTGCAACGCTAGTTCCTACGATTTTCCGCTGAAGACCGCACGTGATTTTTTGGGGATTCTCGCCGTTCCAAGTCAACAATGAACAGAAAAGCGAACACCTATGACAGGAGGTCATAACATGTTTGGAAAGCCGGGCGTCTATCTTCTCGCGCTGCTCGTCTCCGGCTGCGCCGCAGGGAAGCATTCCACCCAAACAAGCAGTAATAAAAACCGTCATAACATGATTACAGCGTACGAGATCGCCGATTCGCACCACACAGGGGCGGCCTCGGCTTACGACGTTATTCGAACGCTGCGTCCGCATTTTTTGTATGCGCGCGGTTGTCAGGCAACCAACTCGCAGATTATGGAATCGCCGGCGGTTTATTTAAACGGAATTCATTTGTCGGGGGAAGATCGCTTGCAGGAGATACAGGCCAGCTCCATCGAAGAAATTCGATACCTTTCATCGATGGAGTCGAAGGTCTTGTATGCAGGCGTGAACAATTGCGGGGTTATTTCGATCCGTACGAAAAGTCAATAAAAACGTGCAGGGGGTTGTCTCAAAACATAATATTTTTGATGCGCTACACCACATGTAAGGGTTCAAAATCTTGAACCCCTACGACATGTTGCATGCCTTACATTCAGAGACCATGTTTTTGGACGGCCCCCTTTTGCGACCGTATTACTTTTGCGAGACTTTCGCGATAACGAGCCCGGCCAGAAAACCGGCAATCGTCAAGTCAACCAAATGTAAAAACGTGTATCCAAAGGAAAATCCCCACCAATTCCAATCGCCTGAGCGCGACATGAAGCCCCCGGCGAAAGCAACCACTGCCACAAAAACGCCAGCTTGCACCCCGGAAAGCCCTTGCGTTTTCGAAAACAACCAGGCCAAGACCAATCCTCCCAACAGCGACATAATTAAGCCTGAAATCATCGGCGTAACCATGTCCATGTTGGCGGTTTTTTGAATAGCCGCCATCATGAAGGGGCCCGAGGCGTTTGGATCGTTTTCTACGTCTGGATAAAGCACGTAGACGCCGTCCTCGGGAACGTTTTCCGTGATTGCCTGGTTCATGGCTTTTTGCTGAGCCGACGGGAATTCGTTCCAGGTGGCTTCATGCCAGCCAAACGCCGTCCAGGAAAGCGTGTACCATACGTTAAAAACGAGGCCGGCAAGCAATCCGGCGATAATCAATTTCTTGTTCATTATTTCCTCCTTCCATTTAACACTTCTCGCCTTCTTGACTTTTTGAAAAGACAATAAGCTTTGACGAATCTAGTTAGCCGGAAACACCTTTTTTACAAAGACTTAAGCGACGAACTTAGGTTCATCCGTCAGACGTCACTACATTTTTTGTTGCGTCAAGCTGAACCAATTGCCGGAATTGTCTTTGAAAACCGCTTCCACGCCATAAGGGCGCTCCTGCGGCGGCGAGATAAATTCAACGCCTTTTTCTTTCAAAGCTTCGTAGGTGGCGTGGCAATCGTCGGTCGCAAAAACGCCTGCACCCATCAAGCCTTTTTCAACAAATGACTTTAGCTGTGCGGCGCTTTCTTCGTCCAGAGACGGGCCAGACTGGACGGCCATCAGGACGATTTCGAGTTCAGCCTGATTTGGCGCGCTGACGGTCAGCCAGCGAAATCCTTCCATCGTAACGTCCGTGCAGACCTTAAAACCGAGCTTCTCCGTGTAAAAATTCAACGCTTCGTCCTGATCCAGGACATACATCGTAGCGTGGGATAATTTGGTAATCATGAGAAATCCTTTGGTTAGAATTGAGGATAAATTGCGACGTTCTGTTTCGCCGCGAACCGTACGGGGATGAATAAAACAAACCTAATGCTCTTCCGCTTCTCGAAAATTGCTCAACATTCTTCGTGTGCAAAACTAAAGCGATTGAGCGGCCTGCTTGGTCGACGGTCTTGGAGCGAATTTTAGCAGAAAACAGGCGGGGACGATCAGGTCGGGGTAGGTGTAAGGAATTTGTATCGTCATCGTCGTGCGCGCTCGAAATTCCGTTGGCGATGACCCGGTGCAACGGTGAAACAATGTGCTGAAAGAACCCAGGCTCTGGAAGCCGACGTCGAAGCAAATTTCCGTAATCGGGCGGGAGGTGTAGGAAAGCAAGTACTTGGCTTTTTCAATACGCCTTTGGGTCAAATATTGGTGCGGCGTTTGACCAAACGCGTTGCGAAAAAGCCGCAAAAAATGATAAGGCGAGAGATAGGCTTCTCGGGAAATATTCTCCAAAGCCAGCGGGGCGGCGTAGCAATCGTTGATAAATTCTCTTGCGCGACAAAGGCGGATATAAACTTGTTCATGCATTTCAAAAATTACCTTGAACCATAATTATGCTCGGTTCTCTCTTCGTTGCGGTCGGTCGCCGGGGGCGGCTCTTCGGAGAACCCGGAGATTTTCGCATACAAGTCAGCGGTCATTTTGATTTCCATCGCTTTCAGCGACGGCTCCAATTGCTCCAGATTACGCGCGCCAATAATTGGAGCGGTCACTCCAGGGTGCGCGGCTACCCAAGCCACGGCCAAACTGGCCGGATGTACGCCCATGCCTCGTGCAAGCGCTGAAAGCTTATCCGCCGTTTCTAAATGGCGCGCGTCGCCGTAGCGGACTTCATACATTTTGTTTTCGACAAGCCTGCCGGATAGGGGACGGGAGCTTTTGCTGTATTTTCCCGTCAACAGGCCGCCGCCCAACGGGCTGTAGGGAATGACCCCGAGATTCTCCGACTGCGCCATCGGCAAAATTTCGACTTCGGCTTGTCTTTTCACGAGGTTGTACATTGGCTGGAGACACTTGAACGCCGCCCAGTTTTTTGCCGCGGAAATACCGCGCGCCTTTGCAACCTGCCATGCCGCAAAATTGCTCGCTGCCGGATACAGAACTTTTCCTTGCTGCACCAGAACGTCCAGCGCGGACAATGTTTCTTCGAGCGAAGTTGCGTCGTCAAACCTGTGGATAAAATAGACGTCTATGTAGTCGGTTTTCAATCTTTTGAGGCTCGCATCCACGGCTGCGAAAATATGTTTTCTGGAAGCGCCGCGCGCATTAACATCATCGCCCATCGGAAAATAAACCTTGCTGGTGATCACCATTTCTTCACGGCAATCCCGAATAAAATCTCCTAGAATTTCTTCCGAACGCCCGCGATTGTAGACATTCGCACAATCGAAGAAATTGATTCCGGCGTCACGACACCGGTTGAAAAGCGCTCTGGATGCTGCGTCGTCCGCCTGCCCGCCAAAAGTCATTGCACCGAAGCACAAGCGGGAAACTTTAACGCCGGTATCGCCAAGAAAAGTATATTCCATTGATTAAACCGTCTTGTGTTGATGGGTCTATTTTTTTGATTTTAAAGAAATCGCCGCAATCGAATCAGCAACTTCTCTTCTTCTTTTGTTCTCCATCTCCAAATTCGCAACCACGAGCTTGTAAAAATCCGCCCAGCGGTCAAGGTCCTGTTCATAGAACGCAATTTGCATTTTCAAATCTTCGCGTGAGATTTTTTTTGCGCCCAGTAAGGAATCGACCTGTGCTGCGGCGGTCAAACTGTCGTTCAAACTATGAAAAACAACGGTCTGGGTATAAAGTTCAGCAAATTCTTCCATCGTCAACTTATGCGGGGCGTTCTGAACTTCACAGCCGCTGATCATGAAGAAAACCATCAAACATAGATTTAGCGGAGAAACGATCAACCGTTGCAGAAAGTCTTGGATTTTCATTTCAAGTTGGACTGTACTTGCGCCATTGTTTGCCAGCTATTTGGGTGCGAGCGGAAGCTATTTATTCCGCTCAGAAAAGTCAATCTTTCTCCGCCTCTGCGAGTGAGAAACAGCTTGCTTTAATACGCCGCAGTGGCTATTTTCGACGCTTTCTGAACTTGGCTCCGCCGCAGATCGCGGCTTTTTTTATGCTCTATTCACCAAATGTCTAAAAGAGACAAAATCCAATACACATGCCAGACGTGCGGTTACATCGCGCTGCGCTGGCTTGGCAAATGCCCGGAATGCAATTCCTGGAATTCGTTGGTTGAAGAACGGCCAATTGTAGAGCAAAGCGGCGGAAAAAGACACAAAGGCGCAACCGGCGGCGCTCCAGTGCAGCTCAAAGACGTCGATTTTCATGAAGAAGCGCGCATCGGTTTTCGAAGCGGCGAACTCAACCTTGTTTTGGGCGGCGGATTGGTTCCGGGCTCGCTTGTTCTGATCGGCGGCGATCCTGGCGTTGGCAAGTCGACGCTGCTCTTACAAGAAGCGGCGCATCTGGCAAACGACGATTTTACCGTTCTTTACGTCACAGGGGAGGAATCCAATCGGCAGGTCAAATTGCGCGCGGAACGGCTCGATTTGGACGGCGACGCGCTTTTTTTGCTCGCAGAAACCAATCTCGACGCCATCATGGCCGCTGTAAAAAAGGTGAAGCCAAATTTGATGATCGTAGACTCGATTCAAACGGTTTACCAACCGGCTTTTGAAAGCGCGCCGGGCAGCATTTCACAGGTTCGTGAGTGCGCTCTGTCGTTTCTTGCCTGTGCAAAGGAGCAAAATTTTCCAATAGTTCTGGTCGGTCATATCACGAAAGAGGGCTCGCTGGCTGGTCCAAAGGTTTTGGAGCACATGGTCGACACGCTATTGCAATTTGAAGGCGATCAGAATCAATATTTTCGCATTCTGCGATCAGTCAAAAACCGATTTGGCTCAACGCGTGAAATCGGCATTTTCGAAATGGATGAGCGCGGATTACACGACGTTAAAAATCCTTCCGAGATTTTTCTTTCACAGCGCACGGTTTCCGCTTCAGGCTCGGCGGTTATCTGCACGCTGGAAGGCACCCGCCCGATTTTGGTCGAGGTGCAGGCCTTGGCTACGACGACAAATTACGGTACGCCGCAAAGAACCGCGACCGGCTTCGACGGCAAAAAACTTTCACTCTTGCTCGCGGTGCTCGAAAAACGCATTGGCCTGAGATTAGGCGCTTTTGACGTATTTCTTAACGTCGTCGGCGGGGTTAGGCTGGATGAACCCGCGGCGGATTTTGGCGTTGCGGCCGCGATTGCTTCATCAATGCAAAACATGCCGCTGCCCGACGATTCAGTGCTTATCGGCGAAATTGGTTTGACCGGGGAAATTCGGTATGTACCGCAGTTAGACAAGCGCATTAACGAAGCGGCGAAGCTCGGATTTTCTCGCGCTTTTGTGCCGCCGATGTCAGGCAAAGCAGTGCCTACGCCAAAGAATTTTGAACTTGTGGAGTGCAATCGTCTTGACAAGGCGTTGGATTTGTTGATTTAACCCAAGTTGTGACCGAGGGTAGAAGGAGTGCTAGGCTTGCCTTGTTTTTGCGCCGAAAGCTTTTTCATTCAGAAGAAGCAAAGCAAGCTTTGCACTCCCTCCAGCTTCAGTGGGAACGACGATGAAGAAAAGTGAATAACGACTTCCAATTCCAGCATTTTAAAACCGCGAAAAACAGCCGGGCTCGCTTTGGGCGAATCGTCACTGCGCACGGCCAAATTTCAACCCCGACGTTTATGCCCGTTGGGACGCAAGGCACGGTTAAAGGCCTCACGCCTGATGAATTGCGAGGTGCGGGAAGTCAAATAATTCTTGGCAACACCTACCATCTTTATTTGCGTCCGGGGCTTGAAATTCTAAAACAGGCGGGCGGATTGCACAAGTTCGCCGACTGGCCGTTCCCGATTCTCACGGACAGCGGCGGATTTCAGGTTTTTAGCTTGGCGGGGTTGCGAAAAATCCATGAAAACGGCGTGCGTTTCCAGTCGCACATTGACGGCAGCTATCACGAATTTACGCCCGAAAATGTGATGGAAAAACAACGGGCCATCGGCGCTGACATTATCATGGCATTCGATGAATGTCCGCCGTTTGGCGCTGAAAAAAAATACATCGCTGAATCGAATTTAAAAACCATTGCCTGGGCGAAACGCTGCCTTGAGGATTGGCGGGAAAAAGAACCGTTTTACGGTTACGAGCAAGCTCTTTTCGGCATCGTCCAGGGCGGCACGTTTTCAGAAATAAGGCGCGCGAGCGCGGAAGCATTGGTCGAACTTGATTTCCCCGGCTACGCGCTTGGCGGACTCGCGGTCGGCGAACCGGCGGAGAGCATGTATGATATGACGGAATTGACGACTGAAATTCTGCCGGAAGATAAGCCGCGCTACCTGATGGGCGTCGGTAAGCCGGAGAATCTGGTGGAAGCCGTCCATCGCGGCGTCGACATGTTCGATTGCGTGATCCCGACGCGAAACGGACGCAAGGGCCAGGCGTTTTTTTCCGACGGCGTGATCAACTTGCGCAACGCCAAATTCAAAGATGATTTTTCGCCAATCGATCAAGCCTGTGAATGTTATTGTTGCCGTCGTTTCACAAGGGCCTATCTCAGGCATTTATTTCAAGCGCAAGAGATGCTTGGTTTAAAAATGGTGAGCTTACACAACATATATTTCTTTAATAATTTGATGACGAAAATGCGTGAAGCGATTGAGAAAGATAATTTCGAAACGTGGCGGAGCGCGTTTTATCGAGACTACGAAGTACCAAAACAAAGGAGAGTGGCGTGAACCACATTTTGTCGATTTTTCTTGTCGCCCCGCCGCCTGGAGGCGAATCCAATATGCTCGGCCTTTTACTGCCCATGGTCGTCATATTTTTTATCATGTATCTTTTTATGATCCGTCCGCAAGTCAAAAAACAAAAGAAACACCAGGCCATGCTTGAAGCCTTGGGCAAGGGTGACAAGGTTGTGACCAGCGGCGGCATTTACGGCAAGATCGTTGAGAAAAAGGAGCATTCTTTTTTGGTCGAGATCGCGCCGAAAATCAAGATCGAAGTCCAAAAAACCGCGATTGGAAGGAAGGCTGAGTAGAGAATGGCATTGTTGGAAATTATTAAATACGGCGATCCGGTTTTGCGGCAGGAGGCCGCTCCGGTCGAACAGTTTGACGACGAATTGTTTGAGCTCGTCGATGATATGATTGAAACCATGCAGGCCGCCAACGGCATCGGCTTGGCGGCGCCTCAAGTCAATGTTTCCAAAGCGCTGTGCGTCGTTGACGTCGGCCTGATCGAGGAAGGGAGAGAGCCGCAAGCTTTTGTGAATCCTGAGATTCTGGAAGAATTTGGCGACAAGGCGGTTCGGGAAGAAGGCTGCCTCAGCATCCCGGACATTAGCGAAGACGTTGAGCGGATCGAAGGCGTTCGCGTGCGCTACCAGGACTTGTCGGGGGAAACTCATGAGATTCAGGTAAACGAACTTTTCGCGCGTGTATTGCAGCATGAGATTGATCATCTGAACGGCGTCTTTTTCACCGACAGGCTGTCTGCGCTCAAGCGGAAGCTACTTTCCAAAAAATTGCGCAAAATCGCGGCTGAAGCAAAAGAAGAAAGGTTACTCAGGCGAGCCAAATGAGTAGCACTGATAAACCAAAAATCGTCTTCATGGGCACGCCGGACTTTGCGGTTGAAAGCGCGCAAGCCTTGAGCGACGCCGGCATACAAATCGTTGCTGTCGTGACCGTGCCGGACAAGCCCGCCGGTCGCGGACGCAAGGTGCGGCAGTCGCCCATGAAAGCCTGGGCGGAAACTCAAAACCTTCCAATCTTTCAGCCCGCTGATTTGCGAGAACCCGATTTTATCACTTCCCTCGAGAGCTTCGATGCGGATGTTTTTGTCGTTGTGGCTTTTCGCATCTTGCCGAGAGAAGTTTTCACCATCCCGCCGTTTGGCGCCATCAATCTTCACGGCTCGCTTCTGCCGAAATTTCGCGGGGCGGCTCCAATTAATTGGGCGCTGATCAGCGGCGAAAAAGAAACCGGCGTCACGACATTTGTCATTGACGAAAAAGTGGATACCGGACAAGTGCTTCTCAAGTCTTCAACGCCAATTGGCGAAAACGAGAATTTTGGCGAATTGTACGGACGGCTCAAAAAGATCGGCGCCGCTCTGCTGGTCGAATCAGTTGAAAAATATGTAAAGGGCGAATTGAAACCTCAAACTCAAGAAGGAATTCCGACCAAAGCGCCTAAAATCACACCGGAGCTTCGGCGCATCGATTGGAATCAACCGGCGGAAAAAGTTCGCAATCTCGTGCGCGGACTTTCACCCGTGCCTTGCGCCTTTACGACGCTCGACGGTAAGACTTTGAAGATTTTTTTCTGCGATACGAGCGACAAAACGGACGCGGATAACTGTCTCTTATACACATCT
>CAXHAT010000233.1:0-10975 GCA_964014485.1 uncultured Deferribacteres bacterium
CGTGGGCTCGGAGATGTGTATAAGAGACAGTCGTGTGAGTCGGTCCACTCCAATTCGGTGCGCTGCTCCGGCGTCAATAAAGTGACGTCGGGCGGGGCGTCTTTTATCATTTCGATTTTGGCGTAATCCGACGACCAGGTCGCGCCATGGTCGGAAGTTGCTGAGAGAAAATAAAACCCGGCGGACTGGATCTGCTTTTTTACCGAAAACCGATTTTGACTTTCCTTTTTTAAATTAACGGAATCGCCGCCGCTGAAAATCAACCTCGCCGAAGCAATCGCCTGATTGAAATCAATACGCCAGTTTGCCCATGCGTTTTCTTCAGCGCGAAGAGCCAATTTTTTTGAATTATGCGGCTTTCTTTTCGTGTACGCGGGCGGCGTGATTTGAATGCGCAATTTTTCGATTGAAATTGGGTTGGGCCGGGTCGTTGTTTCGCCGCCGCTCTCAGTCCGAGAAATTTGAGACGGGGTTTGAAAAAAGGACGCTTTGGGCAAGAGAACGCCGGCAAGAGAAATGATCGCTGTCGCCCCAAGTACCAGCGCGGAAAACCGCAGCGCCGAAAAGAGCGGGCTTTGGGGCAGGAGCAGATCGAAGTTTGTCTTTTCGATCTGGCGAGCGGCTTTTTCACGCTGAGCGCGCTCTAAGGCATTTAACGTTTCGGGGGAGCGCAGTAGCAGCTCACAGCTTTCCTCGGTTTCCGGCATGATGCGATTGAGGTGCCGCGCCATGCTGCGTTCATCAAACGCTGCTCGCTCTTCTAAAAAATACAACACCGCACCAGCAATTAAAAAGGCGGCGACTACAATGATCGCAAGGCTTGACCAGTCGCTTTGCAACAAAAAGAAAGCCAAGCAGGCAGCGGCGATCGAAACCGAAAAAGCGCGAAGAACAAGCGCGATCCGCCTTTTTCCCTGCCAGTCTTTGACTAATCTGGCGAGCGTTTTGTTTTCTGTTTCCAGCGTCATGAGTTGTAAAGACTCAAATTATTCTGTTTTCCAAATTGAGACGACGCGCTCTAACATAAAGATGATTGCGAGCAAAATCCACAGCGGCGTTTGAAGCGCCTGCAACGCACTCGCCGCTCTTGCGCCGGGACGCCGTTCGATCAAAATTGGCTGCACCTGCCGAGCGTCGACGGTGCGCAGATCATGCACCGGGTCTAGCTCGAAAGTTAAGTTTGCAAACTCTAACAACAGTGATTCGATCCATTGCGGAAAAACGGGATCGAGCGGCAAATCCGTCCATGTTGGATGAAAACGGCTGGCAAAATCGTACCTGATTCCGCTTTTCAGAATGGTTCTTGTGAGCAGCGGCTCTCCGCTCGGATCGTTCCAGACTGTGATTGCTTCGCTCAACCGGAGAGCGGTTCGGCGACGAATTCCCGGAGCACCGACAGTCGTCAAATTTTGTAGGACAATTTCTCCGTCAAGGCTTTCGTAACGCGCCCCGCCTGCATCAACGACTGAGAGTAGCGGCGGCCCGTCTTCTCCAAGATTTTCTGGAAAATCTTGTTTCGAAAGCCAAAAGATTATGCCGTCGCGAGGAAGGTCTTCTGGAATTTCTGTGACGAGCAGGGTCGTCAATTCGCAATAAATTTCATTTTGGCTGGCGGCGACTTCCAGGGCCGCACGCACATAGGCTGCATCTTCGCGGCGCTCGTCGTCATGAAAAATGACAGCGTTTATTTTGGGGGCTTGCGGCGTTAGTTCTGTTTTTTCAGACACAAGCGGCGTGTTTTCTTGCACAAATTCGACCGTTGCGGAGACGTCAGCCTGCTTCGGCGTGAAAAGAATTGGCGGCAAACTTTTGGCGCGCAACACAGCTTCTTCCCTCGGCAGCGAAAACTTGCGTTTTGCCAGCCAAACATTGACGGAATCGCTTACTCCGATTTCAACAAGCAGTGAATCTTGAGAAACGATGCGCGCGCTTTGTATCCACTGCTTTTCCGTTTGGATCGGCAAAAAATGCCAGTACACTTTACGCGAGATTTCAGGACGGCTGCCGTTGAAAAAGGCCAACTTTCGGGGCGCAAAGATATGAAACGCCGAGCCTGACGGCGCTTTTTTATCAGCAGAGCGGAGCAGTGACCAAATATTTTGCGGTATCGTCAGGTTCTCAAGCGGTTCGGAACGGCCAATTAACGGGAAATTGGGAGCTAACAATCGCAGTTCCGCGCCGTTCGTAAGGAGTGAATCAATTGCGCGGTTTGCCGCGGCTGATTTGATTTCGCCGCTCACCAGAACCCAATCTTGCGGCGTATCGGTTCCGGCGGAATCCTGGCGCAGCAAGGCAGGCTTGGCCAGCAGAATGGCGAGCAGTCCAAACATGAGCGCGCGCAGAACCAAAAGGGGAAAATCGGTAAGCTTTAGATGGCGGATTCGCTTGCTCTGCGACGATTCCAGGAAGCGTAAGCTGCTAATTTGTATGCGCTTGCCTTGCCTCCGGTTGAGCAGATGAATCGCGATTGGAATTACCAGCGCTGCAAGCGCCCAGAGCCAGGCGGACGAGAGAAATGAGATCATTCAGGCGACTGTTATTGGTTGAGAATCGGGAGCCGAATCATTTTGCATCATTGGACATCGGAGGCGAGAGAAGCGTTCGAAGGCAGGCGCCCGTTCGATTTTGGATTCATAAAAAGCAGGCGGATGTACGTCATCGGCGATTTCAGGGCTTCTTTTGGCGCGGTTCCGGCCATCATCATGGAAATCCAGTCGCGCACTTCCTGGTGTTTGGCCGCGCGGTCAACAACGAGATTGAGCAGCGGGCGGAACCGGCCAATGCGCTGCAAGGCGTAACTCTGGCGCAACTCCGGGCCGAGCGTTTCCCAAAGACGCTCGCCGTAAATTGAAAGCGCAGATGCGGAAAAATCTTCAGTTTTGCAAGCCTGCGCCAACGTTTCGGCGGCAATTTTTCCCGAGCACATGCCGTTGCCGATGCCTTCGCCGGAAAAGGGATCGATCAGTCCGGCGGCGTCGCCCAGAATCATGAAGCCGTCGCCGTGCGTCGGGCGCTTCTTGCTGCCGACGGGCAAATTCCAGCCGCTGATCCCGCCGAGCATCTTCGCGTCCTTGAATCTCTCGCGAAAAAAATCGGACTTTGTTGCGGCAACGTGGGCCTTGCGCAGGCTGATTTTTCGCTTCTTGAGCTCACTATGCAACATGCCGATGCCAACGTTGACTTTATCATCTTCCAGCGGAAAAATCCAAAAATAGCCGGGCAGCACGTCTTTGACAAAGTGGATTTCGATAGCGTCAGTCATGTTTTTAACGCCGCGATAGTAGGCGCGCGTCGCCACAACCCAATGTTTTGGATCGTGGTCGTACAGGTTCAGTTTCCTGAGCAAGACAGAGTTGTAACCGTCCGCCGCGATGACGATTTTCGCGGTGATTTCTTCCACCTCCCCGCCGCCGTTTTTGCCGACAACACCGCGAACGCGGTTGTTTTCAAGAATTACGTCGTTGATCGAAAAATTCTCGCGAGTTGCGACGCGCTCTTTGGCGTGTTGGAAAAGGAGATTGTCGAAAACTTCTCGGCGGCAAACGTAGCCGTAACTCTCGCGTTCGGCGTTCGGGGGCGTGAAGGACACAGTGGCAAGGACGCCGTTCGGCGCGGAGAATGTGACCCCGTTTGCGCGGACTTGGGGTTGTTTTTCAAGCGCTTTGTGCAAGCCGAGTTCCTGCAAATAGCGCACGCTCTTCCCGGAAATGGCGTCGCCGCAAATCTTGTCGCGCGGGAACGTTTTTTTGTCGACGAGAAGAACGTTTAAACCCAATCTTTCCGCGTAGAGCGCACAAGTTGCGCCGGATGGTCCGCCGCCTATGATGACAGCATCAAAGTCATAGTTCATAAATTCGTTTTCCGTTTTTTTTAAAGTCCCGAGTGTGATAGTAAAAAATTCAACCGTGATGCACAAGTGTTGCAGAATTGGCTCTTCATGACGTAAATAAGCAAACGATTTGCATTGTCTTGATGGAATGTTTATATTTTTGCAAAATTCAAGGCGTATCGACAAAAGGCGGCCCAATGGTAAGAATAGAAATAGGAAAACATCTGGTTACAGACAGTCGCGTATGCGGCGGCCGTTTAATTTTTAAAGGATCGCGCATCCCGGTTTCAGACGTTCTTGAACTCATGGAAGCTGATTATTCAGCGGAAGCCATTATTTCGCAATATCATAACCTTTTGACGGAAGATGCGATCCATGAAGCGATCACCTTTTTCAAACAAGGCCTGCTGCGCGAAACGCCTTTGGATATCAGAACCGCTGCATGATCCTGCTCGATCATAATATTCCCGAAAATCAGGTCGAGTTGTTACGCGCCCGTCGAATCCGCCCGCGACAGATTGGTTTTGAGGTTGGGAGGCCGGAGTGGGATGATCATCAAGAAATTCTCCGCTATTTACACCAAAGAAAGCAAATCACTTTTATAACTCGCGATCTAGATTTTTACAATCCTCGTTTGTGCCACCCGAAATATTGCCTCGTTTTTATTGCATGCCCGGTGTTAGAGACCGCAAAATTGGCTTTGCAATTTCTGGGACATGTCAAGTTTAATTCTCACGCCAAGCGAATGGGAAAAGTTGTCAGGCTCTCCACTGAACAGATCATGTGGCGTGAAGTTAATCGACCCGCTCAACAAACAATACCCTGGTAAATTCTGAATTCTGGAATCAAAATCTCGACGAATCATGATGAAAAGCAAAACTAAACTCTGGCAAATTATCATTATTTTATGCTCCTCTTCCTTGCTTTTTTCGCAAAACGATCCCTACGATTCCGGCGGGCCGATTATGCCGGAGCAAGCGGCGTACGACGTGAAATTTTACGATTTGTCGCTGACCGTCAATCCGGCGGACAGTACGATCCACGGCGAAATCGTTGTTGTTGCGGATTTGACCGCGCCGCTACAAGAATTTGTGCTCAATCTCGACCCAAGACTCCAGGTTTCGAGTACCTGGTTGAAGTTTGAGGGAAGAGAACGAAAAGTAGATTTTGAGCATGAAAACGGGTTGATCAAAATTGCTTTTCCATTTACCGCCCAGCCCGGCCAAAGCGTTTCGGCGAGGGTGGCTTACGGCGGCAAGCCCCGCGTCGCTCCGCGCCCGCCCTGGGACGGCGGTTTTACCTGGGCGCGAACGCCTTCGGGTGCGCCGTGGATCGCAACAAGCTGCCAGGGACCGGGTGCAGACCTTTGGTGGCCGAACAAAGATCATCCTTCCGACGAGCCTGACTCGATGGCGCTGCGCATAACCGTTCCGGAAAATCTTGTCGTTGCTTCGAACGGCGTTTTGCGGTCAGTGCGAGAAAACGGCGATCAAACAAAAACTTTTCATTGGTTCGTCTCCACGCCGATCAATTCTTACACCGTCGCTCTGAATATCGCGCCCTATCGCGTCATCGAGGACGATTTCAAAAGCGTGGACGGCACGAACTTTCCGGTTAAATTTTGGCTTTTGCCGGAAAGCTATGAAAACGGTCAGAAACTCTTCCCGGAAATTCTCGACCACTTGCGTTTTTTTGAAAAATATTTTGGGCCATACCCGTTTCGTGCGCAAAAATACGGCGTTGCCGAAACGCCGCACCTGGGCATGGAGCACCAGACGATTATCGCCTACGGAGCCAAGTTCAACAACGGCTCCATGACGCGCGGCGTGGATTGGGGATTTGACGCTTTGCACCACCACGAACTGGCGCACGAGTGGTGGGGCAATCTGGTCACTTGCGCCGACTGGAAGGATTTCTGGATTCACGAAGGAATCGGCTCGTACACTCAGGCGATGTACGTTGAAGAGCTTTTTGGCGAAGCGCGCTACCACGAGTATATGAAGAGCGTCCGGGGCAGAATGCAAAATAGGAAGCCGCTTGCGCCACGCTTTTCCGTGAGCGCTGAAAATGCAACTCGCGACGCCTATTTTAAAGGCGCGTGGATGCTGCACACTTTGCGTTACCTGGTAGGAAAAGACGCCGTTTACAAAGCTTTGCGTCGGCTTGCCTACCCTGACGCTTCCTGGGAAAAACGCACCGACGGCGGTCAGTGCCGCTTTGCTTCAAGCAACGATTTTGTTCGACTCGCCGAAGAAGCTTCAGGTCAGGAATTGGATTGGTTTTTTGAAATTTATCTACGCGAAGCCAAATTGCCGGAGCTGCTTGTAGAACGCGACGGCAATTCCGTTCTATTGACCTGGAAAACGCCCCGGAACCTGCCGTTTCCCATGCCGGTCGAAGTGCAAATCAAGAACAAGAAGAAGCGGGTGGAATTCAAGGATGGCGAAGCGCGGATATCGGTGAAGGAAAAAGAAGAATTTGTTGTTGATCCCGACAATTGGGTCTTGATGAAGGCGGAAGACGCCAAAACGCGGGATGAGTCAGGTTCGCAAGAATAAGATTCGTTCCGAAAAGTCGAGAGTGTAGCGCCCCAAAGTTTGATGACAGATGGATTTAGAAACGGCTGGCTCAAATAAGCGGTATGGTGAGCCGGATTCTTTTCTGTGCATCAGGATTGAATACGCAGACGCCGAGCGTTAATAAATTCAGACATACTTCAAAATCGGGATCGCGTTCAATGATGTTCCATGCCCGCCGCATATCGCAAGACCAGGAAATATCATCGAAGACAACGATAGCCGGCGCCTTGAGATGCGGACGAATCATGCGATAATATTTGAGCATGGCTGAACCGACGTGATGACCGTCGATAAACACAAAATCATAGCCGGTTGAGAGCGCTTGCGGCAGTTTCTCGCTAAACGGTCCAACAATTGATGTCGTTTTTTTCGATAATCCGAATCGTGTCAGGTGATCACCGGCTTTTCGTGCAAACGCTTCCGCCCCTTCGATAGTCACAAGGCTTCCTGCGCCGTTCAAGAGTTGTGCGGCGGCGAGGTAAGCCGTTGAAACACCTAGATTCGTTCCCAATTCCAGGCAGCGCTGAGACTGGAAACGCCGAACCAAATTCATGAGAAAAAAACACCAGAACGGCGGCTTTGCGGACAACCAGCACGTTAAATTTATGGGACGCGATTGCAAACCGGGAGCATCTCTTCGCGTTGTGTTTTCATAAAAATTGCCCGCGCCAAAATCATGAATGAAAACGCTTTCTTCATCTTCGAATAATTGAAAACGTAATTTTTCGATGGCTTCGATCCAAGGCAATTCCTTGGGATCTGGCGTTCCGGATAACGTTGTTGCCAAAGCCGTACTCAACGGTCGTAAACCTTCCGGCAAGTCTTTCCCAAGACGCTCTACTACCGGCGCCGCACGCCAAATCAGCAGTTCTCGACTGATCTGCTTCCACAAAAGCTTGTTGCCGATTTTGATCAAGTATTTGTAAGATTTCATTGTCCCCAACGGTTTAAAATGTGATTTTACAACGTGTTTGTTTCCGCCCGGCGCCATTGCCGTATTGAAGCTGACAAGTAGATGGCCGTAAATTGTAAACATGCAAAAACACGAACTCCACAAAAACCGGATGACTGCCGTCATCATTCTGAACAGCCCGCAGATTTTAGAGAAGGTTTTTCACCAAAAACGTGCGGAAACCGATGTTGTCATTTGCTGTGACGGCGGGGCGAATCGCGCATTTGAAATCGGCGTTCCCCCCGATTTTGTCATCGGCGATCTGGATTCTTTATCGGAAGAAAGCCGGAAAAAACTATCTGCCGAGAGTATTGTCCATCGACCGTCGCAATATAAGACAGACCTTGAAAAAGCGCTGGATTTCGCTCTGGAAAAAGGCGTGACGGGAGTTGAAGTTTTTGGCGTTGCTGGCGGACGGCTGGATCATCAATTGACCAATATTCAAATGTTGCAAAAATACGCCGGACTGCTTCGGATCAAATTTTATGATGAGTCCGGCTATGGCTTCTTCATTGATAGCTCAGCAAAATTTCGAGCGCAAATCGGCCAGCAAATCAGCCTGATTGCTTTTAAGCGCGTAAGCGGCGTTCAGACGCAAGGCTTAAAATATGCGCTAAACGGAGAGAACCTGGAGTGGGGTGTGCGAGACGGGCAAAGCAACGAAGCGATTGAAGAAGACGTTGAAATTTCAGTCAGGAAGGGTGTCCTGACTGTTTTTTGCGTTTGGCTTGAAACGTCAAAAACAGACGAATAAATCGCATCCCAACCCGGACAAGCCGGAACCAATCAGGTGCGGTTATTCAACCTCGTGACTCAACGCAGAGACGCAAAGGTCAGAGAGCTTCGCAGAGTTTTTTAGCACAAATGCTTGAAAGTATATTTATAAATTTTCGTCGTTGCGAACTGCCCAAAATGAACTCACAATTCAATTTTTTCTGCGCCTCTCAGCGTCCTTTGCGTCTCTGCGTTTTGAAAAGTCTTGCCAAAAATTGGCAGAAAATGACTTTACAGATACTAAAGAAGAAATTCAGGGGCAAGACGTGCTGCGATTCTATGAGCAGCCGCAGACGACGCCCTTGGCTTTTTCAAAAGCTTCCCGTCCTTCTTTCGCGCTAAAAAACGCAATTCCCAGCGCACCTAACGAATCAACGCCGCCAAAGCCTGTCAACATATATCCCAGGCTCGCGGCAAGGAGCACAACGGACAAATATAAACACGCTTTTGTACAATTGGCGTCAGCGATAATCGCTTGAGAGTTGAGCGCGCGTCCGGCTCGGAGCTTAAAATGAATGAGCACGCCCATTGTGAGAATTGAAATGAGCGAAATGATAACGCCGCCAAGCGTTGTCTCGGGTTTGTGGCCGCTAAAGATTTGAACTGCCGCTGTCAGAACCAGCGATGCAGTCAGGATGTAGAACGCTGTTCCTGTAATTCTCAACGCAGTGCGTTCGAATTGGTCGAAGTGATCATCGGCGGAGCGCCTGATGCGGAGGATCATGTGTAAAATTCCCGCGCCTGAAATCACCTCGACAAAAGAATCGAGGCCGAAGCCGAACAAGCTGATTGTTTCGTCAGAGACGCCCCAATAGACCGAGACCAGGCCTTCCACGATATTGTAGAAAATCGTAATTACGGCAAGCCACAAGGCCAAGGTGAAGGCTTTCTCTGAGCTTGCAGGCAGAGGCTGTGCAATCGTTTCGGAACCCGTCATAAAAAAAATCTCCACAATATTTGATAAGCAACCGTCCGGCTTTTAAAGCGCCGAACGGTTTTTACCGAAAATGAACAACGGAGTCAGACGCTTCAGCGTTTGATTTGAGAATCGGCGTTGCAACGCGGCGATGATGATGAATCGTCGCACTCCGAAAAACGTTACCCGGAAGCTGAATTGCCGCAAACATAATACTTTCAAAGCGACACTCAACTTGTCGTAGGGGTTCAAAATCTTGAACCCACATACGTCATGCCTGTCATTCAAAGCCTATGTTTTGGGACAGCCGCACTCCGAAAAGAGCTGCTCAGGAGTCATCAAACAAATCGGGCCGCGCATAGTGACCGGTCACGTCGAAATCGAAGCGCGCTTTTATCAATTGCTGATGATCTATTTCAGCGTACAGGACGCCCTCCTCGCCGTAAAGCGGCCCCGCTGCGTAATCGCCGAGCGGATCAATGATAGCGCTGCCGCCGCGACAAAACGGTTCGGGCGAATTCGCTAATTCAGGCGTCTTCCGCAGGTCTTGAGGATAGTCATTCTTGGTGATGAATTGATTGCAAGCCATAACAAAAACGCGCCCTTCGCAGGCGATGTGACGGATTGTCGCTTGCCATGAATCGCGATTGTCCGCGGTCGGGGCAAGATAAATATCAAGACCCTGACGGTACAACGCCAGACGAGCCTGCGGCATATAATTCTCCCAGCAAACGAGACCGCCGATTTTCCCCCACGGCGTGTCGTACGTTTTGAGCGTCGAACCGTCGCCTTCTCCCCAAATGATACGCTCCGCCGCCGTTGGCTTGATTTTTCTGTGCTTGCCCAAAAGCGCGCCGTCCGGCCCGAAGAAAAGCAGCGAACAATAAAGGGTGGATTTTGGAAATGCTGCATCTTTTTCGACCACGCCCATTACCAGAAAAATTCCTGCTTGCTTTGCGGCTTTGGACAACGCCTCGGTACATTTTCCGGGAACAGCGACGGCGCTTTCGTGGTAGCGTGCGAAAAGTTCGCGCCCCGCGTCGCTCCGGCTGCCGACAACTGTTCCAAATCCTAGTCCGCGAGGATAGCCGGACAAAAAGGCTTCGGGAAATACGACAATTTTTGCGCCGTTTCGGGCCGCTTCAGCGATCAAATCAAGCGCTTTCTCGAGCGTACTCGATTTGTCCATGAAAACTGAGCCTGCCTGGACGACCGCCGCCATTCCTTTCCCAGAGTTTGGGGCAATCATGCGAGAGCGCTTTCCGATAGCCTTACCTCGCCTGCCCCGGCCATTTGCATCAGTTTTCTGATTTTGGGATCAATGACGGCGCGGCAGTAGGGTTGGCTGGAATTCAAATTGTAATAATCTTGGTGGTAATTCTCCGCCGGATAGAATTTGGCGACCGGCGAGATTTCGGTTACAATTGGCTTTGGCCACAAATTTAGAGCGTCAGTCTCTTGTTTTGATTGCTCGGCGGCGATTTTCTGTTCGTCATCATGATAGAAAATAGCGGAGCGATATTGCGTACCGAAATCGTTGCCCTGGCGGTTAAGCGTTGTCGGATCGTGCGTGCGCCAGAAAACATGAAGCAAATCTTCAAACGAAATTTCTTCCGGATTGTAAGTGACCTCAATCACTTCAGCGTGTCCCGTCGTTCCGTCGCAGACTTGCCGGTAGGAAGGATTTGCGACTTCGCCGCCGGAGTAGCCGGAAACGACGCGCCTAACGCCATGGAGTTTTTGAAAAACGGCTTCAACACACCAGAAGCATCCCGCCCCAAAAGTTGCAGTTTTCAGATTTTCAGTCATGACTCTCCCAAAATACTTAGCCTGAATAATTCATGAAAAACAAAAAAAGTCCGAGGAATTCAGGTTCATCCGACTAACGCGTACTTTTCTATGAAATGCTGCTTTGACTGCAATTC
>CAXHAT010000234.1:0-10972 GCA_964014485.1 uncultured Deferribacteres bacterium
CAACGCCTTCAAATTGTGGGATGATGTGCCGCTCTTCCGCGAAGCCAGTTATTGGGCCGTCGAAAAAACAAAAGGCCTGATCCCGATCCAACGGAACTGGTCGCCAGTAATTTTGGCCGTCGCGCTCAAAACGCGCCCAACGCCATTGGTCAAAATGGCGATCCCAGTCACTGATTAGAAAATCGAGCAGGCGAGCGTTGAGGTAAGCTTTTTGATCGGCGTTATCGATGAAACTCTGTTCACGAATCTCGAAAAACTCAAAAATGCTGACTACTTTTGTTAAACCGGCAAATCCGGGCGTATCGTCCGGGCCGTTGATGACGAATTCTTCGATGATGCCCAGCGTTCCCGCAAAGTCTTCTCGATGTTCGCCGAGAACAGGATCGTCCGGTAAAACTACGGCTTTGGGGCTGGTGTGAACAAGCCCGACAGCCGAAGCGAGCGTCGGCACCACCATTGCGCCAAAAGGATGCGAGGTGCTGATCCCGTCCCGCAAAGCCCGCGCGATGACGGTTTCGCGCAATTCTTCCGGCAGCAACTTCGACGGGTCTTTGTCGATAGAGCGGAACATAAATCTCCCGCCGTTCGCACTTTTAAAGCTTAAAGATTTCGATTGGAAACCGCCGGATCTCTTGTGCGGCCTCAAGCCGCCGCCGGAATTTTTCAGATCTAATACCGGAATTTCAACGGTTGCCGTCCATTCGTCGCGATAGCGTTTCCCAAGCAGCGCGCGAGTGACTCCACCAACTTTGTAGTGCGGCCCCGCGATAACTTTGGTCGTGCCGTTGGTTTTGATTTCATCGATGCTGTATTGCGCCAAAAGCGGCTGCCAGATGACGATCACCGCCATACTCGCCAGGAATAAGGCAAATGTTCGAAAAAAACTGAGATTTTTATTACACCCAAGCGTCATTGTTCTTTCCGCTGTATTTGAAGATAAATTCTTACCAACTGATGCTACGCGCTGCTTAATAATCTAGCGATTCAGTCAAACATTGCCTCTACGTCATTTCCGCCTGCGCGGGAATGACCGAAACAAACGTTTCGGGGATTGGGCAGTTCCAGTTTCAACTGCAGTTCTCAGGATGTGTAAAAGACAGCGTACTGAATTCTATGTTAGGCAGTGCGTGACGTCAGTTACCAATTGTAGACGATAAAAGGGCCTGAGGAGAAATACCATCTTAAAGTGACAACTGCCAGGGACGCAAAAATCCGATTTTTGTTCATTGTTTACAGGAACAATACCGGTCGTCTTTTTAGAACGCTTGCTTTGTAACTAAAACTTTTTACGAAAGCGCAAACCTTTTCGAAAGAGGCTCTGTCTTTAGTTCCGCCTTGTGCAAAAGAAGCGAATTGACGAAGTGTTCTCTTACGATAAGGAGGAATTATTTATGAAACGCGCAAACCAATTATTGAAAGCAAGCTTGACGATCTTCTTGTTGCTCGGCTGGGCCGGCGGCAGCCTGGCGGAAGAAATCGAACGATCATTTAGCGGCGTCAAATCGATCCGCATGAAGACGGTCAGCGGGGATTGCATTATTGAAGCGGGAACGGGAAGCGAAGTTAAATTAACGTTGAAGCACACGTATTCGGATGATGTTTTTGAAGCCGAAATAGACCAGCGCGGCAGCCGGCTGATCCTCGAAGAACGTTTTCGGCGCTCGTCCTGGGGCAGTCATCGCGGTTCTTCGAGCTGGCATTTGATCGTACCCAAAGACGTTGAAATCGATTTTGGCACGGCCTCCGGCGAATTCTCTGTCGAAGGCGTTGAAAATAATATTGAAGCGCGTTCCGCTTCCGGCGATCTGACTTTTAAAGAAATTAAAGGCGAAGTTCGCGCCAGCGCCGCCAGCGGCAATATCGATCTGACAGACATTGAAGGCGAAGTCAGCGCCAGCACGGCTTCCGGGGACGTTGAATTGGACGGCGTGGAGGGCAACACCAAAGCGAGCACGGCCAGCGGCAGAATCGACGCCCAGAAAGTGAACGGCGAGATAAAATTCAGCGCCGCCTCCGGGGACGTTCGCGCTTCGGATATTACGGGCGAGATCAAAATGAGCGCAGCCAGCGGCGACGTTACGGCAAGCAATGTTAATGTTGAAGAAAGAAGCTCTTTTTCGGCGGCTTCCGGCAACGTAGAAGTCTCATTCGGCAGCAGTCCAAAGGATGACGTTAAAGTTTCAGCGGCTTCCGGGGACGCGGAATTGGATTATGACGGCAATTCGATTCAGGGGTACATCGAAATGACGGCTCGGGCGCGGCGCGGCAGAATTCGGGCGCCGTTCGATTTCGACAAAGAAGAGACTTATGAAAAGTGGGGTCAAGAATATGTCACAAAGTCCGTTCAAAAAGGCGAAAGCAGCCTGACAATCGAGATAAGCACTGCATCGGGGACTGCAACTTTGAAGCAATAGTCTCTGACACAAGTCAACCCGCTCAAAAATAGCGCTTTAAAACCTAAAAACCGCCAGTGACAGGGTATAAATCAGCCTGCTCGCCGGCGGTTTTGGTTTTACTTCAACCCATACTCACCTGGGGAGCTTTTTCAAAAGCTTCCGCCCGCGCGCTCTAACAGAAGCGCTTCCCGTTTCCATCGCGTTTTCAATAAAATCTGCCAACCACTCTCTGTCAAGGTTGTGATGAAGAACGACGTCAGCCAGGCCTTGCAGACAATTGACCTTTACGATTTGGCTTTTCTTTTCAACGGAAAACCATCTCTGGAGCGTGTCAACAATTTGCGGAATTTCAGACGAATCGAGTTGAAGCGCGCCAAACAGCAATGGAATGTGCCAACGCACTTGTGATTGTTCAAAATCGTCGAGGTTTTCTATTAGGCGGGATTTGTGTTTTTGCAGCAGGCGGGGAAATTTGACGATAATCTTTTGAATGCCGTCGGCGGCGCGCATCCGTATGCCCGGCTCATTGTGAAAAACGCCTTTGAACAGTTCGTCGAAGCGCGTTTGGTCATCACCGACTTCAGCGATCACTTCATCAATAGGGCCGATACTGCGCAAATCGTCGCCGCGCAGCTTTTCGAGTATTTTGGACATAAGAATTGAAGAAAATCTGCCGATTAGATTCCAAGGGCGATGCGCAATTTTTGATTCACTAATTCCATCAACCGTTGATCCGCTTCGCCCAATGCTCGCAAGACGAGAGGCTTGTACAATAGCGCCAATTTGTGCGTTCTGAAAACGGAATTAAATTTTAAACCTGTCTTCCTGAATGACGAATCGGATTTGTTGATCATTAAATCGGAAGCAAGTAAAGGCGTTGGAATCTGTGAAGAAATAAAAAGGCACAAGGCGTCATCGATTTGGGACAACAAGTCATCAGGCGTTATAATCAAGGCGGGTCTTGCTTTTATTGAAGAAAGATCTGAAAACGGGTAACGCACCAAAACAATGCTCCCTCTCCTTACTATGCGCTTGCCCATCCCGCTTCTTCTCCATCATTTAAGGTATAAACGTCTTCTTTTTCTGAGGCCAACCAATCAAAACTTCCTGAACTTTCAGCAAGTTTTAACAGGTCATCGGCGGGAATGTCGTTGGTCAGAATCTGCGTCTTTTGCAATTTTCTCCGAGCGATGACAAATACAGCGAATGATGCAACTTCAGACTGTTCCGCCGGCGTCATTTTTTCTAGTAAATCGATTACTTTGGCCGTCATCGTTAATGCCCTAACGTTTAATCCTTTAAAAAGTAAAACTTTCTTTGAAGAATATACTCAACATCGTGAGTTTTAAACAAAAACTTATTCGTCCCTGCGTCACATTTTCAAAAAATTCATTCATACCTCAACGCTTCAATCGGGTCGAGTCGTGCGGCTTTTCGAGCGGGAAAGACGCCGAAGACCAAGCCGACTCCGGCAGACATAACTATCGAAAAAATTGTCCAGCCGACAGGCATGTGAAATGGAAAGTTAAGAGCGAGCGATGCAGCAAACCCGATCCCCAGGCCAACGCCCAGGCCGATCAAGCCGCCGATCCCCGAAAGCGTCGCCGCTTCGATGAGAAATTGCATCGTAATCTGGCTGCGGCGAGCGCCGATGGCTTTACGAATGCCAATTTCGTGCGTGCGTTCAGTAACGGAGACGAGCATAATCACCATAACGCCGATGCCGCCGATCATGAGCGCAATTGAGGCCAGAACGACCAAAACCAGCGCGACGTTGTCCGTGATGCTCTCGGTAAAATCGACCACGGCGTTCATCGTGATTAAGGCAAAATCATCAGGCTGATTGAGCGGTACTTTGCGGCGCATCCGCATAACGGCGCGCACATTCGCCTCGACTTCTTCGATATTCTCTTTGTCGTCGACGATAATGTTCATGTCGGGGTTGGTGAACTTGTTAAGAAAGTCGCGCTCGAAAGCCGTATACGGAATCGCTGCGTAGTTTTCGGCAAGGCTCCCCATGAACGTTTTCCGCGATTCGAATGCTCCGACGACTGTATACTCTTTGCCTTGAACACGCACCGCCTTGCCAATTGGATCTTCATCCGGAAAAAGCGAGTTCTTTACGGCGTCGCCGAGAACGATGGTCTTGGATCTGTGGTTCTGTTCTTCGAGCGTAAAGTACCGACCTTCCGCCAAACTCATAACCTGAATTTGGAGCAGTTCCTGATTTGAACCGATAACCGCAACAAAATTTGCTTTCCGGTCCTTGTATTTAATCTGAATGCTGTTCGCCTGATATTGAATTTGCACCCCTTCAACATGAGGCAAACCACGGATTGCAAAGGCGTCTTCGACTTTAAAGTTCTTCCGCTTAATGAACTCTTCCTGCCCCTCTCCCTTAAGAACATTGATTTTGGTTAGACTCAGAATCGGCGTATCGCCGCCGCCGATGGAACTGACAACGAAATGATTGAGCCCTGAAACGATGGCCACCATTCCCATAAGGCTTGCAACGCCGATCAAAACGCCGAGTATCACCAAGCCCGACCGCATTTTGTTGGCGCGAATCGTGTTGAAGGCCTCGCTCAACGCTTCTTTGAATTGTGATCTAAGTCTTCCGGTTCGCTTTTGCTTCATGGGGAGAACTATGGTTTTTGTTCAGAGTCAAATTGCTGGATTTGTGGAATAATGGATCGTTGGAGTTTTGGATTAATGCCATGAAGTTGAATGGACGCGGCATGCTCAATATTCCATAAATCCATCATTCCAATAATCCAGATTTACAACGCTCGCAACGCTTCCACGGGATCAAGCCGGGAGGCCTTTCTCGCGGGATAGACGCCAAAAATGAGGCCGATTATGATTGAAATGCCCAGCGCGACAACAATCGCCCAGGTCGCGATGCGATAGGGAAGCGGCGAAAGCACGGCAACAAGACTGGCCGCCGTGAATCCTAAAATAATCCCAATAATGCCGCCGATCAGCGTGAGAATCAACGTTTCGATCAGGAATTGTAAAGTGATATCCTTGCGCTTGGCGCCGAGGGATTTACGGACGCCGATTTCACGCGTTCGCTCCGTCACCGCAACCAGCATAATGTTCATAATGATGATGCCGCCGACGACCAACGTGATGCCAACCACGCCGATGAGCGTGCCAAAAATCCCGGCGGTCAACCCTGCCCAAAGATTAGCGAGCTGCTCTGAGGTGTCGATATAAAAATCATCGTCTTGCGAAGGCTTCAGCTTGTGACGTATGCGCATCAAAGCCCGCGCCTGATCTTGCGCCAGATGAAAATCTTCCATTTGCGCCGTCTTCACGGAGATCTCGATGGATCGATTCCGTGAGCCGAAATTTTTCAGGAACGTCGTAATGGGCATGAACGCGAACATATTTTGATTGCCGCCCAAAACATTGGGTTTCTGCTCGCACACGCCGAGAACTTCATAATGCTTTTGCCTAATCTTGATCGTCCGGCCAACAGGATCAACTTCCTCGAAAAGATTTTGCGCCACGTCCCAGCCAATTACGCAAACATTCCTTCGCTGCCGAACGTCTTGCACCGAGATATGCCGACCATTGGCAAGCTCAAATTCTCCCATGGCCGGATAAGCGTCGGTGCGACCGCGAATTTCTATGTTTTCCGCCTCGTTGCGTCGGTATTGCAGAGTTGCGTTCGAACTGACGCCGGCGTCGACAAATTCTGCGGCGGAGACCTCTTCCTTAATCGCTTCTCGATCTTCTAAAGTCAGGTAGGGGTGTTTGAGGGAAGAGAGGAACTTGTCGAAATCAGTGAAAATATCGGCGAAATTGAAACGCCTGACCGTGAAAACATTGCTCCCCTGGCTCAGCACTTTCTCTTTAACATAGAAGTCCATACCGTCAACAATGGAGACGACGGCGATGATAGACATGATTGAAATTATCACGCACAGAATCGTCAGCGACGAACGCATTTTGTTCGCCCACAGCGCCGTCGCTGAAATAACAATGCTTTCCCAGATTCGCTGCATCAGTTTTCGTCCGGTTCAGTGTATTTGACTTCTTCTTCATTCTTCAACCGGCGCAGCGTGCGAAAAGGCCCGGTGACAACCAGATCGTCAGCAGAGAGGCCGCTGGTCGCCTCGAAGAACCGGTCACCGGCGATCCCGGTTTTGACTTCGCGGAATTTAGCGACGTTTTCTTCAACAACGAAAACGCCTTGCACGCTCTTTTCCTTCTCTTTCGATTGGCCGTTTGTCGGCTTTGCCTCAACGCTGTCGGCTTTCGTTGTAATTTCTGAAGGTTTCCGTAAAGTCAACGCCTGAATGGGGACGGCGACGGCATTTTCTCGGTAACCTGTCGTAACGTCGGCCTTGCACGAGAGCCCGGGACGAACATTGGGAATCTTATCTTCCAACTGCGCAATCACCTCAAAACTCGTCGCTTGCTGCTGGGCAGCCGTGGCAATATTTTGAATGGGGCTGTGTCCGACTTTTGTCACAATAGCACGAAAACTGGTGTCTGGATAAGCGTCAACGTTGATCGCGACTTCCTGCCCGACTTCGACGTCCACAACATCGGTTTCGTCGACTTCAATCACAGCTTCGATCACCGAAAGATCGGCGACAGTAACGAGGATCGTCGCCGGGTTGTTAAACGCGCCGACAAAAACGTTCTCGCCTTCTTCAATATTGCGCTGCACGACGATGCCGTCGATATCGGAATGCACCGAGACTTTGTTCAACTCATGCTGTGCGCTGCGGAGAAGCGCTTGCAATCGAGTAATATCCTGGTTTTTGGCTTCAACGTCCAAGGCTTGAATTTTTTTGGCGGTCCGCGCGTCCTGAACTTCTTTTTCAGAACTCAAGTCGCGTTTAAACAACTCTTCCTGACGTTTCAAATCGGTATCGGCCTGATCAAGCGTTGCTTGCGAAAGATTCAAGGCTGCACGAGCGGAAGCAATTTGCGCTTCAATTTGCCGTTTGTTGGCCTCAGCCGGGGTGGGATCAATACGGAGCAGAAAATCGCCTCTTTTGACAACATCGCCTTCATCAACGGCCAATTCGACGATTTTGCCGTTGGTGTTCGCGCTGACGTCAACCGAAGTTTTTGCGCGTATTTTTCCAGAAGCGGAAACGAGAGAACGCAACTCGCGCTCCTCTATTTTCTGCACTTCAACCTCTGTCCGCGACTGCCATTTTCTCGCAACGTTCGCCCAAATCACGCCCCCGATGACAACCACTGCGACGATGGCAACGATTATTTTTGTTCGCTTACTCATTTATTCTCCTTTCCTCTCGAAGCAATGTACCCTCAGATAACACTTTGTATATTAAAACATTTAAACAAAATGGCAAGGGGAATGGCGAAAACCATCGATATGCAACGGATGACGCGCAAAAGAGTTGCTCGAATTCTTTGGATTACGGCATTCATCGATTAGCGGCAGGGAAATGTCGGAGTAGGAATTAGGAACTGACGTTACGCAGCCAATGTAGAAAATGGAGTGCAAGGCTTGCCTTGCTATTCCGCTACGCTTTTTCCTAAACTTTTTCGTTAACGTTCAGAATGCATCGTTCTTTGCTGGCCGAAGCTGAAAAGCAAAGCAAGCTTTGCACTCCTTACGTTTGCGGCGCGCGTAACATCAGTTAGGAAGAAAGGTTGAAGAACAAAACCCACTCGCCGTGACAAAAATTCACGACCTTGTCACTCCTGCAAAAAATGCAAGGCGTCACTTGCCGTGCGTTCCGGCATTTCCTCCATCGGCAGATGGCCGACGCCGTCATAGATCAAGAGCCGCGAATCAGGAATCGCCAGGTTGAATTTGTAAGCGTTTTCCAGCGGCAGCCACTGATCATTTTTGCCCCACATGATCAGCGTCGGCGCTAAAATTTCAGAAAGAAGGGGGGAGTTGTCCTCCATCTCGCCGTTAACCAGTTTCAAGAATGAGCTGGTATTTCCTTCCCGCGTAAACAGTTCAAAGTACCTGTCAATCAGCGCCGGAGTCACGAGGCTTACATCACCATAGACCTGCCTGACAAATTGCTCCAAGATATTCTTTCGAACGACATACTTTACCGCTCGTCCCGCGAGGGGAACGCGCGCCAGCTTGAAAGGCAACGGAACGCTTTTTTCGTCGAGAAAGCCCGAAGCGTCGATCAGAATAATTCGGTTGACGTTCTTGGGGAAACGCAACGCGTACTCCCAGACAATCCATCCGCCAAGCGAACTGCCGGCAAAATGGCAACGCCCAATGCCCAGCCGCCCTAGAAATAAGTTCACAAATCGATGGTAAGCTTGCATCGTAAAACAATCGTTTGCCGCGGGCCCCGTCAGGCCAAATCCAGGCAAATCGAGGCGAATGATCCGAAAATGACTTTTCAAAATACTCACCCAATCATCAAATGTATGCAGCGATGAAAACGCCCCGTGTAAAAGCACGAGCGGCTCGCCTTCGCCCTCATCGCGATAGTGAACCAAAGTGCCTTCAATCGGCATGAAGAGCGAGTTTTCATCGGCGTACTTTTTGACCAGGTCGGGAAATTCCATTGTCGCGTTCTGAGTATGATTAAAAGGCCAAGCGGCAGAGCAATGAGGTTATGCCGGCGGGTTTAGGCGAAATTCGAAAATTCTCTCGGTCTGCGGAACGTAAGATCGTTCTTCAAAATAGACATTATTTTCGTGATCAACCAAAACAACCGTTGAAGCGCGCGTACCGTAAACGGGCGATTGAATGAACAATGGCGAGAGCACGCGCTCCAGCTCCAATCCCACGCCCGTGGAAGGCAAATCGGCGTCCGGCGCAATCTTTTCGTTTTTGAGCATCTCAAAAAGTAACGACGCCGTGTTTTGATCTGTCGCGTTTTCATCTAAATCGTTAAAAATCTGCGCGAGAGTCGCACAACCAGTTCTGACTTTTGGCCAAGGCGTATCGAGCAAATGATTACTTAACCCATGCACTCCGGGTTCAATCGGTTTTGATTGCTGCGACATATTCGAATAATAAAAAAGCTGATCTATTTCGCCCAAGACAACGTTAAACCCCTGATAATTTTTGCCCTTGCCTTCCAGAAGATGCAAATAATTTTCAACAGGATGTTTTTCAAACAAAAAATCCGAGACGATCTCTCCGCGAGAAGGCGGCTCGGCGGGTTTGTGGTTTCCACCACGAAAGTTCGTTAACGCGGCAATCCGCCCGCCTTTGGAGAGGCCAAGCCAGCCGCCGCCTGCCTGCAAATCCTTTCCTGCCAGAACTTCCGGCGCCTCGGGCCGCCAATGCGCGGATTCTGTCGGGCGCGCATAAAATTCATCGCGATTCGCCGCAAGCGCAAGTTTGTATTTTGGATGATCTTTATATGAAAAAAGGATGAGGCACATTTTCAGTTTTTAGCGTGTGCGAAAAATTCTCCGTCAATTTCAAGCGCTTCAACGGTCTCAGCAGCGCGAATATTCGTCAATTCAAGTTCCAGGAACAAAATTTTGTGTGAAGACGCGACTTTTACGCCCGTATCCAAAGTCAGCCAGTTCTCCCAAGTCGCTTCCAAACCGCCAATTGGTAACATGGAAACCCACATTTTCCAGGATTTGGGCAAGCCATTTTCATCGATTCGCCAAAGATAAGCGTCGCCGGGCGTAACGCCGCCACTAGTGAATTCTACAAGCAGCGCCTGCTCATCGTTCTGTAAGTTCACAATACTACGACGAGTGCCGGAGTCAAAAATTTTTGAGACGGGGTTGAGCCAAAACGAATCGTTGGCCCACCTTCGCCAAGCAGAGTCCAGCAGTTTTTCAAGCGTTTCACCCTGCGCCTTTTGGCCGTTGGTTCGCGCCATGCCAGTCCTGTCCGACAAATTGATGAAAACCTCGTTGTCGTTCCACTTGACCCGCGCGATGTGCTGCGTTCTATCCCAAATATGATGATTCTTCCCGCGAAAAGTCCACTGCACCGCGCCCGTTTTCACCCAGGCTTCGTGATTAATGGCCGTCAGCATTTTTCGGGCAAGCGCATCCGCATCCGCCCCTTCAACGCCGCTTGGCTTACTCTCATCGAAAAACCAAATTGCGACAAGCCCCGCCGCGATGACAACTACGACAACACCCAAGACTCGTTTTAGTAGCTTTACAAAAAACCGGTTTGCCATCCTTGGCCTCATCATGGGAATTAGTTAAAAAATTTCGGTGCAAAAAACCGAGAATTCCACCCTTAATCAAGCCCCATCGCACGGCTTAGCAAGTCGAATCAGGATCGAGAAAGTTTTGTAGAAATAAAGCGCCGTACCCCGAGTATAGAAAAACAAAATTTTACTGTTTTCCTTTGTCCTTCTTTCATTTACTTTGATCGAAGATTAATTGTCGATTCGAGCATCAGGACGCTTCCAAGTAGAAGGTAAAAGTTGGACAATGAAAAAATCGCAATTGTTGTTAGCTATCCTTACCAGAAGAACCCGCAATTACAAAAAGAAGTTCGCGCGTTAGTTGAATTCGGATTTGATATAGAAATCATAACATGGGATAGGAGCGGGGAACGACCGCCATCTGAAAATCTCGAAGGCTGTCTCTTATACACATCTCCGAGACCACGAGACTCCATTGCA
>CAXHAT010000235.1:0-10921 GCA_964014485.1 uncultured Deferribacteres bacterium
CGTGGGCTCGGAGATGTGTATAAGAGACAGGCATTATGAATCGCCCGCGCCACTAATTCTTTGCCCGTCCCGGTTTCGCCGATGATCAGGACAGAAGCGTCGCCGCGCGCAAAACTTTGTATATCTTGAAGAACTTTCCGAACCCCTGTGCTGTTGCCGACAATTTTGCGTCGATCCGTTTCGTGGCGAACCTGCTGCCGCAAAGTCTGATTCTCAGCAGTCAATCGAATTTTCGCCGCTTCGAGCTCTGCGTAAAGTTGAATATTTTCCAGCGTATTCGCGGCAAAATTACAGGCCGCGCGAATGAGATGCTCGTCTTCGCGAGAGTATGGCTCACGGAGAATTTTGCGCCCCAGAAAAACGCCGCCCACAACTTTGTCCTGAATGCGAATATGCTCCCAAATTGAATAGTCAGGATCAGCGTTCGCGCCATTATTGGTCAGATTTGCCAAGAGAGATTGCTGCTTGCTGGCGGACGCCGAGGCAAAATCGGCGTTGAGCTCCTGGGTAATTTTATCCGCGGGCGTTATGAGCGCGCCATGCGTCGCCGCGACGTTCCACCCGCCGTCTTCGCAAGCCAACGCCATCGCTGCTCTTGCGCCAAAAGCGCCGGCAATGGTAGCCAAAACATTGGCGTAAACCGCATCGCGATCCCGGCAACTGTTCAGGGCCTGGGCAATTTCAGACAAAGTGCGCGCCTGGAACAGTTGACGTTCCAGAGACCAGATTTTTTTCTCGAACTCTTCCATATTTAAAATGTGCGACTCTCCGCCGAAAAGTGCAAGCGAAAACAAAAAAGCCCCGTCTAACGACGAGGCTTTATCTTTCAAAAAGTAAAAGAGTTAGGCGAAGACTTCCTCTTTCAAACTTACCTTGACAGTGTTGCCGGATTTCGCCAGTTCAACTTTGTCTTCACGAGCAAGCCAGCCCAAAGCGGCGTTAAGCGTAAAAGCGTCGACTTTCAGTTTTGTTCTCAGCTTTGCCGAGCTCAATTCGTCGCCGCTTTCCAGTTCGCGCCAAATGCGTCCCGCGGTTTCACCAATTGTTCCTATCATTTGTACTCCTCCTTATATTTTAATTAGAAATCATCATGATTGGAAACATGCTCACTTAAGCGGCAGGATGATAACAATCTGACTTTCGAAAGTCAAGCCCCAAAATGAGGCTGAAATTTGCGTAAATCTCGACTTTGTCGCTACAGTTTTAAGATGCGCTTTTGGCAAATCAAACCAGCCCGTAGAAACGCGATGCATCGCGTCTCTACCACGCCCAATTGACGAAAAACCAAAAACAGGACGTTTTTGATGCACGCACTAAATTCCCCATTTTCCAAATACATCCGATTTCTGACACTTTTCTTGGTCATCCACACCGCCGGCGCTTCCGCGCAAAACGGAAAATCGCATCCGGCGCCTACGGTTGAAATGGTCGCCATGCGCGACAGCGTGAAGTTGGCGACCTCGATTTTCAAATTCGACAGCACCGCTCCCGGCCCCGCGATTTTGATCAGAACGCCGTCCAATCACGAAGATTACCAGGCTGAAATCAGCTACTTCCTTGAAAAACGCTACCACGTCATCATCCAAAGCACGCGCGGCAGAAACGGTTCAGAAGGCGTTGATTCTCTGTTTTTCAATGACGGCTGGGGCGAAAAACAGGACGGATTTGATACGGTCGAATGGATTGCGGCTCAGGCATGGAACAACGGCAAGGTCGGAACCTTTGGGCGCGGCCTGGACGGTTTTCTGCAAATTCTTCTCGCCGGAAGTCAACCGCCAAATTTAACGGCGCAATACATTATCGCCGCGCCATATAATTTATACGACCATTTTGTTTTTCCCGACGGCGTTTGGCGAAAGTCTCTGGTTGAAAACTCGCTGGAAGATTTAAAGGCGGACAGCCTGATCTCACTCTTCGCGAACAACCCCGCGTACAGCGCTTTCTGGACGCAGCTCAACGGCGTTCGTCGGGCAAAAGCGGTCAACGTGCCGGTCGCGTTCGTCACTGGCTGGTACGACGCTTTTAACAAAGGGACCATCGACGCTTACCGGTTTATCAAAAAATACGGCCAGGACTTTGCGAACGACAATGTTTTTCTGCGCGTCGGGCCGTGGACTGATAATCAAAGCGGGTTTGGAAAACGCAGACAAGGAGAATTCACATTTCCTGAAAACGCAAAGTTTGACGTGCTTGCTGACGCAGGAAATTGGTTTGACAGTTGGCTTAAATCCTCCAGCGAAAGTATGATGCTGGAAGCGCCGGTAAAATACTACCAGATGGGCGCTGTAGACGAAGCTTATGCGGCGGGAAATATTTGGCAGGAAGCGCGGCAATGGCCTCCGGCGCCGAAAGAAATCGCCAAATTTTACCTGGCAAAAGACGGCGGCTTACGAAAAAATGAAATTGACAAAAAAGGCGCGGCGGAAGGCTTCATGTACGATCCCGCCAACCCTGTCCCGACTCGCGGCGGCGACAACATGTTTTTGGAAGCCGGGCCCATGGATCAGCAAAACACCGAAAGTCGAAAGGATGTTCTGATTTACACCACGGACGTCCTTGAAGCGCCAGTCGCAACCGCAGGCAGGATTCGCCTGAAGCTCTTTGCTTCAAGCAGCGCTTTTGATACGGATTTTACGGTAAAATTAACCGACGTTTATCCTGACGGGCGCTCCATGCTTTTGACCGACGGCGTTGTTCGCGCGCGTTTTCGTGAATCGCGGACTGAGCCGAAATTGCTGAAGCCCAAGAAGGTTTACGAATTTTGGATTGATCTTGGTTACACCGCGACGGTGTTCAATACGGGGCATAAAATTCGAATCGCAATTTCAAGCAGCAACAGCCCGCGCTTTGAGCCAAACCCAAATTCTCCCGAGCCGTTCCGCCAAAACGCGAAGGCGATCATCGCGACAAACACGGTCTACTTTGGCGGGAAACGCGCTTCATACCTCGAATTGCCAATTGTTTCGCTGCCGGAATAGATTAACGTTTTCCCAAATGTCGTGAATATAACCACGGTAGAGACGCAATGCATTGCGTCTCTACTTTGTTTGCGAAGCCAGTCGTACAATGTCGTAGCGATTGTCTTCCGGGCCGTTTTCCAGACTGAGCACGCCGCGCGGGCAAACCGCTGCGCACACGCCGCAACCAACGCACGAGGCGCGAATGATATTTTGACCTCGTTGAGCATACCAGCGCACGTCAATCCCCATCTCGCAGTAAGTTGAACAATTGCCGCAGGAAATGCACTGCCCGCCGTTGGTTGTGATTCGAAATCTCGATTTGAACTTCTGAAAAATCCCCAGAATCGCCGCTAGCGGACAGCCAAAGCGGCACCAGACGCGACTGCCCATGAACGGATAAAAGCCAACGCCCACAACGCCCGCGAAAGCCGCGCCGATGAGAAAGCTGTACCATTGATTCACCCGCCAAGTGTAATTGCTGAAAACGGCGCCGTCCGAAGCGTAATTGGCGATTTGCATCACTGTCATAACAAGGGCGAAAACGAGTACGGCGTGAATCAAAATGCGCTCGACGCGCCAAGCGTTCAATGATTTGTCTGACAATTGTCGCCATGGATCGCCCAGCGTCTCCGCCAGCCCGCCGCAACCGCAGACCCAGGAACAATACCAGCGCTTGCCGAAAAAATACGTCATCAGCGGCACGCCGACGACGGCCAGCAGAACGCCCCAAACGATCATGAACGTCCCAATCGCTCCGGCGTTGAGATAACCGTCGATGCGCCAGTCGGTGAAGAGCGTATAATCCAGCGGCCAGGCGTTTTTGAAATCCATCGTCGGCTGGTTCATGCGCTCCAGAATTGTCGGAATCAGAAAAGCAAATCCTGTTTGGAAAAACATCACCGAGGTCGTGCGAACGAGATGGTAACGGCTGTGACGATATTTCGCGAACATGCGCACGCCCATCACCAGAATCGCGATAGTGTAGAGCAAACCGTAGAGAAACCACTGATCCGCGGGCTGGTTGCGAAACGCTTCGCTCACCGGATCGATGAGCAGGACAAAATTGGTGATGTATTCCGGATACCAGTAAAGAAAAACGTAAAACCCGATCAACAAAACGCCGAGAACAATGCCGATCAAGCCGCGATTAAGCGTGCCGCTCTTAAAAATGCCGTCGTGTTTGATTCCGGGCTGGCCTTCCTTAAGCTGCGGAACGATGTACATCAAACCGCCAACAACGCCGAGCATAATGCTCAAAAGAAAAAACAAGAAAGCGTTGTTTCGCAGCGCTCCGGTTGACGAAGCTTTGAGCACCCAGAATTTCGCCACGCCAATGTCATAATCGCTCAGATTCTGGTTTTGGCGTAAAAGTTCATCAATTTTGTTGATAAGCGTAAATTTTGAGTCAAAGGACTGGTCGAGGAGCGGGGAGAGCAACGCGAGGCGCTCGGCGGGAACCTTGTTTTCAATTGAAGCAAGCGCGCTCTGCGAAACGTGATAATCGCCCAGACCAAGGGTGAGCATAAAAACAACCAATGCGGCGGTAAAAACGCCCAAACCAATTTTCTTGACCAGCGAAAAATCTTTATGAGAATGGTGCGCGCCGTTTTGCGCCAGCGGCTGTATTTGAATTTTTTCCATTTAAACGGCCTTTTTGTCGATCAACCTGTGTTTACTTTTATACGCCGCGCCCCTCTTGAATGGCAGTTGGGCGCGATGCAACATTCGAAGAAACGAATGTTACGGTTAGCCAAGAACCTTGCTCAAAAACCCTTGTCTGGCGCGCGATTTTACATTCGCGCCGGGGTTTTGGATATTGTAGAGCGCGACGATTTCCTGTTCGTGCCGTCTGAAAAATTCAGGGTCGAAATTGGCTTCTTGCAAGTGTTCGAGAATGTACTCGGCGGTGCGTTTTTCGTGCAGCCACCGATCCCAAACATCGTGCCGCATACGCACGCCGAACACGTTCATGCCCACAACTTCTCGGGAGTCTTTTTTGAACACGAGCTTGAAGCAGATTTTATGGTCTGGATGTTCCCAATAGAATATTTTTTCATCGTCACGCGGTGCATTCGCGACAAAGCCGTAGGTTTGGTATTCAATATCAAAAAACTTCGCCGAATTGAACCAGATTCCGCGTTCGTACTTTGCCCGCTTGCCGGTGAGCGTCTTCGCCAACGCTTCTCCGTGCATTTTGCCGGTATACCAAAGCTGCTCGAAACGATTGCGCGCGCCTTCTTCCGTCGCCTTGATTTCCACACAGTCGCCCGCAGCGTAGACGTCGGGGATGTTGGTTTCGAGGAAATCATTGACCAAGACGCCGCGCCCGGTTTCGACCTTTGAGTCTTTCGCAAGATCGATGTTGGGATGAACGCCGGGGGTCAGCCCAACAAACTGGCATGGAATCTCTTCACCGTCTTCGGTGGTCACAGCGCGAACGCGGCCGTTTTCTCCGGCAAGAATTTCTTTCAAATTGGTCATACGCCGCAAATCCACGCCGTGCGATTCGACGTGCCGACTGATTAGCTTCGCTTCTTCTTTCGGCAGAATATTGTCCCAATACCACTCTTCACGAATCAAAAAGGTCACCGGGATTTTACGAGAGAGCAGCATTTCCGCCAACTCAACGCCAATCAATCCGCCGCCGACAATGACGGCGTGTTTAACATCTTTGGCGTTTTCTTCCAGCAACTCTAAATCCTGCAAGGAATACAGCCCTTGCACGCCCGGTAAATCTTGCCCCGGCCAGCCGAATTTGTTGCTTTTTGAACCGGTCGCGATCACAAGCTTGTCGTACGGAATCGAATCGCCGTTGTCGAGCTTCACACTCTTTTGGTCGACGTCGATCTCTTCAACCCAGGCTTTGACCAGATCGATGCGGTTTTTTTTCCAAAACCAATCTTCGTAAGGCTTTGTATCCTTGTAGCGCATATGGCCCATAAAAATGTACATGAGAGCGGGGCGGGAGTAGAAATGCTCGGATTCAGCGGAAATGACGGTGATTTTCATATCGCTGCGTTTTCGGACGTGCCGCGCCGTAGTCACGCCGGCGACGCCGTTGCCGATGATGACGAGGTGTTGATCGTTCATTGGGTTCCGATTTTGAGATTGACGGCTCTGTTTGAAAGGTAAAATGCCTTCGAAGTGCGTCTTTTGCAAGTTTCAAGACTCCGAACAGCGGGTGACTGGACGATATTCCGGCGGAAAGAAAATGGCGCTGATTTTAGAAATGCGTGAACATTTTGTGACATTTCTCCAATCCGTGAAGAATTTTGGGTTGTACTTTTTCAAATCTTTTTGCATTCTATTCTCACAGTGATGAGAACATTTTTGCATGAGGCCCGATTATGAAAGAAAACGGCGTGCGAAACAGCACGGTGATTCGGAGAGATCAGAACCTGTTCATCAAAGACACGCGCATCACTTTATACGATGTCATGGATTATCTTAAAGCCGATTGGCCGTCACAGCTTATTCAGCAATGGCTTAATTTGAGCGATCAGCAAATGAAAGATGTTTTGGGCTACATTTCTTCGCATCGTTCAGAAGTTGAGCGTGAATACCAGGCGGTATTAGACGAAGCTCAGAAAAATCGTCATTACTGGAAAGAAAAAAACAAGACTCGTTTTGCGAAAATCGCGAGTCATTCTTCTCAACGTCGCGACCCCAAAATTCAACGCAAGTTAGACGCCTGGAAAGCGAACCTGGAAAAATCGTGATCGACGTACTTGCAGATCACAATATTGAAGGGCAAGCTTGGCTGATTTGGAGTCGTTTGCACGCCGACGGTTGGTCACAAATCCTTCCTGCTCAATTACTGACTTTTGAACAGGCAGGACTTGCCGTAAATGCTAATGACCGGGATGTTTGGCGGTTCGCACAGAAAGAAAGAATGATTCTATTGACTGCAAATCGTCGTATGAGAGAAAAAAACTCATTAGAAAAGACGCTCAGAGATGAAAATTTTCCGGCTGCGCTGCCCGTGCTAACTATCGGCAATGCTGACAAAGTGTTTGACAGAAAATATTGTGAAGAATGCGCCCTCCGTATCGTTGAAATGTGCTCAGATATAAACGCATATCTTGGAACTGGCCGCCTTTTTATCCCATGATCCGCCCTTTCCTCAAGAAACGTAAGATATAATCTCAAACCTCATCCAAAACACTTCCCATCCGCAAGCTCTTCGCTTGAATTGTACTCAACTTAGATCAAAATAAAAGGGCAAGAGCGACAAACCTGTGATAAAAATGAGTACAATTGAAATAGAAAAAGAGACGGCGGCAGTTTCGGGCGATGGGCTGGATAAATTAGATTTATCTCCAAAGCTGCGCAAAATCGGCCAATACTGGAACGAGCGCATCCACGACCTGGAATTGGCAAAACACCCGGTCGGCACCCTCGGCTTTTTTGACGATTTGGACGAGTATCGTTTTGACAAATTGCGCTACTTGCCAAAACTGGTCGATTTCAACGGCTATCGCGGCAAGAAAATTCTGGAGATCGGCTGCGGCGCGGGAATCGACATTGCGCGCTTCGCGAAAGGCGGCGCGGAAGTTGTCGGCGTTGACCTTTCCAAAACGGCGATTGAACTGGCTCGTAAAAATTTAGCTCAGCGCGATTTGCACGGCGAGTTTCACATCATGGACGGCGAAGCGCTCGACTTTGACGACAATCAATTTGACGTTGTTTATGCGCACGGCGTTTTGCAATACACCGAAGATCCGCACAAAATGGCGCGAGAAATGTTTCGCGTGCTCAAGCCCGGCGGCGAAGCGATTGCAATGGTTTACAATCGCATTTCCTGGCTCAACGCGCTTTCGAAAGTGATGAAAGTTGATCTTGAACACGAAGACGCACCAGTGCTCGTCAAGTATTCCATCAAAGAATTCAAAAATATTCTTTCGCCTTTTCCAAATTTGAAGATTGTCCCGGAGCGTTTCCCAGTCAAAAGTCGTCTGCACAAGGGCTGGAAAGGCGCAGCCTTCAACGGCGTGTTCGTCCCTGCTTTTGAGTACCTGCCTAAAGCGCTGGTGCGCCCGTTGGGATGGCATATCATGGGATTTGGGTATAAATGATTTTCATTCTTGCAGAACCCGAATCCCGCTGTTTCGTTCTGAGAGAATCTTTGTTATCGTCCGGTGCAGAATACGCCCAAAACTCAAAGGTTAGGCAAAACAGAATCCTCCTGAATGACAAAAAAAGCGCTCTGGAGTCAAACCATACAACTTACCAAAATTGCGGGGGAAATTTCACTGCATGAAGCGCGATCTCACGAAACTCGCCTCAAAAGAATACGATTTGATCATTATCGGCGCGGGGATTTACGGCGCCTGGGCGGCTTGGGACGCAACGCTTCGCGGGCTTTCCGTCGCCATTGTCGACAAGGGCGATTTTGGCGGCGCCACGTCGTCGAACAGCCTCAAAATAATTCACGGCGGCTTGCGTTATCTGCAACACGCAGACTTCAAACGGATGCGCGAATCGATCCGCGAACGTACGACATTGATGCGCGTCGCGCCGCATCTGGTGCACCCTCTGCCGTGCGTTATGCCGACTTACGGTCACGGAATCAAAGGTCGCGAAGCCATGTTTTGCGCCCTTGCTCTCAACGACTTTGTCAGCCTTGACCGTAATTTCCTCGACGACCCGCAAAAGCATCTCCCAGGCGGAAGCATTTTCTCCAAAGACAAACTCCTGCGAATTCTGCCCGGCCTGGACGAAGAGGGACTGACTGGCGGCGCCCTGTGGTACGATTGCCAAATCTACAATTCTGAGAGGCTCTTGATCTCATTAATTTCCGGCGCAGTGGAGCGAGGCGCGGAAGCTGCAAACTACGCGCGCGTCGAAAGTTTTCTACGCGATGAAAATCGGATTTTGGGCGTGCGGATCAGCGACCAAACAGACGGGCGCTCGTTTAAGATTCGCGGCAAAATGGTATTGAATTGCAGCGGGCCGTGGATCAACGAAACTTTGGGGTTGCTAAAAAACAACATATCCGCCGAAGAATTTCGCCTTTCGAAAGCGATGAATTTGGTCGTCAAACGCAAACTTGTTCGCAAGTTTGCGGCGGGCGTGCCAAGCAAGCGAACGTTCGTCGACTCCGACGCGGTTTTGAGCACCGGCTCGCGAATGCTTTTTCTTGCGCCCTGGCGGCAATACACGCTGATCGGCACAACGCACCTGATTTATGACGGCGAGCCGGAAAACTTTCGCATTTCTGAAAAAGACGTTGTTGAATTCCTCGATGAATTTAATCAGGCTTGGCCTGCGATGCGCGTAAAACGGGAAGAGATCGGATTTTTCTACGGCGGCCTCTTGCCGGCGGACGAGGGGCTCGATGCGACAGGACAAGCCAAAATCACCAAACACTATAAATTGGTCGATCACGCCGAAGACTTTCATCTCGGCGGCTTGATTTCAGTGTTGGGCGTGAAGTTTACGACTGCCCGAGACGTGGCCGAAAAAGCGATTGATCTGGCGTTTCGCAAGCTCGGGAAAAAGAATCTTCCTTCAGCCACGCGCACCAAGCCGATTCCCGGCGGCAGCATTTTGCATCTGGACGATTACATTCTTGGAGAAATAGAAAAACGCCCTTGGGGACTGGAAGCTAATCAAGTTCGCCGCCTGATTTATAACTACGGGCGCAACTACGAGGCCGTTCTAAACATGTTAGACGAAAATTCCGATTGGCGGGCAGTGGTGGATTCACAGGAAAAAACGTTGTGGACTGAGGTTGCCTACGCCGTCCGCAATGAAATGGCTGTTACGCTTTCGGACGCCGTGCGTCGGCGTACAGAACTTGGTTCGGCCGTTTGTCCGGCTGACGAGACTTTTGAAAAAGTCAGCCGCTTCATGGCAAATCAACTCGACTGGAACGAGTCCAAAAGGCGGGAAGAAGTTGAAGCGGCGAAAGCAATTTACACGCCTGACAAAACTGCCGAAAAAGTGCCCGACAGCGAATCAATCATTGATTAACTGACGTCACGCACGCCAACGCATCGTCTGTTGCTCAAACACGAACATCGTTTCATTAGCGCCGGGCTTGAGCCCGGTGACGCGCAAGATGCTCATTTCCCTCTCTCCGCCGCGCCAGCGCGGCGGAGAGATGGGCGCCCGTCTTCAAAAGTCTCCGCTCTGAAGAGCGGAGCTAATGAGAATCAAAAGTTGCCTACGGCTTTTGATTGCGCAAGCCAAACGACGCGCACGTAACATCAGTGATTAACTGAACCAGTTCCTGGGGATTTTTGTAGACCGCGTCCGCTTCCTGAAGATATTTTGCATCGAGCGTCGTTGCTAATGCGGCGCAACGCATACCCGCCGCTTTCGCCGAAGCAATTCCCATGGGCGCGTTTTCAATAACAAGACAAACTTTGGGGCTCAAACCGAGTTTGCTCGCCGCGGCAAGATAAGGCGCGGGGGCCGGCTTGCCTTTTTCGGCGTCTTCGACCGTGACAATGGCGTCGAACAACTTCAAAAACGATGCATCAACAGCAGCGTCAAGATTTTTGCGCAACGTGCCTGTGACCAAGCCTGTTTTTCGCCTAGAGCCTTTCAATTTCTTCAAAAGCTCGACCACTCCGGGGAAGGGCGCGGCCTGATTGTGTTTTTGGAAATGGACGTTTTTTTGTTGAATCAAGTTTGCGATTTCATCTTCAGGCAGACTCATTCCCGCCTCTTCCAAAATTAGTGCGGCAATTTCTTCTACCGGACGACCTTCATTATAATAAACGACAAACGGGTTGAACGGAATCTTCCTTTTCTCGAGGACATGCTCCCAAGCTTCAATATGAAACTCAAAACTGTCCGCGAGCGTGCCGTCAAAATCAAACAAGACCGCTTTTGCATCTTTCAACAAATTCGACGTATTTTTTTTCATAACTGATGTTACGCGCCAGCAGTGACGCCATAGAAACTCTCGTTAAAGTCATTCCCGCGCAGGCGGGAATCCAGTCAATCGCGCA
>CAXHAT010000236.1:0-10886 GCA_964014485.1 uncultured Deferribacteres bacterium
ATTTTCTATTCTGCAACAGCCTGCTGCGCGGGAATGACTTTGACGAGAGTTTCTACGGCGTCGCTGCTGTCGCGAAACATCAGTTAAAATGTAAATCCATAAAATATCTTTATGCGTTTAATCTACTGCTTGACATATGCGTTGTTCGTCAAAGCTTCAACCACATCCGCGACTAAGAAATACCATTTTTGCTCCGCTTCATTCCAGAAGGAGCGAATCTTTTTGGATTCAAAAAGCTTGATGCCGCTCATCTTGTTTTCCTGCCAAATGTATAAAACAAACTCGGCACGACGACCATGTTCATGAAAGTCGAAGTGAACAGCCCCCCTAAAATAACTATCGCCATTGGAGATTCAATTTCTTTGCCTGGCTGGCCGCCGCCCAGCGCCAGGGGGATCAACGCCAACGCCGCTGTGAGCGCGGTCATCATGATCGGGTTGAGACGTTCGAGAGAGCCTTGAATGATGGTTTCGCGAAACGATTTGCCCTCGGCGAGCAAATGTTTGTAGTGCGAAATCATCAAAATGCCGTTGCGTGTGGCAATGCCGAACAACGTGATGAATCCAACCAGCGATGCAACGCTGATCACGCCGTCGCTGAGCCACACCGCCCATAATCCGCCGATGAGCGCCAACGGTACGTTGACCATGATAAAAAACGCCGCTCGTGCGGCGTTGAACTGGCCGTAGAGAATCAGAAAAATCGCCAGAATCGAGACGATGCTCAAAAGCGTGATAAGGCGCGTCGCCGCCGCCTCGCTTTCGAATTGTCCGCCGAATTCAACGTAATAGCCCTGCGGCAAATCAACGTTTTCGGCAATTTGCGCCTGCGCTTCTTCGACAACGCTGCGCAGATCGCGCCCGGAGACGTTGGCCTGAACGACGATTTTACGTTGCACGTTTTCGCGGCTGATCGTGTTCGGGCCTTTTTCGTAGTAAACTTCGGCAAGCTGACTCAGCGGCAGCTTCGCCCCCAACGGCGTGTCGAACAAGGCGTTGCGAATGCGCTCGATGTTGTCGCGATTCGCTTCGTTGAACCGCACGACCAGATCGTAAGTTTGCTGCCCTTCCAGAATTTGCGAGACCGTCTCGCCATTAAAAGCGACGTCAATCGCATCGGCAAGTTCGCCTACGCTCAAGCCGTACATCGCCATCGCACGACGATTGAATTTGATCCGCACCTGCGGAATATCGATTTGCTGCTCAACGGAAAGATCGACGACGCCTTCGACGGTCGCCACATAAGATTGAACTTGTTCCGCAAGCCAGCGCAAACGATAGAGATCGGGGCCAAAAATCTTGATCGCGATGTTCGCCCGCGTGCCGGAAAGCATGTGATCGATGCGGTGGCCGATGGGTTGGCCAATCGTGACGTTTGTGCCCGGCAAGCCGCTCAATGATTCACGCAATTCGTTAAGAAAATCTTCCTTTGTCTTGCCGTTAAGTTCAAAACGCGCATCGAGCTCCGCCGCGCTCACGCCTTGCGCATGTTCATCCAATTCAGCGCGTCCGGTGCGCCGCGCCGTCGACAAAATCTCGGAATGAGAAAGCAGAATTTCTTCCGCCATTTTGCCGATTTTGTTGGATTCGTCCAAAGAAGTTCCAGGGACAGTTTGCACAGTCAGTGTGAGCGAGCCTTCGTTAAATTCCGGCAGAAATGAGCGGCCAAGAAACGGCGTTAAAGCGAGAGATCCGAACAGGAGCAGAAGTGAAAACAATAAAACCAGCTTCGCTCGTTTAAGTACAATTTCGAGCGTTTTTTGGTAGAGCGATTTTAGTCCGCTGACAAAGCGATTCTCTCCTTCCCGCTGCATAAATCTTGCGTTCGGCAAAAGATAAGAAGCCAGCGCGGGCGTGACCGTCACCGCGACAAGCAGTGAAGCAAAAATCGCCGTGATGTAGGCATAGCCCATCGGCCAGAGCAAGCGGCCTTCGACCCCGCTGAGAAAAAACAACGGTACAAAAACAATGGCGATAATCAGCGTCGCCGAAACCATCGGCGCGCGGATTTCTTTGGAAGCTTCAAACACCACTTTCAGCGCAGGTAAACGTTCTGCCTCCGGGCGCAGCATATTTTCCTTCAACCGGCGATAAACGTTTTCGACGTCAATCACGGCGTCGTCAACCAGCGCGCCGATGGCGATGGCCATGCCGCCGAGGGTCATGGTGTTGATGGTGACGTCAAAAAACTCGAACACGATCAGACAAACCACCAGCGACAGCGGAATTGCGAGCGCGGAGATAAAAGTGATTCGGAAATTGGTGAGAAACAGAAAAAGGATGATGACAACAAGCGCCGCCCCAATCCACAACGCTTCGAGCACGTTTTTAATGGCGACGTTGATAAAATCGGCCTGTTTGAAAACCTGTGTGTCGATGACGATTCCCGGCGGCAGAGTTTCGCGAATTTCTTCAATCGTCGTTTCGATGCGCGCGGTCAGATCGAGCGTATTGGCGTTGGGCTGTTTTTGCACCATGACGATGACGGCAGGCCGCGCATTCGCGGAGCCGTCGCCAAATTTTCGCGCCGGGCCGATGCGAATTTCCGCCACGTCACGCAGAAAAACAGGCGTTTCGCCACGCATGGCAACGACGGATTGCGCCAAACCTTCCAACGTTTGCGCTCTGCCTAACCCACGAATCAGGTATTCCTGTCCGCCGTCCATGTAAAAGCCGCCGGAGGAGTTTTCATTGCTCTCTTCAGCTGCGTGCAAAACTTCGTTGAGACCAATGTCGTACGCCGCCAGTTTTTGCGGCGAAACAAGAATTTGATACTGCTTGACCTCCCCGCCAATTGGCACGACTTGCGAAACGCCGGGAATGGCCAGCAAGCGTCGACGCACCGTCCAGTCCGCGACCGTGCGTAAATCCATCGCAGTCACGGCGTGCCCGTTTGTACTCGTTGCCGAGTCTTGCGCCACGCTGATGAGCATGATTTCGCCCATGATCGAAGAAATTGGCGCGAGAATCGGGGAATCGATATGATCGGGCAACGAGGCCTGCGCGATTTGCAGTTTTTCGTTGACGATTTGACGCGCGATGAAAATATCCGTGCCCCAATCAAACTCCACCCAAACGATGGAAATACCGGATGCGCTGGATGAACGCACGCGCCGCACATTGGTCGCGCCGTTGACGGCGGTTTCAATCGGAAAAGTCACCAGCGTCTCCACTTCTTCGGTCGCCATGCCGTGCGCTTCAGTCAAAACCGTCACCGTCGGCGCGGTCAAATCCGGGAAAACATCCACCGGCAGCCGTGTTGCGATGAACCCGCCAATAACAAGCAGAACCGCGGCAAACGTCAGTACGAGCAAGCGGTTTTGAAGAGAAAACTGAATGAGCTTATCAAACATAAGAAAAGGAGTTTGGTTGTTGCAGTTGACCGTTGTTTATTGACCATTGCCAAACGGCTACAGTCGTTCCGCAAATCTAATGCGGATGGCCGTGTCCGGCCGGGACAGACGAGGTCAGCGAGGCGAGCTTAACCTGGTAACCGCCCAGAGTGACGACGCGTTCACCCACCGCGATTCCTTCAAGGACTTGGACGTAGCCTTGATCGATAAGCCCGGTTTTTAGTCGGCGTTTGGCGAAGAGTTCGCCGCCGATCTGGACGTAGGCAGTCGGCGTTCCTTCATCATCAAAAACGGCGCTTTTGGAGACGGCGAGGGTTCCAAGCGCTTCCCCGGTTTTGATCGACGCTTCGGCGAACATGCCGATTTTCAGCAAATTATTTCGGTTTTTGATAACAAAAAGCACCGGGATCGTACGCGATTTTTCATCGATCACGCTGCCGACCGAGAGCAAGCGTCCGCCGCTTTGGCTTACAACAAATTCTTCATCGTACCCTTCCACGCTGAATGCCGCGTCGGAAATATTTTGCAGTTCCGCGACATGCGCTAACGGTACGTTCGCTTTCAAAACGACTTGATTTGGATTGGTGACGGTAAAAAGCGGGTCGCCTGCTTCTACGGTTTCGCCGATATGAAAATGCACGTCTTGAATCACACCGTTGATCGGCGACTTGACTGGAAAATGCAAAATTGCAGAGCCGTTCGAAGCGTCGTTTTCGCCAAAACCGCTTTCTTGCACCAGCAGTTCATATCCCGCTCGCTGCGCTTCAAATGTGAGCTTTGCCTCTTGATAATCTTTTTCGGAAATGAGTTTTTTGCCAAACATGCTTTCGGCGCGTTCATAGTTGGCTTTGGCCAGCAGAAATTCGCTGTGAATATTGTTGAGGTTGTTGAGATTGTTCAAATGCGGTGAGATGACAGCCATGATTTCCTGTTTTCGCACGCGCTGCCCCGGCTCCGGCAAGCTCGGATTTTGGTCGCCTAAAATAATGCCGTCCACCAGCGCAGTGATTTCGGCGTGATGGTTCACCTGCGGCAAAATTTCGCCGACGGCCTTGATTGACGCGGACATTTCGCGCACCTGCACCGGATCAACCCGAAAATCCAGTCGCCACTGCTGCTCCTTCTGGAATGCGATGCGTTCTTCATTTGAGTCGTCTACCGGCGGATGCGGCACTTCGTCTTCATTGTTGGAAACAATGACGTTGTTGACGGCGTGCTTGTCGGAAATTTCATCGCCGCTGAGCCGCAATTCCAAAATATAATTTCCGGCGTTTTCAAAATTGACCACCGGCTTGTAGACGCCGGGGCTGTCGGGAGAATCAACGGTGACACGATATTCGCTGCCGTCAAAAGACATAAAAACGCACTCGAGCTTTCCCTGCATGACGGGCTTGAAGTCCGACATTTTGGAAAGATGCACAACAAACGTGTCCTGCCTGCCGACAACCAAACCGGGATATTCCATGAACAGTTCCGTTTTCTCCGTCCATTGCGTCACGGACAAATCTCCATGCTCGTGACCGTGTTCGGCGGCGGCCTGTTCGTCCGGCGGCGCCTGACAACCAAGCAACAACGAAAGGATCAAACATATCGAAAAAATCTTTACTCTGAACATTGGCTTTACCTTCAAAATGAATACGAAAGAAATAATCAATACAATGCCAGAAACGAAAGCGGCAAAGTCCCAAACAAGGGCTTCAGCTCAGCTTTCGCCCGATGGAAGACGATGCTTTGATTTACCCGGAGCGAATAGTAAACCATCCTGAGGTTAACCGGGTCAAAAAGGAGTTGCAAATCGAGTTTTGAAACCTGCTGTTTTAATCCAAGCTGAGGCTGCTCTTATGGTGCGATTATTCAGGATGCCCGCCATTTTTCTTGTTTCAATCCTTAGTTTTTCAAGTTCAACGCATAGTTACAGCACAAATCTAAGCGGAAAATGGGAAGCAAGTATTCGAGCAAAAAAGATCGCTTACACAGTCGACATAGATTTGATCCATGAAGGAAATGCTGTTCGGGGCGTCTCACAAAGGCGCGGAAAATTTCCGAAAGCTGAATTTACCGGAAAAGTTTTTGGCGATTCGGTAAAGTTCGGGTTCACAGTGCAAGCTGAAAACGGACGTGATTTGGTCGTTCATTTTGTCGTGAAATATACGCCGACCAAAATGGAAGGGAAGAATTTTGTCACTTGGAAAGATACCGGCGCCATTCTTGGAGAGCCGCGCGATTTCACCGCGATCAGAAAGGGCGACTCGACGAAAAAGGAAGCGCCCCAAAGCCTGCGGCTTGTAGATCGCGTCCGGCGGATTCTTGAAAATCATCGCGAGAGCCAGGGATTTCCAGGCATTACGGCGGCTTATGCCTTACCTGACGGCGAAATCACAGCGATGGGCGTTGGTTATGCTGACAAGGAAACGAGAACGCCAATGACCAAGGACACGCGAATGCTGGCCGGCAGCGTGGGGAAAACTTTTGTCGCGGCGTTGGCTGTGCAAATGGCGCAATCGGGCAAATTCGATCTTGACGATAAAGCCGAAAAATGGCTCGGCGATGAAGCCTGGTTTTCACGCTTACCAAACGCTCAAGATTTGACTCTCCGGATGTTGCTGAGTCATCGCGCCGGATTGGTTGATCATGTCAAAACCGAGGCATATGCCAAAGCGGTTGCCGAAAAGTTGTCTTCGGAAAACCTCGATCCGGATTTTTATTTCAAACCGGTGGAATTGATCGAATTCGCGTTGGATCGCGAACCGCTCTTTCCTGCGGGCGAAGGCTACAATTATTCTGACACCGGCTACTTGATTGCCGGACTCATCATCGAAAAGGCCGGGGGCGATTCTTATTATTCACTCTTGCAAAAGCACATTCTCGAGCCTTTAAAATTGACACGTACAAGCGCGGCGAATTCGCGCAAACTCGAGGGGCTTTCTCCGGGTTACCTCAACCCGAAGAACTCTTTTGGCCTGCCGGAGAAGACGGTTTCGAACGGAGAAATGGTGATCAATCCGCTCACGGAATGGACGGGCGGCGGTTTGGTAAGCAATGTACAGGATTTGGTTTGTTGGGCAAAGCTGCTTTATGAAGAAAAAGCGCTGTCAAAGCCTTATCTCGCCGAACTGCTCCAGCCAGTCTTAGAAGATGCAAAGCGGGGATACGGACTTGGCGTGGCCGTCAACACAACCGCGCTTGGCAAAACTTACGGACACAGCGGGTGGTTTCCCGGCTATCGTACGGAAATGGCTTACTTTGTTGAACACAAAATCGCCGTAGCTATTCAGATCAATTCAGACGATCAAGTTGAACTGGGAAGCATTGTCAACGAGATTACGCAGGTTCTTGTGGAGTGATTTGAAAGTTAATCTTGAACGATGGTGGCAGTGTGGAGCACATTTTTTGCGGGTTTCGATTGGGAGCTAGTTTAAGCAATCTCTTCTCGTCAATTTTGATCGCCTTATTTTGACGCTTCTCCATACATTTCTGTAATAACTATTCTCAATTGTCGAGCGTTGCTAAGGCTTATGCGATCCAGCTTTTTTATCAATCTTAATTTGGAAATTGTTCTGATCTGGTCGATTGCAATTTCAGCGGGTTTGCGTTGACATTCGATTTGTGTATTCTACTTCGCCATTTCTTATGTATTTGAGTGGTCAAAGGACAGACGACAATAGTTCCAAGATGCTTGTTCATGAGTTCATCGCTGACAATGACAACTGGACGGGTCTTCTTAATTTCGGCTCCGATTGTCGGATCTAGATTGGCAAGCCAAACATCGTACCGTCTCGGCGAGCGGCTAGAATTCATGAGCGTCTTCAAATTGTTGCCAGTCTGACCAATCTTCTTTTTCCTGCGCCATCTCTTTATAAGTATCTTCCCATGACAATCTTTCGGAATCCTTCGCGCGAATGAGCAAGCCGTCTCCAACTTCTTCAATGACAATCTGCTCTTGCAGGCGGTATTTCAATAACATTGACTTGGGAATTCTGACGCCTTTCGAATTTCCGATTGGAACCAGCTTTGTTTCAGTCATCCTATTTTGTGTCCTATTGCTAAACACCAAGAATTAGTATTTACTTCAATTAGAGCGTATTTGGAAAGTCCTTGTCTTGTCATTCCGTAGGAATCTTTTTGGGTCGCCAGGCATGAACGTTCCGACAGTTGTTGCGGAAAAGTCTAAAAAAGATGCTTACAGCATGACAATTTAGGACTTTCCAAATACGCTCTTGTACAATACTTTGATTGAAAATCAAGAACATCTTTAATTCAAAGACTCACCTGTTAATTCATAACACGCGGCTTCTTGATCGTTGCGCACGAGCAAAAGATTTCCGGCGAGTGTCGGATGGTTCCAGGTTTTGCCGTTCAGCGCTTCGAAACGTGCAAGCTCGGCGTGTTTTTCGGGATTTGGTTCTACTAAAATCAAATCGCCGGATTCCGCCTGAATGAGAAGCGTTTTATCGACAAGCAGCAACTGCCCGTGCCCGTAGCGTCCGCCCTTCCATTTTCGCTGGCCTTTTTCCAGTTCAATGCAGGCCATGACGCCGTCGTCGAGACCGTAAATATAGCCGTCGATATAGAACATGTTGCTAAGTTTCGCCTTCATACGCGGCGTTTTCCAAAGCCGGGTCGCGGCAAAACCGCCGCTCTCATTTTTTTCGATTTGCAGCATCGCGCCGCCAATGCCGTAGCCGCTGGAAACAAAAAGCTTCTCGCCGGGAATCGGCAGGGGTTGAGCAATCGGCTCCGTTCCTTTCGGCCATTCGAAATGCCAGAGCACGGCGCCGGTCGCTGGATCGTGTCCAAGCACGCCTTCATAATTAAACATCACAATTTGATCCGTATCGTGGAATCGAGCAATGAAAGGCGAAGCGTAACCGGAGCGATGGCGTCCTGCGCCCCAAACAAATTCGCCGCTCTCTTTGTGCAGCGCAATCAAGGATTTGTCATCCGCCGACCCTGTGCTGACGACCACGAGACTGTCGAGAATGAACGGCGATGTGCTCACGCCCCAGGTGTTTGCGCGACCGTCAAATTCTTTCAAAATGTTCTTCGACCATAGCCTTCGGCCTGAATTAAAATCCAGGCAATTCAATACGCCGGTGGCGCCGAGCGTGTAAACGCGACCGGCCTCGATTGTCGGTGTGGCGCGCGGCCCGTTTCCCGCCAGGACATTGGCGTAATTTGACGAATCCACATGGCTCCATTTGACTTTTCCCGTTTTCAAATCATAACAAACGACCGCTTCCAACGCGCCTCGCTGCTCTTGCGTTATGGCTGAGTTTCCAACCACTGAAAACGACGACCAGCCTGCGCCTACGTCCACGCGCCAAAGCTCTTTCGGCGGATTCGTTTTCCAATCCGCCTCAAGCCTGAAGTTTGAAACGACGCCGTCGCGATTTTGACCAAGAAATTGGGGATAGTCCGTCGGCGAGAGCCAATTTTCACTGTCAGCGGTTGTATCGGTTGCACCGTTTGCCGCGCCAACGAGTTGCTGAAAATTATCGCCGCCCCAGCGCCAGGCAAACACCGGAATCAGATCGCCGCTAACGCCTTGAATGCGAAAAATGGCAAAAAACGCCGCAACGACTGCGACAACGATGAGAAAACTGCGAAATCGTTTACCGGCGACCAGTCTCGAAAAAAACAGGAACCAGATCAACAGCAACAGGAAGGCAAAGAAGAACACCGGCGCGGATTTCATGACCTGGTCTTGGCGATGCCCGCCGTCGCCGAATCCCCAAATGTAAATCAGCGTTACTGCGGCCAAAGTTAAGATGACAATAGCAGGCCAGAGACGAATTTTTCGATTTGAATTTTGCAAATTTTCCCTCGTAGATGATGAAGATGGTTTCAGATAAACTCTCTACCTGACACTTTTTTGTAAGCTGCATTTCGAGCCGTCGAAAGGCCCCGTTTAGTCATTCTGAAAGAATCTTTGCTATCGCCCAGTATAGATCATGCCCAAAAGTTCAAGGGTTGGATCAAAAAAGATGCCTACAGCATGACAATTCCGGCCTTTTCGCCAGCCTTAGAAGCATATAAAAAAAGCGTCAGGTAGTGAATCAGATAAATACAATTTCAAGAACGACGAAAACCATTGCGACGAATCGTGCCAGGCCTTGCAGTTGCAAATAAACGAAAACGGTGAGCAAGCTTCTCCGCAGCGCCGGGCCGCGCTCTAACTGATAGACTCGTTTCAACGCCCAATAAAAATAGATACAAAACGGCGCGATCGACATCAAAATAATCGGTACAGGGTGCGGCGTCATCAAAATCAAAGGCCCGGTGATCAAAGAAATGATGAGCGAAAACGAATGAAGATGCAGCGAAACGACGAGATGCTCAACATAAACAAGCTGCTGTTTTCGAAAAAGAAATTTAAAAAACAAGGCGAGAAAAAGCACGATGGAAATATTGAAAAGCTTCACGTTACGCTGAAACGCGTCGTTCATTTTCGCAATTGCGTGTTCAGTAGAAAGTCCGGTTTTTGTCGCAATACGTTCCATCAGCGAATCGGCGGAAGCGCCTTGCTCGGGGTTGATTTTACCGGCGAATTCAAAAAGATTTTCAAGATTTAGCACGCCTGTTGAGCCAAACAGAAAATAGATCGTGCTCAAAATGAGGTAAAGTCTGACCGGGCGGATGTAGCGCAGCCTCTTTCCGTCGAGAAATTCAGCGGACAATTTGCCGGGATAGCGCAAAAGCGTCTTGAAGGTGCGAATCAACTTCGAGTCGAGCGACAGCAATTCCTGCAGGAAATGTTTAAAGAAGTGCGCGACGTACATCTCGGATTTTGCGGCGCGCTTTTGCCCGCAAGTATGGCAGTAGTCGCCTTGCAGCGCTTCGTCGCAATTCAAACATAATTCTTGAGCTCCCGTCTGCGACCCTTTGAACGCCCCGGAAGCAGCAGTTTCAAACTCGCTCATGCTCTATCCAAAACGTCAATCAATCCTTTGTAACCCTGGGCCGAAAGTCTTTCGGAAGAAAAGGAAAAATAGGATTCGTCAGCCTTGATTCCGAGACCTTCAACATATCGATTCATAAAATTGAAAAGCGCGCAAATCGCAACGGCGTCGTGCAGGGCTTTCTCATCCCAACCCGCGTCAAAAACGGCCTGTGCGTCAGCAGTCGTCATCCGCGACGGCGTTTGGGTCAGTTTTTTGACAAAAATGAGTAGTGCTTTCATCTTATCGATAACCTTCGCCGCTTCGAAGTTTTCGATCAACGCGGTCAAAAGCGAACTATCAACGCCAAATCTTTCCGCGGTCGCGGTATGCACGCCTTGGCAATATCGGCAATCGTTCAATCCTGAAACGTACGCCGCGACCAATTCTCTCTCGGCCACGCTCAGCGGTGATTCTCCACGCAACAAAATCTCGTGGAATTGTAATAGCGGAACTGCCGTTTGCGGGAAATTCTCAAAAACGTTCAACAAAACGGCGTCTTCGGGCAGGGAATTCAGGTAAGACATCTTGAGTCCTGTATCGCTGTGAGCTGTGAGCTGTGAGCTGTGAGCTGTGAGCTGTGAGCTGTGAGCTGT
>CAXHAT010000237.1:0-10884 GCA_964014485.1 uncultured Deferribacteres bacterium
TACACCAAGAAGCTCGTCGGCAGCGTCAGATGTGTATAAGAGACAGCTTTTTCGTCGCCCGCCGAAAAAATTCGTATTTTCCAACATCATTGTTTTAACAGCCTTCCTTTTTTCCGTTTCTCTTTCTGCGCAAAATTTGACGCGCGGCAAGAACCTTTTTCTGAAAGGGGAATATGAAAAGGCGGCTGACGCTCTTTCCGGAGACCGTCCGTCCGTAGAGTCGCTGGTTTACCTGAGTCTTGCGTTGGAGCAGCAGGGAAAATACAAGGCCGCGAAAGAAATCGTCACGCAAATACGCAATTGGGACGGTTACTTGCCGCTGCTAAACCGAATCGGCGAGCTGGCTTACGCACTCTCGGACTATGCGGAAGCGCGCGAACATTTTGAGCGCGCTCTGGCTAAAGATTCGACTTACCTGGAGGCGCGTTTGAATCTTGGAGAAATCGAGTACGCCTGGGGGAATCGGGAGAAAGGGCGTGAGTTGTTGCAATACTTTGTTGAGCTTTATCGCAAGACGCCGTACCCGGATTCTCGCTTGAGCCTGACCACAGCGCGAGCGTGCATTTATTTGAACCGGGTTGAAGACGCGAATGATTTATTCAATGACGCTAGCAAGCAATTGAAGGGCGATTGGCGTGTTTTTGCCTATTGGGGCGATTTGTTTCTCGAAAAATACAGCTTTAGTGACGCCGCTACGACGTTTAATGACGCGTTGAAATTGAACCCGAACGCCGTTGGCGCGAAAATCGGGCTTGCCCGTTTGGGCGCGCAGAGTCCGGCGCAAAATATCAACGTTCCCGAACTGGTCGAATCGTTATTAAAAGATTATGAGAATAGGATAGATGTACTCGCCTTCGCGGCAAACTGGTACGTTGAAACCGGCGACCGGGCGAAATCAAAAGAGCTGGCTGAAAAAACACTCAAAAAAGCGCCCAAGCATCTCGACGCGATCACGACACTCGCCAAGATCGCTTTGCTAAACAAAAATAATAAAAAATTTGCAGAGCTCGAAAAAGAAGCGCTTGCCATAAATCCCGGGTATGCAAAATTTTACTCGGACGCCGGCGATCTTTTGTCGCGCCGCTATCTTTTCGAGGAATCGCTCGATCTCTACAATAAAGCTTTGGCCATAGACCCGGCGCACACCGGCGCGCTTGCCGGAATTGGTACGGCGTACTCGCGCCTGGCTCGTTTAGATGAGGCGAAAAATGCGCTCGAAAAAGCGTTTGAGCTTGATCCTTACAATGTTTGGACGGGCAACCTTTTAAGCCTTTTTGACGGCTACAAAGACTACACAACGCTCAAAACGGATCATTTTGAAATCCGACTGCATAAAGACGATGCGCCGATTGTCGGGCCTTACGCGCTGGCGTTGGCTGAGCAGGCTTATGAAGACATGGTTCCGCGCTACAAAGTCCAGTTCGAGCAGCCGATTACCATCGAAATTTTTCCGAGCCATGATGATTTTGCCGTTCGCTGTTTTGGCCTGCCCGGCTCGGAAGCGTTTCTCGGAATCTGTTTCGGGCCGCTGATTACGATGAATTCGCCGAAAGCGCGACCGCTGGGGTCGTTCAACTGGCAGGAAACGCTCTGGCATGAATTCGCGCACGTTGTCCATTTGACGCTCTCAAAAAATCGCGTTCCGCGTTGGCTGGCTGAAGGCGTCGCCGTTTATGAAGCGACGCGCGCCAATCGCGCCTGGGATATGAACATGCAATTGCCGCTTCTTTCCGCGCTTAATGACGACGGACTTATACCGTTGAAAGAATTGAACAGCGGCTTTGTCGGCGATGCCCGGCGCGTGACATTCTCATATTATCAGTCATCGCAAATGGTTGGTTTTATTGTTGAAAAATATGGTTTCGACAAGTTGCTGGGGCTGCTCGAAGCGTTCAAAAACGACAAGGAAACGCCCGAAGCGCTCAAGAGCGTCTTGAGCATAGACGAAGAAGCGTTTGACGTTGAATTTGAAGCGTTTGTCCGACAAAAATTTGAGAGAGACGAGGTCGATTTTACTTGGGAAAAAGAAAAGCTTCCCGCTGATCGCGACGCTTTGGTTGAGAAGCTCAAAGACATGATTATTGAGAATCCCAAGAGTTTTTTCGCCAACCTATATTACGGCAATGCCTTGCTTGCTCGCGGTGATTTTGAGGGCGCAACAATTGCGTTAGAACAAGCGAAGTCACTCTTTCCTGACTACGTTTCTGAAAACAGCCCATACACGGGGCTTGCCGAAGCTTACCTCGCTCTTAAGGACACGACAAAGGCGGTTGAAAATCTTGAGCTTTTGCTGGAGAAAAACGGCAAGGCTTTCCGGGCCAGCCAAAAATTGCACGAGCTTGCGATCAGCGCAGATTTCCCGGAAGCAAATCTATTGGCATTAGAAACCGCAGTCCAGATTTCGCCTTACAATCCGCGGTTTCACCGAAAGCTTGGCGACATCTATCTTGCCGAAAAAAACACAGCGAAAGCAAAAATCGAATTTGAAGTTGAGCTCGCGCTTAATACGGTCGACAAGGCGGGCGCACATTGCCGGTTAGCTGAAGCGTTGCTGCAAAACAATGAGATGTTTGAAGCCAAAAAACACGCGCTTAAAGCGCTGGAAATCGCGCCTACTTATGAAAGAGCGCAAAAAGTGCTTTTGCAAACCGTGGACGTTGAAAAATCGAATTGATCAGTTTGAACGCAATGATAAAACAAAATTTAAAATATTTGATTCTGGCGTTTTCGTTTATTCCTTTGACGCAAAGCATGGCGCAGCGATCAATTGAAGACGCCTTTAATCGCAAGCATGAATTTGAACTTGACCGCTTCCAATTCATTCGCATAAAACACGAATCGCCCGAAATTCCCTATGCTTACGCCATGCAGTTTTTCAGGAACGGCGAGGCGCCCTGGGCGCATGATTTCCCGACTGCTGAGTACAATATGTACGACATTCTCGCGCAAAGGACGGCGATAAAGGTAACCGGCGATCCCAGAGTCTTAACCTTTGACGACGACGAAATTTTTGACTATCCCGTTCTCTACATTTGCGAAATCGGCTACTGGAAACTCAGCGATGAACGCGCGCAGAGGCTGGGCGAATACTTGAAGCGCGGCGGATTTATGATTGTGGACGATTTTCGCATGTTGCACGAGTTGGACTCGTTCCGCGAGCAAATGCGGAAAGCTGTGCCTGAATTCACCGAATCTCCGCTGAAAGCCGATCACGCCATTTTTAATTGTTATTTTGAATTTCCGACTTTGCCGTTAGAAACGCCTTACAATAGATTTGGCCCTCCGGTTTTTTACGGCTGGTTTGATGAAGACGGTCGCCTTGCCGCCATCGTAAACTATAACAATGACATCGGCGACGGTTGGGAAATAGCGCGAGTGACTACGCGGCGCTTCAGCGCGTCATCATTTATGCTCGGCATTAACTATTTTATTTATTCGCTGACCCACTGACCGCATGAAAAAAACGCGATCAAAAATTGTTCTTTTTGCCATGGCCGCGCTTACCATGACGAGCAGCCTTTACGCACAAGCGCCATTGCACGATCAATTCACTTTTGTGCGCATCAAGTACAACATGGGCGAAGCGGCTTTCGGTTTTCAAATGCGGTACGGCGGCATCAATAGCTGGATGGTCGATTATCCTTCGGCGGAAGAGCATTTTATGGGCGCGCTGCGAAAAGGCACGTCACTGCCCATCGCGGAAAAGGCGCTGCATTTGTCTTTGACAGATGATGAATTATTTGATTACACTTTTGCCTACATTGTCGAAGTCGGCTACATGCAAATGCGCGACGACGAGGCGGAAGCGTTGCGCGAGTGGCTTTTACGCGGCGGATTTCTGCTGATCGACGATTTTCACGGGCCTTACGAATGGCAGCAATTTGTCCATCAAATTCGCAAGGTCTTTCCGGATCGCGCGATTGAAACGATCAAGCCGGATCATCCGCTGTTTCACATTTATTATGATTTTGAGGAATATCCGCCGGTGCCGGGATTGGGGAGCATCTTGCGCGGCACATATTACGAGAAAGGCGGGCGTTACCCGCATTGTCGCGGCATCTTTGACGACAATGGACGTTTGATGGTTTTGATCAACCACAACGTCGATTTGGGCGATAGCTGGGAGCACGCCAGCGACTATCGCTACCCGCGCGAATTTTCGATGCGGGGCTATAAATTAGGCATTAACTACGTGATTTACGCATTAACCCACTGATTCAGGAGACTTATGGACGAGCAAGAAATGGATGTCAGTCAGCACGAAGAAGCGCTGATTTCCAAACTAAAGAACGGGCGCGAAGCCATCATTCATGAATTGCGAAAAATCATTATCGGGCAGAACGACGTTATCGACGAAGCGCTTATAGCGCTGTTCACAGGCGGACATTGTTTGATTACCGGCGTTCCCGGCCTTGCAAAAACATTGCTTATCAGAACGCTGTCCCAAATTCTTGATCTTGAGTTCAAACGTATTCAGTTTACGCCAGACTTGATGCCGGCGGATATTACGGGCATCGACGTGATCGAAGAAGATCGTACTTCCGGTAAGCGAGCGTTACAGTTTATTCCCGGGCCGTTGTTCGCGAATATTATTTTGGCGGACGAGATCAACCGTACGCCGCCGAAAACGCAGGCGGCTCTACTTGAAGCGATGCAAGAACACCGTGTGACCGCCGGCGGAAAAACACACACTTTGCAGGAGCCGTTTTTCGTACTCGCCACGCAAAACCCGATTGAACTTGAAGGCACTTACCCGCTGCCGGAGGCGCAGCTTGACCGATTTATGTTCAATCTCGTCATGGATTATCTTCCTGAAGACGAAGAAGTTCAAGTCGTCACGAGCACGACGTCAAATTATAAAGCTGACCTCAAAACTGTTGTCACGGGCCAAGACATTCTCGATTTCCAATCGATTATACGCAATGTGGCGATTGCTGAGGACGTTGCGCGCTACGCAGTGCGTCTGGTTGCCGCCAGTCGTCCATCCGATCCCAAAGCGCCGGATTTTGTCAAAAATTGGGTTAATTGGGGGGCGGGTCTGCGCGCTTCACAATATCTTATTTTGGGCGGTAAGGCGCGGGCTTTGATGAACGGCCGGTTTAACGTTTCGATTAAAGATATTCAAGCGTTAGCGAGACCGGTTTTGCGTCACCGCGTTTTGACTAATTTTTACGCCGAGTCGGAGAAAATCAAAACCGACAATATCATCTCGATGTTGCTCGAAACGGTCGAACTCCCGCGCGGCGTTTGACTTTAGAATAAATCACCATCCCGTTTGTCATTCAGGATGAATCTATTTTGCCAAATTCAAGGGACTTGCAAAAAAGATTCCTCCTGAATGACAAGCGAGTTGTTTTTGGCCGCATGAACCTAAGAACCGAATCTAAATAAAATGGCCGAGCTTCCCCGATTTCTCGACCCTAAAGTCTTGGCAACGATTTCCGGCATGGAATTGCGCGCCAAAGCTGTGGTCGAAGGTTTTCTTTCCGGTTTACATCGCAGCCCGTTCAAAGGGTTTAGCGTGGAATTCGCCGAATTCCGCCAATACACCCCCGGCGACGATCCCCGGCATATCGACTGGAAAGTTTATGCGCGTTCGGATAAATTCTATGTCAAGGAATTTGAAGAAGAGACCAATCTGAGCTGCCACATCCTTTTTGATATTTCAAAATCGATGACTTACGCTTCGGACAAGGTCAGCAAATTGGATTACGCCGGTTATCTTGCGGCGTCACTGGCGTATCTTCTGATTCGGCAGCGCGACAGCGTTGGTCTGGCGGCTTTCAGTGATAAGATTGACACGCTGATTCCGCCGAAATCAAGGCTCGGGCATTTGCACACGTTGCTTACCGCATTGGACAACACCGAATTTGGGCCGAAAACCGATATTCGAAAGCCGTTGTCTCAAGTCGCGGAGACGCTCAACAAAAAAGGGCTTTTGGTATTGATTTCCGACTTACTCGACGAGCCGGACAATATTTTGGACGCTTTGCAGCATTTTCGTTTCGGCGGGCATGATATTTTGGTTTTTCATGTTTTGGATGACAACGAATTGAATTTTCAGTTTCATCATTCTACGCGATTCGAGGGTCTTGAAGGTGAGGCGCATTTTACCGCACAGCCGCAAAATGTTCGCGATGAATATATGAAACGGTTGACCGAGCACATTGAAAAACTCAAAGCGGGCTGCGGCGCAACAGGCATTACTTACGAGCTGCTAAATACATCGAAACCGCTTGATTTCGCGCTAAAGTCGTTTCTGGCGAAACGTGCCGGGAAGTTGTAATCAAAATGAGATTGTACCTGGATAACTGCTGTTTCAATAGACCGTTCGATGATCAATCATTTCTATCAATTCGCTTGGAGACTGAAGCGAAGCTTGAGATTCAAGAGAAAATCAGATCAAATCAATTTTCCTTGGGTTGGTCTTACATTCTTGATTTTGAAAACAATGTAAATCCTTTTGATGACAGGCGAATTGAAATTCAGAAATGGAAGGAGCTGGCTGATTCGTTTGTGAGTGAAACGCTGGAAATCCTAAAAAGAATGGAACATTTAACATCCGTCGGATTGAAGGCAATAGACGCCTTGCACGTTGCATGCGCAGTTTCTTTGGAATGCGAGAACTTTCTGACCGTCGACAAAGGAATTTTACGAAAAAAGTACAGGATATCTGAAATTACCTTAACGAATCCAGTGAACTTTGTGATTGATTGGGAGGAGGGCAATAATGAAAAGTGATCTTGAAATTAAGACATTAGGTCTTGAAGTGTTAAGTAAGAATCTTGGCATTGTCGAAGCTGAAAGATTTATTGCGCTGGTTCAACGAGATAAATTCGATTATACGAAATGGCGGGAGAATATTTTTGAAGGGCTAACCGGGCAAGAAATAAGTAAAAGAGCGACGGAGTTTCAGGAACAGAGACAAATCTAATGAAGTGTATTGATGTATTATTTGCGAGTTACTTAACTGATGTTACGCACCAGCTATGAAACCAAAGAAACTCCTGTCAAAGTCATTCCCGCGCAGGCGGGAATCCAGGGGCTGCGCGCGATTGACTGGATTCCCGCCTGCGCGGGAATGACGTAAAAGCGACGTTCCTTTGGCGCTGCTTGAAAAATTTTCAAGAGTGCGTAACATCAGTTACTTAATATTTCCAAGCCATCAAATGTGGTCTTCAAAATTCGTTGTTGACCTAGCGTACTGGGAAATTGCATTCGACTAAATATTTTTGAGTTCAAACTGACACATGCCGGAATTTTTATCACCAACATTTTGGATTGCGGGAGCGGCGGCGGCGAGTCTGCCGATTATCATCCATCTTTTGCTGCGCAATAAAGCGATCAAAGTCGAATTTGCGGCGATGCGTTTTTTGGCCCATTCGCAGAAACCCGTGGTGCGCTGGCTCAAATTGAAGCAGTTTCTTGTATTGCTGCTTCGCATTCTCGCCATTGCAATTCTCGGTCTGGCCTTCGCACGACCGTTTTTCCCGGAAACCGACGCACTCGTACTGTGGGGCGACGATAAACGCGAAATCGGCGTCATCATGGACGCTTCGGCGAGCATGAAAACCGTTGGACATGCCGAAGCGGCGCGCAGCGAATTGGAGAAACTTCTGGCCGATTTAGATGAAAACGCCGTCGTCTCAATTTGCATTGTGGGACGGGAGGCGGAGATGGTGGTTGAAAGAGCGCAGCCGTTTGCCGGCATGGCCGCTCAAGCGCTCGCACGCTTTAAACCGACATTTTACCAAAGCAATTTGCGCGAAGCGTTGTTGTTTATGGATGACGTTTTGCGCGGCTCTCCCCTGCCGTTGCGAGAAATTTACATCATTTCCGATTTTCAAAAAACGAGTTGGCCGAAAAACAACGCGCCGGTGCAACTGGCAAGTAATGCAGACGTCAAGCTCCTGCCGGTCGCTGAAGAACGCTGGTCAAATATTGCCATCCTCGACGCGAAAATTCCCGATGATCGCGAGCAGCCGATTCTTTGCACGGTTCAGGATTATTCCGGCGGTAAAATTCGTGAAGCGGAAGTGAAACTAAATGTGCGTGGAAAAGCCGTCGCCACCCAAAAAATTAATTTTCTGACCACCAAAACCGTCGTCGTAGAATTCGATCAGAAAAAAGTCCCAACCGGACAAAACACCGGCTTCTTCGAAATTTCCGCCGAAGGCGACCGTTTCGCGGAAGATGATCGTTTTTACTTCGTCAGCTACCAGCGCGACGCAGTGGAAATTCTGGCGGTAAACGGCGAGCAGGCTGCGGCGGCCAGTGATGAACTGTTTTTCGTCGAACGTGCTGTCAACGTCAAAGGCAGCGATTTCAATCTCAACAAGATTGACCCGACTAGCTTAACACGACTCAATCCCGAAGCCTTCGACATAGTTTTACTTGCGAATTTGAAGGGCATGAACCGCAAGTCGTTGGAGAATGTCAAGGCGTTTGTTGAAAACGGCGGGGGCTTGCTGCTGGCGCCGGGCGACAAAATTGATCCGACGCACTTTAACCGGCTATTTGAAGAAATTGCCCCGGCAAAAATAGAGCGAACGGCGCAAAAATTTATCGATCCGCAAGTGGGTGATCTTGTGCTTCTGAATGACACGGAACATCCCGCGCTTAGTCTCTTCGCCGATCCGGTCAACGGCGATTTGAGCGGCGCACGCTTTTTTCAGCATTGGGTCTGTGAAGCCAAGTCCGGCGCACAAATTCTCGCGAGCTTTAACGACGGCTCTCCGGCGATACTCGCTTATACGATGGGGCGCGGTAAAATTATCATGCTGTCGTTCCCGCTCGATTCTGAATGGGCGGACTTGCCGATTCAGGCGGTTTACCTGCCGTTTTTGCACAGCGTTTTAAGCTACTTAAAGCCGCCCAAAGAGCAAATGCTGACCAAAACCGTCGGTAAGCCGCTCTTCCTCGGCGACCGTTTTACCGGCAGCAAAACCGTTGAGCTAAGCTTGCCAAACGGTGATGATGAAACGCTTGCGCCCGGTTCATTGATTTATTCAGCGGCGGACGCGCCCGGTTTTTATCAGTTTTCACAAGGGTCAAAAAAATTAGCATACGCGGTCAATTTGCCGCAGACGGAGAGCGATTCTGAAGTCATGGTCGCAGAGGCCTTTTTGGCAAAAGTTGACCACAGTGTGGAGCGGACGTCGCTCGATAAAAATGAAAGCATCGCTTCCTTAAGCAACGGCCAGCATGAAGCGCGGCAAAAATTCTGGAAAACGCTCCTGGCCGTATTGGTGGTTATTTTGTTAAGCGAGAGCTTACTTGCTAATCGCACGCCGCGTTAAATGAAAGGTCGAATAGAATTCTAAATACAGGTAGGGCGAAAAATGAAAGCGTCTCGAAACATTCTCCAGCATGAAATCGCGGACGCGTTGCGTTCCTGGCGACGCGGGAACATTTTGCGCGGCCTTGCCATCGTTTTGGCGACGCTTGCAGTCGGATTGTCCGCCGTGATATTGCTGCGCGGTTTTTGGATGGACGCGCCTTGGCTGATTCCTGCGATTGTGGTGCTGAGCGCCGTTTCCGCCATCGTTTTCCTGTTCAAATACCTTCTCCCACCTTTGCGCAACAAAGCGAATTCAACGCTTGTCGCGCGCACGATTGAAACGCAGAATCCGGAAATTGAAGACCGCCTCATTACCGCTGTTGAAAAATCTGAAAAAGACGAGACTTCCTGGACGGATCGGCTTGTCGCGGATGCACGCGCCAAGACAAAAAATTTGAATTTGAAAAAGCAAGTGCGCGTCGGCGGGTATCATGCTTGGCAGACGTTGTTTTTTGCTTCAATTATCATCCTGGCCGCGCTGTTTTGGAAAAAGAACACTTGGGAGCAAGACGTTCGTAGCATGGTTGCCGCCGGTTTCGTGCCGCCCAAACCGCCTCCGGAATTGCACATCACGCCGGGCGATGCACATTTGGAACGCGGGTCCGGTATTGAAATAAACGCAACGCTGCGTCATTACGCCGCCGAAGAAATTTCACTCTTTTTCATCGATGAAGATTCCGTTTGGACTTCGGTGGAAATGGATGTTGATCCCCAGGCAGACGCGTACACTTACGATTTTTTTGACTTGCGCAAGCCAATGCGCTACTACGTGAAAGCGGAAGACGAAATTTCTGAAATTTACGACGTCTCGCTTTTTGACACGCCAAGAATAAAACGCATCGATCACACCTACATTTTCCCAAAGTACACCGGCCTGCCGAATCGGATCGAGGCGGACGCGGGTGATATTTGGGCTCCGGTTGGGACAACGGTCAAAGTGACCGTGCTCAGTGAAACGCCGATCGTCAAGGGCGAGCTTTTGATGGGCGAGAGCCAAAAGAACAAGATGGAACTGCTTTCCGACACTACTGCCGTCGGTTACTTGAAAATTCAGAGCGATACGTATTATCGAGTCCGCCTTGTGAACAAGGAAGAGCGCGACAATGCGCCGATGTCCGAATATTACATTCACGCTTTGCAGGACAAGCCGCCGCAAGTCACGCTCGCCAAGCCGGGCAGCGATACGAAAGCGACGATGCTGGAAGAAGTCGCGGTTGTTGCGAAAATCAACAACGATTACGGGCTGGAATCCGCAAATATTCTCATCACCATCAATACGGATTCCGTGGTCACGGCGCCGTTGGAGTTTAAAAAGTCGTACGGTAAGGCGAAATCGGATTTCGGCTACAAGCGCGAAGAATACGCCGGGCTTATTTTTCTCGAAGATTTGAACGTTACGCCGGGCGATTTTATTACTTATCAAGTCGAGGTCAAGGATGCGCGCCACCCGACTCCGGCGACTTCGGACATGTACTTTATCGACGTTCGTCGGTTTGATGCTGTCTCTTATACACATCTGACGCTGCCGACGAGCTTCTTGGTGT
>CAXHAT010000238.1:0-10805 GCA_964014485.1 uncultured Deferribacteres bacterium
GCGACCGCCTGGTCGTGCGTTCCGGCAAGGACGCGCGCACGGTGATTCGCATTTATGATTTGAACGGCAAACTACAATTCGATTTAGAAGACATGTTGGCGCCGTCCGTCGGCGGTTTTCCGGACGACCGCACGAGCGATGAAGCTTATTTTAGAATTTCTGATCTCGCCAATCCCGGCGTGATTTATCAATTGAACGTCCGCACCGGAAAACGCGGCGTATTTTTTCGTTCGAAACTGGCGTTCGATCCGGAGAAGTTTGTGACAAAGCAGGTTTTCTTCAAAAGCAAGGATGGCACGCGCGTACCGATGTTTTTGTTGCATCGCAAAGATTTGAAGCTGAATGGCGACAATCCGGTTTTTATGTATGCTTACGGCGCCTGGAGTTGGTCGGCGTTTCCGTGGCAAGGCTATCTTTTGCCGTGGGTGGAATTGGGCGGGATTTACGCGCTGCCCAACATTCGCGGGGGCGGCGAGTACGGCGAATCCTGGCACGAAGCCGGGATGCGATTGAACAAGCAGAACGGGATCGATGACTTCATTGCGGCGGCCGAATGGCTGATTGAGAACAAGTACACCTCATCCAAACGGTTGGCGGCCAACGGCGGAAGCGCCAGCGGCATTGTCCCGGCGGCGGCGATGATTCAACGTCCGGATTTGTTTGGTGCGGCAGTGATCGATTTTCCTGCATTGGACAAGCTCCGCTACACAAGATTCGGCTCGGCCAAAAGCTGGATCCCTGAATTCGGAACGCCGGAAAATGAAGAAGATTTTAAGGCGCTCATTTCTTATTCGCCGTATCATAACGTCAAAAACGGCGCGTGTTATCCAGCGACGTTCGTGCAGGTCGGCGAAAAGGACAACACGACCACGCCGATGCACGGCTATAAATTCGCGGCGGCCCTGCAAGCGGCGCAAGGCTGTGACAATCCGGTTGTGCTCAAAATTTCCTGGGGCGCGGGGCACTCTTATGGTTTGACTCCTGAACTAAGCCGTGAAACGCAAGCTCAGCAGATGGCGTTTTTAATCAAAACTTTTGGCCTGTCTCTACCGGCGAAGTATGTCTCGCAGAAATAACCGAAGTAGTGGAATGATGGATTGTTGGAGTCGCGGAACAGTGGTTTCCAGAACTCATAAATCCAAGAGTCCAACACTCCATCTTGTCATTTACCCGGCATTTCTATTTGCTAGTTGTTAATCTGCACGGTATATTAACAACTATGTTTAAGCGCATTTTAGAAAACAATCTTCCGCAATCCAGTTTTTTTCTTTTCGGCCCTCGTCAGGTCGGGAAAAGCACATTGCTCAAAAAGCAACGTCTCGACCTGGCGATTGACTTGCTCGATCCTGAGCTTCAATTGGCTTACAACAAAAATCCTAACCTTCTGCGTCAGCAAATCGCTGATCTCACTTCTCCAACCGACGTCTTGATCGACGAAATTCAGCGCGTGCCAAGATTGCTTGACGTGATTCATGCAATTATGGAAGAAATCCCCGAAATGCGGTTTATACTCTGCGGGTCGTCAGCTCGAAAGCTGCGACACGGCGCTTCCAACTTGCTAGGCGGACGCGCGTTGTATCGCACCATGCATCCGTTGACTTTAGAAGAATTGGCGGAGAGCTTCGATCTTTCATCGGTGCTTTCCTACGGTTCGCTTCCAAAAATTTACAGTTTTCTCAGGCAATCAAAAGCCGAAGCTCAGGATTTGTTGCGAGCGTATGTCATCACTTATCTCAAAGAAGAAATCAAGGCCGAAGCGTTGGTTCGTTCTTTACACAGCTTCCAGAATTTTCTGGACGTCGCAGTTGCTCAATATGCTGAGCAGGTCAATTTTTCGGCTATCGCACGCGATTGTCAAGTCGCGCTTTCGACCGTTCGGGAATATTATTCTATTCTCGAAGATACGCTGATCGGCTATTTTCTTTTTCCATACTTGCGAAGCGAACGCAAGCGCATGAGTCGTCAACCCAAGTTCTATTTTTTTGATAACGGCGTGACGCGCGCACTGTTGGGAACGCTCAAGGATCCGCCGACGCCTGTTGAAAGAGGCCGCCTTTTTGAGCAATGGGTCGTGCAGGAAGTTTTCCGTTTCAATGAATATCACCAAAAGGATTGGAAGCTTTCTTTCTGGCGGACGAGCCACGGCGCCGAGGTCGATCTCCTCATCGGACGCGGCCTGAAACTGCTGTATGCGATCGAGTGCAAGTTTAAACCGCAAATCTCGGCGAGTGATCTTTCCGGCCTGAAATCCTTCCACGAAGCCCACCCTGACGTTCCCTGTTTCATCGTCGCTCCGGTCAAAAAAGCTTTTCGCCTATCATTCGTGCGCGTCATTTCTCCCGAAGAATTTTTTGAGACAGTTGCTTGAATGCATCGTCGATGGAATCCTGAATCGACGCGTTTCAAATCCCATTTATTGATCTCGCTGCTGATCGTTCAGTCCCGGATACGTCGCATACGCCGTCCTTGTTCAGTTGGCGCAAAGCGTTTCGATTTTTCCAGCAAGCTCATCTTTCGAAATCACGCCTTTGATCGAGTCGACGACTCCGCCGTTTTTGAAAAACAGCAGGGTCGGGACAGCGCCGACGCCGAGCTTTTTGGCAAGCAAGGCATTCTCATCAATATCTACCGCGCCAAAAGCGACTTTACTCTGAAAATCGTGAGCCAGGTCATCGAGAATGGCGGCGACAATATCGGACGAGCCGCTCCAATTCGCTCGAAAATGAACCACGCCGGGTTTCGGATTTTCGAGTACGTGGTGATCGAAATTCTTGTCCGACAGGATCATTGGGCGCGTTCGGTTTTTCATCGTTCGTTCGCAAGAAGATCGGCGAATTGCGCCGAAAATTCTTCTGTCGTGTAGCGCGGCGTGATGTGCTGCGGGCAGTTCCAGTCGTACGCTTGAACTTGAAAAACGATGATGCGCTCAACGCGAGCTTTATAGTCCGGCATGATCAGTTTTTGCCGCAGTTCCGGATTTTGATCCGCGTCGAGCACTTCGGTCTCGGCCCAGATTTTCAAGCGCCGCTGCGTTGGATAATCCATTAAAAACAGCGCCGCTTTGCGCGTTGCGTTCAAATTACCTACGCTGATGTATTGCATGTTGCCCCGGAAGTCCGCGTATCCCAGAGTCGTGTTGTCGACGACTTTCAGAAATCCCTTCGGCCCGCCGCGAAATTGCACGTACGGCCAACCGTTTTCGCCAACCGTCGCCATATAAAAACCGTCGCGTGATTCGATAAACGGCATTTCTCGTGCGGTCAGAACGTATTGATCGCCGGAGCTTTCCATGCGTGCATACGCTTGGCGTGAGCCATGCTTTTTCTGGACTTTCTTAACGCTGTCCGTGAAAGCGAGCTTGGTGAAGTTTTTATTCATTGTTCCTCCGATTAACGCACGCTATGTAAAAAATTCAACTGGATACGCTCAATATATTTTCCTGAGATGCCTCTGGTAATCGCCGATGCTCAGGCTCCTCGTCAAGGAACTCGGACACCGCCTGCACCAGTTCCTGCGGCGTGTCCATGTGGACGTAATGGCCGGATTTTTCGATGATCTCCAGCTTGGCGTTTGGCAATTTTTCCGCAATCTCTAGCGCCAGCTTGACGCTGATGAAACGATCGTGCTTGCCCCACACTACCAGCACGGGGATTTGCAGCTCGTGCGCGCGCGGCTCAAAGTACTCTTGGCTTGCGCGGAAGTTTTGGAAGTACGATAGAAACGCCTCCTGGCTGCTTTTACGCATACCGTCGGCCAAAAATTCCTGACGCACCTCAGTTGGAATGGCGTGCCCCCGGTAGAAGCCTTTGAAGTACGCAATTTGGGCTGAGACGCGCGGGAACCAGCGCACCAGGGCCTTGCCGATGATCGAGCCTTTCCTGGCAAAACTCTTGAGTTCCCAGGAAGAATATTGTGGTCGCGGAAATGGAATGCCGTCCATCACTGCCAGTCTGGAGACCCGGCTCGGATGCTCCAGGCCAACCAGTAGCGCTGGCAGCAGAGCAATGTCTGTGGCCACCAGGTTCGCTTGAGAGATATGAAGCGAATCCATGAAATCTACAATCAACTCAGCAAAGCGGCGTGAGGTGTAGTCCTTGGGCGAGGTCAGCGGATCGCTGCCGCCAAAGCCCGGCCAGTCGAGCGCCAGCACGTGGTACTTCCCGGCCAGCAACGGCGCAACTGCATACCAGCCCTGCAGATTCTCGGGCACGCCGTGGAGTAATAACACCGTCGGTTTCGCGGGATCGCCCAGCTCGGCGTAACGAAGATTGAGGCCAGACTTTTTCAGCCGGACGGTTTTGGCGTCCAGCAGACGATTTGGTTTTGCCATCGTGTCGTGATGTTTGAGATCACGAAATCTTTCTTCGCTCGTATCCATTTCTTTCTCCATTTTCCTGTCATCAAGATCGTTGCTTTTGGGCAAAGATTTAACTTTTCAAGCGCTAACGCGACACTTCAGCTTCGGCTAATGACATGACATTCTTCGTTAGAAAATTTCTGATATGATCCGCGATGACCTTACCATCTTCTTCCAGTGCAAAATGGCCTGTGTCCAGCAAATGGAACTCGAGGTTTTTCAAATCGTGTTTGTAAGGATGCGCGCCTTCCGCCGGAAAAATATAGTCGTTCTTGCCCCAAACAATCAGAGTCGGCGGCTGGTGTTTTCTGAAATACGCTTGCCAGCTTGGGTACAGGGGGACATTGGTTTGATAATCGTAAAACAATTGCAGTTGGATCGTCGGATTTCCCGCCCGCGTCAGGTGTCTCAAATCGATGTTCCAGTTATCCGGGCTGATGACGGATTTATCTCTAACGCCGTGCGTGAACTGCCACTCAACGCCTTCTTTCGTGATGAACCCTTTCAACGGTTCCGCATTTTCCGGCGTTCTGTCCTTCCAATATTTTTTGATCGGAATCCAAAAATCCCGCAAGCCTTCTTTGTAAGCGTTGCCGTTTTGCACGATCAGCGCCTGCACTTTTTCGGGGTGCTTCGCCGCGATTCGAAATCCGATTGGCGCGCCGTAGTCCATCAGATAAATCGAGTAGGAATCGATGTTGAGCTTTGCCAGCATCTTTTCGATGAGCAGGCTGTAATTATCAAAACTGTAGTCGAATTCGTCCATCGCCGGCTGATCGCTGTTGCCGAAACCAGGATAATCCGGCGCGATCAAGTGGAAGCTGTCGGACAAGTCGGCAATGAGATTTCTGAACATATGCGACGAGGTCGGAAAGCCGTGCAAGAGAAGGATCGTCGGCGCTTCTTTCGCGCCTGCTTCGCGGTAAAAAATGTTCAGCCCGTCCACGTCGATGGTCTTGTAAAGCGTCGGATGATTTTTGTCGTGAACTTTCGACGGGTTGGCCGAAACGTGCTGCGTTTCATTGGTCAGCATGGACAAGCCAGCAGCAATAATCAGTGCGCCGACAGCCAGCGTCACCATTCTTTGCAGATTGAATTTCAAACGGTTCATGACAGTTCTCCTCAGATAAAAATTTTTCTTTTCTTGAATGATGCTATATGCCAGTTTCCAAGCATGGTCTTTGTGTCATTCCCGCGCAGGCGCACAGGCGGGAATGACGTTAACAGCCCAGGGGGCTGTCCCAAAACATGGTCTCTGACCGAAAGACATACCAAATGTAGGGGTTCAAGATTTTGAACATCTACGACATGTTGTGTCGCACTCTAAAATATTATGTTTTGAGACAGCCCCCGAATCGTGAGTTTAGGCCAAAGCGGCCTGTGCCGGTTCAATTTGTTCGATGTTTGAAGCGGGATTCCAGATTCCGGTTGCGGCGGTCTCTCGGGCGTATTCAGCAAAATCCCTGGCTTTTCTCCCCAGGACTTTTTCTATGTCGCTCGAAACGCTTGAATTCTCATCGACCAAAACTTCCGTGAAAAGATAATTGATCAACCAAATGTAATCTTTCGGAACTTGAAATTCGCCAAGCATTTTTGCGTACTCGGCCATCGTGATCGCGTTGAACTCAATTTCTCTGCCGGCGGCTTTTGAGATTTCTTCCGTAACTTGCTTGAATGTCAACTGGCGCGGACCGGTCAATTCATAGATTTGGCCGTTGTGCTTGTCATCGAGGAGCGCTTCCGTCGCCACGTCGGCAATGTCGTCGGCGTCAACGAACGGAATGAGCGTTTCTCCTTTGGGCAGCGCAACATGTCCGGCCAATATGGGATCGAGAAAAAAGCTTTCGCTGAAATTCTGATTGAACCAGCTCGCTCGAACAATCGTCCAATCCGCGCCGGCGTTCATTACGATTTGCTCGCAAAGTTCTGCTTCTCGTTCGCCCCGCCCAGAAAGCAAGACCATTTTTTGTATGCCGTTTTCGATCGCGAGAGCCGTCAATTTTTCGATGGCCGTGCGTGCGCCGGGAACGGCCAAATCAGGTTGAAAAGTGACATAAACCGCGTCAATTCCATTCAAGGCTTCTGACCAGTTTTGGGGGTCTTCCCAATCGAACGGCGGTTCAGCCGTGCGCGAACCGATTCTTACCGACGCCCCGCGCGCTTCAAGTCTCTCCGCCACGCGACGGCCGGTCTTCCCTGTGCCGCCGAGGACTAAAATGTTACGTGCTTGCCGTGAATTCTCTTTTGCGTCTTTCATGATATTCTCCTCAGAAATTATGCTTGATTCATTGCAATCTTGAAAGTTTTGGGCTGCCTGCTCTGCTTAAAACAGCCCAAACAATTCGCGTCTCATTAATTCGTCGCCATGGCTTGTTCGATTTCTTTCACGGCTTCCTTCGTCGTCCAAACCGTGTTCGCGATGAAGCGAAAATTCACCAACGCCGCTTGATATCCGTCGCCGTCCGGGACGACCGCCGCCGCTGTTGCATCCTTGACCACGGCCACTTCAAAGCCTTGCTCTAACAGCTCGCGTAAATGCGATTCGGTACACAGATTCGCCGACATGCCGGCGAGAATGACTTTATCGATTCCACGTTTGCGCAGTTGCAAAACGAGATCGTTGGCTTCGGGGCCGTAGACCTTGTGCGGGCTGGTCACAACGGTTTCGCCGTCCTGAATGTAGGGCTTGTAAATTTCCAGGAAGTCCGCACCGGAGCCTTCGAAGCCGTCCAAACTCAGGGCGTCCTTGCGGTCGAACATACCGATTTTGTGCATCAACGCTTCAAGCGCGCCTTCGAATTTCCAGCCTTTGTCCGTCGGATAATAGTAATGAGGCGAAACGAAAACTGGAAGGTTGCGCTTTTTAGCAATTTTCAAAAGCGCTTCGATATTGGCGACAGTATTGTTCTCGGTGACGCTCTTGCCGACCACGCCCCAGGTCACGCCGTCAGGACTCAGGAAATCGTTCTGCGGATCGGTGATCACAATGGCCGTGCGCTCAGGGTCGATTTTCATGCCGGGATTGGGGAGCTGCGCCTGTGCAGTTGTCGCGAAACTTAAAGCCGCCGCAAGAATTGTCATCAAAAATTGTTTTCTCGTTTTCATTTTGCTCTTCCTTTCTTCAAAGTTATTGAGATTGGGCTTGACTGATTTGTGATGATCATCGCTCCGTCCTTAGGCAAGGCGTGGGCCAAACATAGAAGAGCGTAAAAAACTACAAAGGCAGGTTTTTGAAAAACAGAGATTTAGAAAGGATTATCCAGAAGGAGTTCGGTAAGTTTTTAGAGAAGAATGAATCCGTTAAATATCGCAGAACTACGAAATATCACGGAATTCACTTTTTAATCCCAAGCTTTCGCATCCGGGATCGCAGGGTGTTTGGATTGATTCCCAGGCGCAGCGCCGCCCCCTTTGGCCCCTCAATTCGCCAATTCGTTTCTTCAAGAACGGCTGTGATATGATTGCGTTCCACTTCTTCAAGCGTGCCGCCGCTCTCGACAGACAGAGGCGCAGCTTCAACGCCGCCAAAACCGTCTTCAATTCTGAGGGTTTGGTCACTGGTCAGGATAATCGCGCGCTCAACGATATTCTCCAGCTCTCGCACGTTGCCGGGAAAATGGTAGGATTCCAGCGTTTTCATCGCTTTTTGCGGCACGACGGTGATTTTCTTCCCCAATTTTGCGCCAAGCTTTTTCGCGAAGTGGTTGACAAGCAGCGAAACGTCTTCTCGGCGTTCTCGCAGCGGCGGCAGGTTTATCGGAAAAACGTTGAGGCGGTAAAAAAGGTCTTCCCGAAAATCGCCCGCCCGAACCGCGCTCGCCAAATCAATGTTCGTGGCGGCAATCACGCGAACGTCGACCTTGATCGTCTCCACGCCGCCGAGGCGCTCAAACTCTCCTTCCTGCAAAACGCGTAAGAGTTTGGCTTGCAATTCCAGAGGCAAATCGCCGATTTCATCCAAAAAGATGGCGCCGCGATCCGCCAGTTCAAAACGCCCTTGCTTTCGGGACAGCGCGCCGGTGAACGCTCCCTTTTCATGCCCAAAAAGCTCGCTCTCGATCAGATTGGCGGGCAAAGCAGCGCAGTTCACTTTGACAAGCGCTCGTTGCTTTCGCGGGCTAATTGTATGCAGCGCGCGTGCTATAAGCTCTTTACCCGTGCCTGTTTCGCCCAAGATGAGAACCGTTGCGTCCGTCGAAGCCACTTGCTCGACTTTTCGTAAAACTTTCTTGAATGATTGGCTGGCGCTGATAATTTCATCGAAATTGTGTTCGAGCTTGATCTCTTCTTGCAAGTAAATATTTTCAGCCTGCAATCGATCTTTCAACTGCTCGATTTCCGAAAAAGCATTGCGCAGTTTCTTTTCAGCCTGCTTGCGTTTGGTTATATCGCGAAATGTAACGACCGCGCCGACGAGCTCGTTTTCATGATCTCGAATTGGCGTACTGGTGTATTCGACAGGCACGCACTCGCCGTCCCGCCGCCAAAACACCTCATCGTTTACCGTATGCACCTGGCCGTCTTTGAATGCCGCATAAATAGGGCACTTTTCCCGAGGATATGGTTCGCCGTCGGCGCGTGTGTGGTGTATAAGATTGTGTTGCGGCTTGCCAATTAAATCTTCCGTCTCCCATCCCAGAATCCTGGCTGCGGCCGGATTGACGAACGTTGTGCAACCGTCCTTATCCAAACCATAGATCCCTTCTCCAGCAGAATTCAGAATGAGCTCGTTTTTACGTTGGAGTTGGTTGAGCGCTTCGAAAAGCTGCGCATTTTTGATGGCAATTGCAGATTGGTGCGCGAGAATGGCGAGTCTGTCAAATTCCTTCTTTGCCAAAGTGCGCTTGCTAAACATGCCGATAACGCCCAAAAGTTCGCCGCGAAAAACAAGCGGGTGTCCGGCAAACGCCCGCAGCCCGTTTTTCCGGAGCCACTCTTTGTTGGAAATACGCTCATCGTTCAGTGCATCGTTAGTCGCGATAAGCTCGCGGGAGGAAGCAATTCGCCCGATTTTAAACGACCCTAGCGGAATGCGTCGATATTCGCCGTCGATGTCAGTGTAAATTCCAGCGCTTGCCTGAAGGTGGAGGCATTGTTCTCGGTTTTGGCAATCGGCTGCTTTGAAGCATTCAGCGCAAATATCGCCGGTGTTGAGCAGCCAAATACGCGCGAACGCCGCGTCGAGTTCGTCAACGAGACCTTGCGTAATTGCAGTCAACACCTCCTGAAGGTCAAGGCTGGAGGTCATTTTGAGAACGATACGCTCAAAACCTTCTTCTTTTGGAATGTCTTTCATATCACGTCAAATTTCTTTCGGTAGCTTTCCTTGATCGTAACTGATGTTACGCGCAGTTAAGCATTTCCGATAAGCATTTCCGAGACTCAACCGAAAACAGCATCTCATTACGGCTCGTTCCCAAACTCCGGCTTGGGGATGAAAATGGGCGCGAAACTCCGGTTTCAAACCAAAGAACTCGGTCGAAACTGGAGTTTCGAGTGCAATTGCGTTCCCAATCCCGAGATTGGGAACGAGAATTTTGGGCGTCTCGAAATTAGGTTGGCGGTAGGGCGCCGCCGCCGAATGACTTTGATAAAAGGTTGCTGTATTATAAAGCTGGCGCGTAACATCAGTTCACAACTTGGTCAAATTCATTCCAAGAAGTAAAGGTAAAAAGGTTCTATCTCAATTTGTACGGGTTTCAACTTTGCACAAACAAGGAATGAGCAGCTCCGCCGGTTGTTTTAGGAACTCATGTTGCGCACTCTTGGAAATTTCTGAAACGGCGCCAGAGAAACGTCGCTTTACGTCATTCTCGCGCAGGCGGGAATGACTTTAACAGGAGTATCTTTGGTTTCATAGCTGGCGCGTAACATCAATTAGGAAGATGGGAAAAGGCGATAATACGATGCTTCTTTGTTCGGAACGGCATGGTGCTAAAAAACACTTTTATCAATGATCTCTACCTACCCAAAATCATACAGTCTTCATCATTGCCCTAAATCTCGTGCGTTGGCTTCGCTGAATTTTTTGAGCTGAGCTTCAATTGTGTCGAGCCCAATCGCCGCCCGCCGCGCATTGACGTTTTTCGGGTCTTCGAGAGATTGGGGAACGTATTTTTTCAGTCTCTCGTCAAACTCCATTTGCGTGCCGTAGATTTGTTTTTTGCCTTCCTCGAGCAGAATTCGATCTTGAATTTGTGCGAAGTCATTCCAATTCGCTTCGTTTTTTTCGCAAGCGTCTTTTATAATCGGCAGATATTCTCTGCGCGTTTTATGATTCGCGTGATTGACGACCAAAGCGGCAGCGTAGGCTGCTCTTTCGCCAACCTGGGAAACATGCGGCCAACCATGTTTGTCGACGAGTTGGGCGAGATTCTCGACATTTTCTTGTGTTACCTAAATTTCTAAAATAAAAAGAGAAGAAAAGTGCGGCAAGTTGTTTATAATT